>JAKPMS010000049.1 GCA_029548805.1 Spirochaetota bacterium | reverse complement strand
CCAGTGTGATGCAACTCCATACTCGGCAACATTGTGCATCTCTTTTGTACGTATCTGTATTTCCAGTAGATTGCCATCCTGTGCCATCACTGTGGTATGCAGGCTGCGATAACCATTGGACTTGGGCATGGCTATATAGTCCTTGAAACGCCCCTCTATGGGTTTCCATCGATTGTGTGCAATGCCCAGAACAGCATAACAGTCATTTTCTGTATTGCACAAAATCCTGATTCCGGAAAGGTCATATAATTCATCCGAGCCCTTGGCTCTTTTTCTCATTTTCTGGTAAATGGAATAAAAGTGTTTTGCCCTGGACATGACATCTATGTGCATGCCTTCTTTGGCAGCTTCTTTAGAAAGTTCTGCTCTTGCCTTTTGCAAAAAGGCTTCCCGCTCGGTCTTTTTTGCCGCAACCAATAGCTTTATCTGGTCAAAAGCTTCCCTGTTTATCTCTTTTAGGGCTAGGTCCTCAAATTCGTCCTTCATCCAGCTTATGCCCAGTCTGTTTGCCAAAGGCGCAAATATGTCCAGGCATTCAGCAGCAATGCGTTTTCTGTCGGCTTCCGGGAGCCATTTAAGGGTTCTCATGTTGTCAAGCTTGTCTGCCAGCTTGATTATTATCACCCTTATGTCCCTGGTCATGGCAAAAAGCATTTTTCTTATGGTTTCCGCAGCCTGGATGGTCTTGTTTTTTGCCTTTAGGCTGGACATTTTGGACAACTCTTCCACTAGGCTGGCTGCCCTTTCACCAAAACGTTCTTCCACCATTTTGCATTTAATAAGCCCGTCTTCCACTGCCTGGTGCAAAAGTCCGCCTATTACGCTGTCCACATCCATACCCATGGCTGCAAGTATGGCAGCCACCCTTTCCGGATGGGTTACAGTTGCTTCGCCCGATGCCCTAAGGCTGCCCTTATGCAGCTCTTCTGCCCAAGCATGGGCAGCTTTTATTTTTTCTGTATCAAGAGAAGAAAAACGGGCCAGCTCATTTTCAAAGCTTTCTTCTTTTATCATGGCTTTGTCCCCATAACGAGTCTGTCTATGCCTGCCATATCCTTTACAAGCTTAAGCTTTATAAAGCCTGCTTCTTCAAGTATAGCTTTAACAAAACCGCTTTGCTTGTCGCCTATCTCCAAAAGCAGGCTTCCATTATGATTTAGCTTCTTAAAAGCTTCTTTTGCAATTGAAGGATACAAATCCAGCCCAGCGGCTCCCCCATCCAGTGCAAGCCTTGGCTCCAAGCTGCCGGCTTTTTCCATTTCGTCCACAAAAGAGGCTTCCACATACGGGGGGTTGGCTGTAACAAGGGCAAGCCCGCCAGGGGCAGCTGCAAGTATGTTTCCAAAACTGATGCCAATATGGTGATCCTGTCCAAACAGTTTTTTGGCATTTATTTTGCATACTTCAAGCGCATCCAAAGACTTGTCGGAAAGCCCCATTTTTATACCGGGGCATTTGCGGGCAATGGAAAGCCCTACACAGCCGGAGCCGCAGAAAGCGTCATGGCATATTGCAGCTTCCGTACCGCTTTTTCCAGCGTTTTCCAGTACTTCTATGGCATGTTCAACCAAAAGCTCGGTTTCCGGCCTGGGCACTAGCACCCTGTAGTCAACATAAAAGCTGTGCCCGAAAAACTCTTTTTCCCTGATTATATATGCTACTGCTTCTCCGGAAACCCTGCGTTTTACAAGTGCCATGAACTTTTCAAACTTTTCTGCAGGCAGTTCTTCCGGCATGGCTGCCAGAAGCCTGGTTCGGGAAAAATCAAGAACATGCGCAAGGAGCAGGGCAGCGTCCAGAAAAGGCGTGTCCGGACCAGCTTTCCCTAGCAACCCGGAGCCTTCCAGTAGAGCTGCCCGAATGGTCATGCAGGCAAGCCGCTTATGGGGCTCACAAGGCTTTAGCCTTCATGGCTTCTTCACGTGCGTGAATGGCCAAAGCCTGGATAATGTCATCCATGTCGCCTTGCATAAACAAATCCAGTTTGTAAAGGGTAAGGTCTATGCGATGGTCTGTAACGCGGTTTTGCGGGAAATTATAGGTCCTTATGCGTTCGGAGCGGTCTCCGGAACCTATCTGTCCCCGCCTTTCTTCCGCTCTTTCCGCCTTTTTCTTTTCTTCTTCTATTTCAAAAAGTCTGGCCCTTAGTATGCGCATGGCCTTGGCCTTGTTTTTTATCTGGCTTTTTTCGTCCTGGCAATGCACCACTATGCCCGAAGGCAGATGTGTAATACGTACTGCCGAATCTGTAGTGTTTACGCTTTGCCCGCCGGGGCCGCCGGAACGCATTACATCTATTCTTAGTTCTTCAGGGTGAATATCCACTTCTGTTTCTTCTGCTTCCGGCAAAACCGCCACAGTAACGGCGCTGGTATGTATGCGGCCGGAACCTTCTGTAGCCGGAACACGCTGCACCCTGTGTACTCCCGACTCCCAGCGCAATTTACCGTAAGCCTGATTGCCGTCAACAGAAAATATGATCTCCTTAAAACCGCCCAGCCCCGTTTCTGAGCTGGACATAAGCTCGATTTTCCAGCCTTTGTCATCTGCATAGTGTGAATACATGCGAAACAGGTCGGCAGCAAATAGGGCTGCTTCTTCTCCCCCGGTGCCTGCGCGGATTTCCACTATTATATCCTTGTCATCCAGGGGGTCTCTTGGTATAAGCAAGTCGGTAAGCCTTGTTTCTGCAAGCTCCTGCTCTTCTTCCAGGCTGGAAAGCTCTTCTTTGGCTAGCTCCCGTATTTCAGGGTCGCTTTCTTCGCTGGCTATACTTCTTGCACCGGAAATTTCCCGGCTTATGCGTTTCCATTCGTCGTGGGCTTCTATTATTTCTGACAGCCTTGCCCTCTCCCGCATTACTTCTTTTAGCCTGGTGGAATTTCTTGCAAGCTCCGGATCGGACACAATATCTTCCAGTTCCTTGAAGCGGGATAGAACAAAGTCAATTTTGTCTGTCACGGTATCAGCTTCTCTTTAAAGTATGGACAGGAATAAATGACGATTTCCAAGCCTTCTTCTTCCGAAGAAGCCAGTTCGTCCATGTTTTCTGCAAGTTTGCGCTGTATACGGCAATTTTTGTCGTTTACGCATATGGGGCAAGCGCCATTGCCCCTGGGGTTTATTTCCAGTTTCATGCTTGCATGGTATCAAACATGGCTAACTAAATACAATAGAGCCATGAGCAAGACGCAAATTTATCGGATTGCATTAAAACAGTATTTTCTTTATCATTACCAATTATGCTTGACCCAAAATTCATCAAAGACAATCTGGAAGCTGTAATAAAAAATATTGCAGACCGCTATATGAAGGCTGATGCGGAGCTTACAGTAGCCCTTTATGAAAAACGCAACGGGCTTATTAAAAAGCTGGAAGATGAACGCAGGGCCAGAAACGAAAACTCTGCGGCCATGAAGGGCAAACTGGAAGCAGACAAAAGAAATGCCCTGATAGCGGAAGGCAAACGCCTTAAGGACAATATAGCTGCCATGGAGTCCGAACTGTCCGGCCTGGACTTGCAGCTGGATACGGAACTCAGAAAAATTCCCAATATGGCTCACCCTGATGCCCCAAAGGGCAAGGAAGACAAGGACAACACGGAAGTCAAACAAGTTGGGTCTCCGACTGTTTTTTCTTTTGCTGCCAAAGATCATGTCCAGCTGGGGCAGGAACTGGATATCATTGACTTTGATGCGGGAACCAGGGTTTCAGGTACCAAGTTCTATTATCTTAAAAACCAAGGCGTTTTTCTTGAGCTGGCTCTGGTAAAATATGCCCTGGACATACTTGTAAAAAAAGGTTTTACGCCCTTTATTACTCCTGATATAGCAAAAATGGAAATTCTGGAAGGCATAGGCTTTAACCCAAGAGGACCGGAATCCAATGTATATGCCCTGGAAGGAGAGGACAGCTGCCTTGTTGGCACTGCAGAAATTACGCTTGGGGGCTATTACTCCGACAAAATATTTGCAAAAGAGGAGCTTCCGGTAAAAATGGCCGGCCTTTCCCATTGTTTCAGGCGGGAAGCCGGAGCCGCCGGGCAGTTTTCCAAAGGCCTTTACAGGGTCCACCAGTTTACCAAACTGGAAATGTTTATATATTGTCTGCCGGAAGATTCGGGCAAGGCCCATGAAGAGCTAAGGCTAATAGAAGAAGAAATTTTCTCAGGCCTTGATATACCATTCAGGGTGGTGGACACCTGCACCGGAGATTTGGGAGCTCCCGCCTACCGCAAATGGGACCTGGAAGCCTGGATGCCGGGCCGCGGCGAAGGCGAGTGGGGAGAAGTAACCAGCACATCCAATTGCACGGATTACCAGGCCAGACGCCTCAACATCAAATACAAGGATGAAGACGGCAAGAACAAATACGTCCACATGCTGAACGGAACAGCCATTGCCATCAGCCGAGCCTTGGTGGCTATACTTGAAAACTTCCAGCAGGAAGACGGCTCCATTAAAATGCCAAAAGCCCTGGTGCCATATCTGGGCTTTGATACGATTCACGTTATAAACAAATAGCTATTTGTTTATGGGCATTTTAAGCACATAACTGGCTCCATTTGTACCGTCTACAGAAATTTTTGCGTTTAGCTGTTTGGCAAGCATTATAACCAGCCTTTGACCCAAGCCGTCACTTACCATGCCAGACTCAAAACCTTGGCCATTGTCTTTAAGGCTCAGGTTCAAGGTTTTGTTGTTGCAATCAGCCTTTAGCACTATTTCCGGTCTGGCAGTATTGGCAAAGGCATGTTTCATGGAATTGCTTATAAATTCGTTTATTATAAGCCCTAGGCGAGCAAGCCTGTCTCCGTCCAGGTTAAAGTCTTCTATATCAAAAACCATTTTGACTTCTTTTGACTCGGGGTATACCGCCAGTATTTCTGTAACCAGCCGTATAAAAAAGTTTTTGGCAGAAACATCTATATACTCCTTGCCTTCATTCAGCAATGCATACAGCTGCATCATGCTTTGCAGCCTGTTTTTTGCATCATTTATAACCATTTCGGGTTTTTTATCCGAAGCGCTCATGGCCTCTAGGCTTAGAAGATTCATGATTATGGACAGGTTGTTTTTTACCCTATGGTTCACTTCTCTTAACAAAGCCTCTTTTTCTGCCAATAGCGAATTTACCACTGCCTCATTCTTTTTTCTGTCATTTATGTCTGTAAACAAGCCCAAACTGGCTGGGCTGCCCTCCCAATCCACAAGGGTAAAATGAACGGACATCCAGTGCGCTTGTCCGGAAGAATCTATGAGTCTCAGGTCAAAAAAATGGGCCGTATCCTGGCTGCTTGTAGCGTTTTCTAGTCTGTCAAGCAGAAATTTCCTGTCTTCTTCATAGACAAAATCGGAAAAGTTGAGGCCAAGCAATGCATAAGCCGAAATACCCAGCAATTTTGCAAGGCTGGAATTGACAAAAACAAAGCGGGAATCCTGTATAATGCTTATGCCTTCGCTTGCGCTTTCTACAAGGGTTCTGTATTTGGCTTCACTTTCTGCAAGTCTTATGTCGCTTTTTTCTTTTAAAAGAAGAAGCAGGGCGATTGTGGCTGTCGGCGTAAATAAGAACAGGGGTATATATACCATTGTATTTACAAACGACGGGTTCAGAAGGGTAAAGCTTTTACCCATAACCAGGGCAAAAGACCCGCGCAAAAATAGCAAAAAGGCAGAAAAAGCGGCCAGGCCGGTTATAAGCAAATAGATGGACCTGTTAATGCCATTGTTTCCTGCTGCCCTGGTGGGCAAGTTCTTTGTATTCCTGTTTTTAAGCAGAGAATAAAAAAGCATAAGGTACGGAATTATATTTATGTAGGAAGACAAAATCAGCTTGATTTGCTCGGAAAATATAGCAATCGGAAGAAATATCAAAAAGCCGGAAGAAGCAACAATGGCATAATTCCTGTCTTTGGCTGGCTGACTATCCAGAGACAGGTCAAGGGCAAGGCATACCAGGCTGAACCCAACCAGCAGAAGGGTGTTTCCAAGGTAGACAGAAAAAAAATTGGGATTGAGCTCCCAGAAACACAGCAAAGACCAGGCAACAGCCAGGCAAAAAGCCCCGGCCATGAACCTGCCGGCTTCCGGAACAAAGCCCTTTGCCCAAAAATATACAAAAAAAACCAAAGCTGCAGCCAAATTGTCAACAGCCAGAAAGAAAAGTATTGTTTTTACATCAAATTCAAAAAGGAACATACCACAAATATGACACGGGTACAGCTATTTGTCAGCTGTTTTTATGGCGGGTCAAAAGACTTGACTAGTTCCCCAAAGCTTAGCGTTACAGCTCTTTTTACCAAAAATGCTACTATATAGTGTATAGACCAGGGCATCTATATACAATATATAGTGCTTATCCCGAAAAACACTAATCTTTTGGGAACTATATAAAATTTGCCTAGTTCCCCAAAGCTTAGCGTTACAGCTCTTTTTACCAAGAATGCTACTATATAGTGTATAGACCAGGGCATCTATATACAAGATATAGTGCTTATCCTGAAAAACACTAATCTTTTGGGAACTATATAAAACTTGCCTATAATTCAAAACTGTGCAAAACATCCTTGCGCCAGGAATATTCTTCGCCTTCTTTTTCCCATGGAATTTTTCTCTTAATAAAAAAACTGCTCATGCTCTTGTCTTTGTATTCAATAAGGGCAAAGCTGCCTTTGCCAATATAGGCAATATGTTCCATGGGGCCAGGGGTTTCTTCCGCTTTGATTTTTTCGAGGGCGCAGTCAAAATGCACTGGAGTGCCGTCAGTCCTGTTGGCCAGCGCGTTGGACATATCAAAAAGCTGTTTGTTGCATATAGAGCAAATTACAGCGGGTTGATTTAAAGTTTTGGGCTTATGGTCAAAGCCGCTCCGTATCATGTTTTTGGACTTGTTCCGTCCGTGGCGCCCGCTTCTCTTTTTGCTATCTCTGTTTAAATCTGCCATCCAACGCCCCCAAATCATCCATCAGCTGATTACTCAATACAGTGGCTAGTCGAAAAATTGCTCCTGCCATGTAACGCTCATCATGCACCATGGCTTTAAGTTCTTCAAGTCTTTTTTTGCTCAACTTTTTTTTGGGTTCGATGGTCATTCATGCTCCACAAAAGCGTCTGGAAAGTATTGAAACAGGCAACCATTCCGGACAGCCGCCACATCAAAACGTATTCTTTCTTTATTAAATTCTCGATGTGCAAGCATAAAGAGTTTAGCTGTTTCAAGTATTCTTCTGCGTTTTATGGGGCTTATGGATTGCTCCAGGCTTTCCAGGCCATAAGCATCCACGGTTTTTACTTCCACAAAAGCTATAAGCCCGTCTTTAATGACTATCAGGTCCACTTCGCCCTTGACACTACGCCAATTGCGCGCAAGCAGGGTCCAGCCTTTTTCTTTTAGCCATGCTTCTGCTATGTTTTCAGATGCCTTGCCGGTGGCTTTTAGCCCTTCTTTCACTGACGGCTTATTTCTTTTGTATTAAGAGCCTTGGCTATAAAGAGTGTCTTTTCGGACAGAAGATCAAGCACATCACCCGTATCATCCTTGTAGTGCTTTCCGAATTCATCAACAATTATTTTAAGTTTTGGCCTTAGGGGAGCTTCCGCATGGGAATCTATAACCCTTGCTATGGCAGCATTGTTGAGTACAACAGTGGATCCGATGGGATAAATACCTATGCTCTTTACAAAAGCCTTTAGTATATCGGGGTCAAAACGTCTTGAATTGTCGGACAAAAGGTTTTTTATAGCCGTATAGCCCATCATGGAATCCCTGTACGGTTTGTGGCTGATCATGGCCTCAAATGCATCGGCAACAGACACTATGCGGGCCAAAAGGTCTATAGCCTGCCCAGTACCCCTTCTTGGATACCCCGCCCCATCCCAGCGCTCATGATGCTGCAGGGCTACCAGTCCTATATCTTCAGGGTACATGAGTTCTTTGGTTATTATCCTGTATGATATGAGCGGGTGGGCCTTCATTTTCTGAGCCTCTTCCGGGCTCAAAGCTCCCTTTTTCTGGATAATGGAATCTGGGATGCGCAACATGCCTACATCATGCAGCAAGGCCCCTGTAGCCAGATGCATCAAACGGTGCGCAGGAAGTTTCAGGGTCTGTCCAACCATTATAGACAGTATAGCGCTGTTAACACCCGATCTGGCCAAATCATAGCCTTTTATATCGAGCGATATAACACTGGAAATTAGGGCTGATTCTTTTTCGCGTACCAGTTGGAGTATATCCTGCGACAGCTTGTCAATAATTTTGCTGTCCACTTTCTCATTGGAGGCAATGCTTTCCATTATGCCATTTAGCCGGGCAACCATATCCGAATAAGCTGTAAGGATGGAATTGTCCACAACAGCATCCAAAGCTCCCGGGGCTTTTCCGCCAAACAGCATGGCCATAGGATCGTCCTTGTCCATGCGTACAGAACCGGATTTGCTATTTGCCAAATCCTTTGCTGCGTCTACCAGTTTCCCTTCGCTATAAACAAATGTAATACCCCAACGCAAAAGGCCTTCCAAATCTTTTTCCTTTATGGGTATTCCGGCAGAAGCAAATAAAATGTCGCCTTCAGAAAAGGCATCGGCGGTAAAAATGTCGCCAGGCGAAATGCGGTCAACAGAATACTTTTTTTTCATCTTTGCGCATTCCTTATTATAATTAAAATTTTTGCAATAATTTCCCAGTATTCGGGAGGAACCATGGTTCCAACATCCATGGGCTCCAGCCCCTCGGCCAAAGCTTGGTCAATTGCAATAGGAACTCCGGCTTCTTTTGCAATGCTGTCAATGCGTTCTGCCATTAGCCCCCTGCCTTTGGCCAAAATTACCGGAGCAGGCAAAGCATCATTATACACCAAGGCTACAGATTTATGGGTACTTTTATTATGCTTCTTCATGCAGAACCTTCTGTTCTTCCAGTTCTGTGCAGTAAACAGAGTATACGGGAATGATTTCGGTTCTGATTTTGGGTGAAAAAGCGCTATATACTTTTTTGGCTTCCTCCTTTATTGGAGTTCCGTACCGTATTACAGGGCTGGAACCCAATCCTTTAAGTTCAAGAACCCTTATCTGATCCAAAAACCGGATATCGGCTATAAAACTTTTAATTTTATATGTATCATAATAGCATATTCTGAAAAAACCGTGCAATTTCATTCCGTCTAGCTCAAAATCAAAGGGTATAACTATCCATCCGCCTCCATCCTTAGCAGCTTTGTTTAATTGCAGCAGTTCCCTGTCCAAAAGGGCAGTATTGGCAACAAATTGCAGTTCTTTGGCCAGCTTAATTATATCTGTTTTTTTCCCAAATTCAGCTTTTCCGTCTAAATTATTATCTGTATCTCTTCTGAACGGGTTTTTTTGCCTGTTTTCTTGAGATGCTCCGCTTTCGCTGTCTGTTGGGCTGCCTTTTTCTTCAATGCCGCCAACAAAAGAAAGCAGTTTTTTTACGATGGCCGCATCGGATTCCATGCCAGCAGCTTCTGCCCTGGCCAGAAGTCTGGCAACGAGCGGATCCTTCTTTTTGGCCAAAAAGGCAGTAAGTACTCTGTTTGCCAGCTCTTTGTCCAGTTTTAGCCCCTCTCCCATAAGGGCTGACAGTACAATTGCGCTATCCGGCCCGGGGCTAATACCAATGGCTTCTGCTGCCAGTTTGGTTTTGGCCATGGCCTTGGCCGACTGACTTTCTTGCGCTTTTTGGCCAAAAAGCATGCTGGGCTTGGGGGTTAAAATTCCGCTTACGCCGGATACAATGCTTTTGGCAGTTCCGGCGCTCGGTTTGAGTATTATGTTTTTATTGTTGCCGGCTTGTACTGGCCTCAAAGGCCTAAGCCCGAACAGTCCTGGATTTGAGCGGAGGCTTTCTGCCGCCCAAAAGTTCACGTATTTTTGCTTTCTTGCCTATCTTGTCACGAATATAGTACAGCTTGGCTCTGCGCACGCGCCCGCACCTAAGGACTTCAATTTTTTCTATCCTGGGAGAGTGCAGCGGGAACACCCTCTCTACTCCTACTCCGTAGGAATTTTTGCGTACTATAAAGCTTTTGCCTATACCTGAGTTCTTCATGGCAATGACTAGGCCTTCATATTGCTGAATGCGTTCCGTTTTGCCTTCTACAATTTTAAAATGAACCCTGACGGTATCACCGGCTTTTACATCCGGAAGTTCTTTTGTCTGTTCTGCTTCTATCTTTTTAATGAGGTTCATGCCTCTTCGCCCTCCATCAATTCATTTATCAAAACTCTGAGCTCCCTGTCCATACCCTTGCCCTGGAGCAGATCTGGGCGGTAAAGAAGGGTTTTTTCCAGCCGCTTTTTCATGCGCCATTTGGCAATATTGGCATGGTGCCCTGAAAGAAGAATTTCAGGAACCATCATGTTATCATAAACAGCCGGGCGTGTATACTGGGGGTATTCAAGCAGATTATCCTCAAAGCTTTCTTCCTGCAAGGATTCTCCGCGTATAACCCCCGGCACAAGCCTGTACAGTGCATCCACAAGCACCAGAGCTGCTGTTTCTCCAGAAGACAGCACATAATCTCCAATACTTATTTCGTCTGTTACATATTTGTCTATTATGCGTTGATCCAGGCCTTCATAGCGGCCGCAGATTATCACAAGCCGCTTTTCTTGTGCAAGCTCCATGGCGTAGGCCTGGTTAAAAAGCCTGCCTCCAGGGCTTAAATACACAACACGGGCTGCTTCTGCTTTTACCTGATCCAAAGCCAAAGAAACAGGTTCCGGCAGCATAAGCATGCCTGCCCCTCCGCCAAAAATCTCGTCATCGCATTTCTTGTGCTTGTCCCTGGCAAAGTCCCTGACGTTCAATAGTTTGTATGAAACCAGCCCCTTGCTTACCGCTCTTGCCATTATGGAACTTGTAAAAAAACCGGCAAGAATTTCAGGAAAAAGGGCAAGTATATCCAGATGCAAAGCCACTTACTCCAAAATCCAGGGTGCGATCAGCTCTATGGTTCCAGCTTTAAGGTCGGGCTCGTCAACAAACTCCTTGCGAAAGGGTATATAGGCGCTGCCGCCTTGGGTTTTTCTTACTTCCAGCAGCGCGGAACCGGCTCCATCGCAAACAGCCACCACCTGGGCAAGCGTATTGCCTTTGCTCACTATAAGGCATGATACAAGATCCGCATAATAATACTGGTTTTCTGCCAAGGCGGAAGCATGTTTCCTGTCAGCCCACAGCTCCATGCCTGCAAGTTTTCTTGCCTGTTCTGGGCTGTCATAACCCGATATTTTTATAAGGGCCAAATTTCCCAAGATTTTGACAGACTCTATTTCTGCCATGATTTGACTGTTACCAGACCTGAGCGCAGCATTTTTTAATTTTATTATATGTCCGTATTCACCTGAAAAAGACTGAAAGCGCAAAAATCCTTCCAGGCCATGGGGCGCACCCAGTCGGCCCAAAGCATATTCCTTCAATTTTAGTCAATAATTTGCAGCTTAAGGTCTTTGGAAGCCCTGTTGGCACTGGCAGACAGCAGGGTTCGCATGGCTTTGGCTATACGCCCCCGCTTGCCTATAACCTTGCCAATATCATCAGCTGCTACCCTAAGCTCAATGACGGTTGACTCATCTGTTTGAACAGTTTTTACGCTAACAGCAGAGGGATCATCCACAAGAGATTTGGCGATATATTCAATCAAGTCGCTTTCCATTAAAAAACCCTTTCATTCGGCTGAGTCTGGCTTTAAGCCCAACAGCTGCTTTTGCAGTTCAGCCCAGATGAATATTCTGCTTGTTCAGCAGTTTTCGTACCGTGTCGCTTGGTACGGCACCTTTGGACAGCCAGTCTCTTGCTTTTTCCTCGTTCAGGCGAAGCTGGGAGCCCTCTTTTTCTATAGGATGATAAAAACCCAATTCGTCAATGGTTTTGCCATCCCTGGGCTGGCGGGAATCTAGTACAACAATTCTGTAATAAGGGCGCTTTTTTGCCCCAAACTTCTTGAGCCTTATTTTTACACTCACTAAATCCTCCTAAGACATATGGCGGGAATATTAACAAAGCTGCAGTTTATATGAAACAGTGGCAACATAACAATATGCCGTGTTAAAAGGCTGCAGAGGAGTATTGGTATTCACGCCCGGCCTTTATACCGCAAAAGTACATCGCTAGTCAATAATATAGGCTCAATATAGATATTGGGAAACTCTAAAAGACTTTCTTTTATTTGTAGTTCCCCAAATCTTGTTGTTTTCAGCTATTGCTACTATATGATGTATGACATCGTGCAAGCCTATACAATATATAGCAGTGTTTTTATAAAAACTGCCATTTACAACAATCTTTGGGGAACTAAATATTTATACTGGTACTACAGACCCTAGCCGGCAGCCACAATTATAAAATATACTCCCTGTTTATGGCAATTGTAAGCGCACCAAAACTTTTGCTGGCCCCCATGGTGGAACTTAGCCACAGGGCTTTGAGAGAACTTATTGCCGGTTTTGGTGGCTGTGAGCGTTATTATACGGAAATGGTAAGCGCATCCGGCTATCTTCATGGCAATCGCTTTGATCAATGGTTTACAGATACTGCGCCAAAACCGGAAAACACTGCAGTGCAATTTTTTGACTCCAGGGCTGACGCCATTATAGATGCATGCAAAAAATTGTATGACGAAAGGGCTGCAAACGGCATTCCGCTGGGTGGCGTCGACCTTAACTTTGGCTGCTCTGCCCCTTTTATTGAACGCTCCGGAGGCGGAGTATACTGGATGAAAGATCCGCAAAAAGCCGCCAGCCTGGTGGCAAAGCTAAAAAAGCTATTCCCCAGCCTTGTGTTGTCTGCCAAAATCCGCTTAGGTTATGAAGAATCCCTGGAAAGCCTTGGCAATTTTTGCATTGGCCTGGAAGAAGCGGGACTTGACTATCTGGTTGTTCACCCCAGGCTTAAGCATGAAAAGTTCCGCCGCAAAGGGCGCTGGCACTATGTAGCCAGGCTAGCCGAACTTATAAAAATACCGCTGATTGGCAACGGCGACATAAGATCTTACCAGGACTACAAAAAGGCCATGGACAACTATAAGCCTTCTGGCATCATGATAGGAAGAGAAGCCGCAAGGCAGCCATGGCTTTTTTCCCTTATCAATGCAAAAGAAAAGGATGCCGAGTTCCGCATCCATGTAAACATAATGGAAAGCGGCATAAAAATGCTGGAGCTTATAAAAAAATGCCTGCCCGAAGAATTTTACCTTAGCAGGGCAAAGCGCTTCTTTTTTTATTTTTGCGACAACCTAAGTTTTAGCCATCATTTGCGTTTTGCCATCCAAAATTCTGCCAGCATGGACCAGATAGAAAGCCTGTGGCTTTCTTATTTTAAAGAGCTTCCCGCTGACATAAGCAGGGTTTTTCAATAGCTTCTTCCGGCTTTTTCAAGGTATCTTAGGTAGTTCCCCAAAGCTTAATATCAAGCTACCTTGGCAAACTTGGGCACATAGTCAGGCTTCTCTTTAAGGGGTGTTTTGGCTTGCTTTAGCCAAATCCTTTTCTCTTCATCACTTAGCTTTAGCTTAGACAAAAACCTTCTGTCCTCATAGTAGCCTTTTAACTCTTCCTCTATCATAAATAAAGGAAGCCCTGCCGCTTCAGCATGCACAAAGTTAACTAAAGGCTCTTTTATCCGGTATAACTTGTAGTAATTGTGG
>JAKPMS010000009.1 GCA_029548805.1 Spirochaetota bacterium | reverse complement strand
GTTTTTCTAGAGCTATTACTTGTATACCATACATAGTCGCCTATACTAGTACCAGCGCCATAGCCTTGTCCTGCATAGCCTTTACTATAACCTGTTATGTTTATTCCTCCTTGCATTGCTCCTGCCCGGGCATCTTTATTTGCCCCCATAGCTGCCCACATCCATTCCATTTCTGTGGGTAGGCGATAGCCTGTGGCATTCCAATTGCAAGTGGCGTTATCCCAATTTGTATTTGAACTTGTAGGAATATCGTCAAAAGCTCGATTTTTCCAGTCGGTAACCCCTTCTACCGTATATGCAGGAGTTAAACCTTCCAACAAGCTCAATTTATTGCAAAAGGCAATTGCATGGTATCAGTTTACATACTGTACTGGGTCGTCCATGCCACTAGAATAGCTTGTATTACTTGGATCCATGCCCATAACATCCTTAAACTGCTGCCGGGTTATTTGGAACTTGCCAAGATAATAGGGCTTTGTAATAACAGACACATTTGTCTCTGTGCCATCGCGCTGGAAAGAACCTGCGGGTACATAGATTAAAGTACCTATGTTTGGTGATTCAATGTTTTTTCCCGGTGTCACCGAGCTACTTGAGTTTTGCAAATCCAAAAGATTTGTACAAGAAACAATAAGCAAAACAAGAAGTAAAAAACTTACTATAAACCCATTTGCCCTTTTCATATCTTCCTCCTCTTTATTTTCTTATCACTCTAAAGCCATCGTTATAATATCTACTAAATGGATGGTTGTAGTGCTTTCGATACAGCAAGCTAAACCAGCTTAAGTCTTCTGTAAGCCAGCCTGCACCACGAATAACACGATTAAAGCCAGTCTCTGCTCCCGTATAGGCTTCATTTTCGCCTGCGGGGATGCTTCCATGCCAATCCCAACACCATTCCCAAACATTTCCCGACATATCATAAAGACCAAGCGCATTCGACAGTTTTTCTCCCACAGGATGCGTTTTGCCTCCTGAGTTTGCGCCATACCAGGCATAGGCATCTATGTTTTTTTGCCCAGATGTAGCTTCACTGCTTCCAGCATAGCCTTTCAGATAGCCAGAGCTATTTACTTCTGTCTCTTTTTCATTTGCACCCATGGCAGCCCACATCCATTCAGCTTCAGTAGGAAGTCTGTAGCCATTGGCAGTCCAATCGCAAACAAGCTCTTCCCAAGCGCTATCGCGTTGCCTTGGAATTTCATCATACGTTAAGCTTGCAAAATCAACGTCTTTAATTTTGTAAACAGGTTCAAAACCCTCTGCTATGCTCAATTTATTGCAAAAAGCAATCGCATCGTACCAGATCACTTGTTGCACAGGAAGCATATCACGCTCCTTGGCACCCAGCGCATCTTCAAAATCATAGCTTGGATCAAAGTCAAAAATTGCCCTAAAAGCCTTCCGCGTTACAAGATGCTCAGCCATGCGTAAATCTGCTACCCGACTTATATTTTCTGGATTCTCATCACGTTGATACAAACCCTCTGGTACATAGCGTAAAAAACCAACAATCTCAGAATAATAATCCTTGGTCTCAATTTCTTCGACAATTACTTCGATTTCAGGCTCAGGTTCTGGTTCTGGTTCAATTATTGGTTCTTGT
>JAKPMS010000008.1 GCA_029548805.1 Spirochaetota bacterium | reverse complement strand
GGGCAGCAGCAGCGCGTTGCACTTGCCAGGGCATTGGTGCTTAACCCGGATGTGCTTCTTTTGGATGAGCCGCTTTCCAATCTTGACGCCAAGATACGCATTTCTGTACGTGCCGAAATAAGAAAAATCCAGCAGGCCCTAGGTATCACTACTGTATACGTGACCCATGACCAGGAAGAAGCCCTGACCCTGTCAGACCGTATAGGCATAATGCAGGACGGCAAGCTGGTACAGATTGGTTCGCCCCATGACCTGTACGAGAAGCCGGCGACCCGTTTTGTAGCCGACTTCATAGGTACCAACAATCTGGTTTCCGGTACAGTAGAATCCGTGGGTCAGGATATTGCCGTAAAAACCGATCTTGGCTTGCTGCATGGCTACACACATTCGGAATTGAAACCGGGTATGAAGTGCAGCATATCCTTCAGACCGGAGAACACCAAGGTCCATACAGAAGAACCATCAAGCAACGAAAACAAAGTTCCGGGAAAAATAAGTTTTGCCAGTTACATGGGCGATACCCTGCGATATGAAATGGAACATTCTGCCGGCTTGCTGCTTAAAGCTGATATAAAAGATCCTCTTCATCATAAAGAATTGGCCTGGGGCAGCGCAGTTTTCTTTTCTTTTTCCAAGCAGGCTGCTCTTGTCATACCGGATTGACATGCGCGGATATAAGAAAAAAAAGCTTGGCAATACTTTCCATGGAGAAAAATCATGAAACCGCGTCTTAAGCAATGGTTCAAATCATCCAAAATATGGGTATGGCCCATTTATCTGTTTCTTGTTGTTTTTGTCATATTTCCATTGATAAAACTGTTTGTGGACTCTTTTTCCACAGCCGAGGTGCAGATGTCTTCTTTGAACGAGGCTGTTCTTTATATAGACCTTTTTGAAGAAAACTATTTGGCCGGAGAAAAAGAAGAAACCATAAGAATGCTGGAAGAAGTAGACCATCAGCTGCCAAGATCCGTTGATGTTGTTGACCGCATGAAAGAAGCCCTGGCCAAAGCCAGTTTTTCTCAGGAAGAACTGATAACCAGGTGGCAAGCTGGCAAGGATTCACTTCTAGTAACTATAGCTGCCCTGGAAAAAGCGGGGCCAAACCCGGACGAAGCCTATCCGCTGGCTTTGGAGGCCAGAACTCTTATAAAAGAGCTCCAGGGTCTGCCCAAAAGTGCTTTTTCTGTAAAGTTTTTCCTGGATGTTTTCAGGGACAAGCTGTACATGAAGGCACTAAAGAATTCCCTGCTTCTGGGCATAGCGTCCGTGATTACCACTTCCATAATAGGCTTTGCTGTTGCCTTTATTTTGGTAAGATACGATTTTCCGGGCAGAAAAGCTTTCAGCTTTCTTACCACAGTGCCCATAGTAATGCCGCCTTTGGTGGGTATTCTGGGTTTTGTTTTCATACTGGGCAGGGGCGGCACCATAAACGAGGTTTTTTTCCTTCTGGCGGAGAAGCTTGAAACTTCTTGGCCTGTACTGGCCAATTGGCTGTTTGACCATTTGCCATTCAACTTTGTGTACGGCTGGCACGGGCTCCTTCTAGTGGAAACAGTACACCTATTTCCTCTTATAACACTTAATGTGCTGGACTCCCTGGGCAAGATAGACGCCTCTTTGGAAGAGGCAGCCGAGTCTGTGGGCTCCATTGGCATGAAGCGCCTGTTTGACATTACCATACCTCTGACCATACCGGGTTTTGTTACCGGAGCACTGCTGGTATTCATAGGAGCATTTGCCGACTTTACCGCGCCAATGATAGTAGGACTTACCGACTTTATTGCGCCTCTGGCATTTATGGACATTCAGCAGTTTACAGACAGGCATCTTTTTAAAATGGGAATAACCGTAGGCGCTGTCATGGTAGTCATATCCATAGGACTTTTGCTTATTGCAAAAAATTATGTTGCCATGAAGGATTACAGCACCTTGTCCTACAGGCCGGTGGAAAGAAAGGCCCTGAAAGGCAAGGGAGCCGTTGCGGCTTTTACCTTCCTGGTGGTCTTGATAATAATAAGCTTCATACCCTACCTGGGAGTTGCCCTGGCTTCGTTTGCGCGCAGCTGGTCCATGTCTCCTTTGCCCACTTCCTGGACTCTGGTGCATTACGAAAAGGTGCTGTTGTACGCTCCGGGATATATAATTAACACCTTCCGTTTCTGCCTTTTGGCTGTTGCCCTGTGCATTTTGATTGGTGTTCCCATTTCCTGGATACTTGCCAGAACCCAGTTAAGAAGCCGCGGAATGCTGGATATATTGACTATGCTGGTTTTGGCACTTCCCGGTACGGCCCTTGGAATTGCATATATCAGGGCATTCAACAGCCCTATACTCATTTCCAAGCCACTGGCAAATATATGGATAATCATTCCCATTGTTCTGGCTGTACGGCGCTTGCCGTATACGGTGCGTTCGTCATACAGCTCCCTGCTTGTGGTACACCGTTCCATGGAAGAAGCTGCCGAATCGGTCGGGGCTGGAGGCCTTAAAATTTTCAAGGACATTACCTTCCCGCTTATCTGGAAGGGCGTGCTTGCCGGTGCCCTTTTCTCCTTTATGACATCCATTCAGGAAGCTGCGGCCACAATTCTGCTTTCCATACCCGGCTGGGAAACCATGACTGTTGGCATTTTTACCTTTTACCAGGGCGGAACCCACGGCGATGCTGCAGCCCTTGGTTTCATACTGATAATAGTAGGAGTAATTACCCTTTATGCCATGGACAAGGCAAGCAGAGCTGCCAAGGGCGGCCTGTTCGGTTAAACTACGGCAAACACAAAAAAAAAGCCGCTCCAAAAAGGGCGGCTTTTTTTATTAACGGAGACATCTAAAAACTTCAGTTTTTAGAGCTTCCCTAAAGGCAATTAAAATGCCTAAAAGTCCTGTGGTCTTCTGTTGTCGGCCAGGCGTTTGGACAGGTATTCCCTGTCCAGCCCCAAACTGTTAACGGCCAAGCTTAGCTGTTCCACAGATAAAAGGTTTTGTTCTGCATACAAATAGCACAGTGCTTTTTCTGCTATGCATGGCACTTTTAGCGCATTCATGTGCTCCGGACTGGGAGTTTCTGTATCTATGTGAAGCCGCTTTAAACTGGCATAAAGGCGGGATTCCTCTATATTGCCGTTTATGGCCGAAAGTTCCGCAAGCAGGGGCTTCATGTCGCCTCTTGAAGCGGCTTCTCCAAGCGGTTTAAGTGTAAAAAAGCTGTACTCTTTGCCGGGCAGATAATGGTGAAGGTCGCAGCGGGTGCAGTAATTGGGTTCTTTTGGGTCGTCCTTAAGCTTGTCCCCGCCTATTATTATCAGGGGGTCAAAATAAAGGGCAGGGCATTCCGTCCCCGACACAGTATAGTAGCGGTATGTATAAAGCGAGTCCGCAATACAGTCTTCGTGCTCGCAATAAGCTGACAAAGGAAATATGTCTGTGGAGTTTTCCAGCAATAGCCTGGCTGCCTGGTTGAATATCTCTCGCCTGAAGTTGAGTATCAGGGTAGGCAGAATGAACACCAGCCCTCTGGCTTCCGATTCGTTGCGTATAAGATAGGCTATTCTTTCATCATAAAAGGAAGCCTCGTCTATTATCCAGGTTCCGGCTTCCGGATGTGTTGCAATAATGGATTCCAGTTCAAAGGAATCAACTGCCTGGCTTATGTCGCTTCCGCATAGTTCATAGCCGCCGCGATATGCAAGGGCGTCTTCGGGGTAGTCCTTGAAGCGCTCCTTGTCTATGCCAAAGCGCACAAAATGGGTTCTTCTCCTGTCTGCTCCGGCATAAGTGCTTATGCTTGCCACAGCCTTGCCCTTTTTTATGGCAATTTTGGCATCCCTCCAAACCCTGGCACTGTACTCGGTCTTGCCAGAGCCCATGGGTCCTATTACCAGTATTCTGCGGGCAGGAAGGGTAAAATCAAAATGATCAAAGGAATGGTGCACTTTAAGGCGCGGAAACCCCAGACTTAGCAAAAATGAGTCTGTACGGGATTTTTCCCCCTGGTTTTGTGTACGCGCTTTTTCTTGCGGCTCGTCAAAAATGCCGGACATTTTTTACCTTGTTCCGCTTTTTGCATTAACCGGCTTGCCAAGTGCTACAAAGGGTTTGGCCTTGGGCAAGCCAAAACCCAGGTTTTTTAAAGGATGCAAGTCCAGCGGATTGACATACCAGCCTGTTATATAGTCGGTATCAATTGTATTAAAAGACAGGGAATGGTAAATCGGCATTATTACCGCATCATTCAATAGCTTGTTTTCCGCTTTTGCAAGGGTATCCATCCTGCTTTGGCCTTCTTCCAGCATGGATTGGGCTATCAAGTTGTCATATTCCATGCTTTTATAAAAGCTTTCGTTAAGGCCTGAAGAGCTTAACCACATTAAAAGAAAGGCTATGGGGTCCGCAAAATCTCCTATCCAGCTGGTAAAGGACAGGTCAAAGTCATTTTTCCTGTATTCCCTGATGGAATAAGCCGGAGGAGCCTCAAAACGCTCAAGCTTTATGCCATGCTTGGCCCAGGCTTCTTCTATTATATCCATGTTTTCCATTTGGGAAGAGCTTGGGTAATAAAAAATGCGTACGGCCGGCAGGCCCTTGCCTTTGGTGTAACCAGCCTGGGCCAGCAGTCTCAAAGCAATTTGTTCATTCATGGTGTTTATGCCAACAGGCGATTTATAGCCGGAAAAAGGCAGGATCAAGGTATTTGTAGGCATGGAATAGCGTGCTTCCGAACGTATACGG
>JAKPMS010000037.1 GCA_029548805.1 Spirochaetota bacterium | reverse complement strand
ACCCCGCCTTCCTGGTAATGAAAAACGGGCACCTGTCCTTCCGCCTGCCCCCCCTAAAGGCGCTTTTGAACATAGCCATTATTGCGCTCCTTACCCTTGTTGCGGTAGCGGGCCCGGCCGGCAAGGCCGCAAAATTGAGCCCGGCAGAAGCCCTGCGCACAACCAAGTAGAAAGGCCATAATATGAAGCGTATATATTTTATAACAGCTCTGCTGCTGCTTGCCGCTGCAAGCGGCGTTTTTGCCCAGGACACAACAAAAATTCTGGCAGAGCTGGACCATTTGAACGACTTTGGCTCTTCGGATTTTTCTGCACTTTACACAATAGTTTCCCAGAAACCCGGAGAAAAAGACACTGTGACCCAGGTAAGAATGTACAGGCGGGACAGCAAAAACCAGTTTGCCATGCTTGTAATGCTGCCGGAGGTAAACAAGGGCCAGGGCTATTTGCGGGAAGACGATAAGGTATGGTTTTATGACCCCACAAGTCGCAAGTTCTCTTTTTCGTCCCTTAAAGAAAACATACAGGACAGCGAGGCCAAAAACTCCGACCTTACAAAAAGGAGCATAGAGGACGACTACAGCGTAACTTCTACAACAGAAGGCCTTGTAGGAGCAATCCCCGTATGGATTATAGACCTTAAGGCTAAAACCAGGGAGCCAAGCTACGAGCGCATAGTGCTTTATGTAAGAAAAGACAAGACCATGCTTTTAAAGCAGGAGGATTACTCCGTATCCGGAAGGCTTATGAGAACCAGCCTATACCCGAAGTATGCGGAAGTGGGCGGCAAGCTTTTGCCATCCCAGATACTTCTGGTGGACGAGCTTAACAAGGGCGAAAGAAGCCAGCTTAGCATGACCGAGCAGTCCATTGCAAAGCTGCCGGACAAGGTGTTTACCAAGGCTTTTCTTGAGCAGGTGAATAAATGATAACTATTATTGAGATTGGACAAAAGCCCGTGCAGGAGCCCGGGCTAAAGCCAGAAAAACTTGGCCAGTTGCGCCTGCCTGCTTTGGCGGCGCTTTTGCTCCTTTTAGCTGGCAGCCTTTATGCACAGGACAGCTTTTTTGACGAAGATGACCTTTTTGGCTCCATAGATACCGTAGTGGAAACAGTGGCGGAAGCGGATCCGGCCGAATCGGTAAAAAGCCTTCTTGTAAGCGAGGCGGTACGCATAGGCGGCCGCTTGTCGGGCAAGCTTGAAGCAAGCTTCCGCTACCACAAGCCCTGGGACGATGGCCTCCATCTCTTTGATGCCGACGAGTACGGCCTGGCTCCGTCGCTTGCTTCCCTGCTTTTTTTTGACGCCAGGCCAACAGAGGCAAGCCGCTTTTACGGTTCTGTAAAGGCGGCCTGGCCTTTTGGCGGCAGCCAGGGCGCCAGCCAGCCGATGCCGGACATAGAAGTGTTTGAGCTGTTCTCCGACTTCAACTATGACGACAGCCTTTTTTTCCGCTTTGGCAAGCAGACCATAAACTGGGGTGTGGGCTACTTTTTCTCGCCGGCCAACATAATCAACCTGGAAAAAATAAACGTACTGGACCCGGAAGCCCAGCTGGAAGGCCCGCTGGCCCTGCGAGTGCACTACCCCGTTCCCGGCACACAGCACAACTTGTGGGCCTACGGCGTGTTTGACTCCAAGAGCATGAAGCCGGAGGACACAGCCATGGCGGCCAAGGCCGAGTTTGCCCTTGGCTCCTGGGAGCTTGGTGCCGGAGCCTTTTACAAGTACAAGGATCCGTTTACGCTTATGGCAACTGCCTCCGGCTCTTTAGGCAAGTTCAGCCTTTTTGGAGAAGCTACAGCCCAGCTTGGCAGCAATAGGAAATGGGTTACAGAAATATCTTTGTTAATTCCCGGTTATATAAAAGAGACAGACAGCGCAGATTACGATGACGACTGGTTTTTTAAAGCCAGCGCAGGCTTTATGTACAGAAACAGCGACGCAAAAATAAACCTGCTTGGGCAGTACCTGTACGACGGAGAAGGCTATGCCAACGAGGACAGAAAAGCCCGCGTAGAAGAAGCCAGTGAAATAAAAAATTTGCTCGGATCAAACTCCGGCCCCGTCGATCTTTTGCTAAAAATGTTGGTAGCCAACTCCGGCCAGCATTATGCGGCGCTTTCCTTTAGCCGCAGGGAGCTGTTTTTAAAAAAGCTGGACTTTTCCCTGTTTGCCATGGGCAACTTGTCCGACCTGTCCGCCTTTGTGCAACCCAAGCTGAGCTACAGCTTTTTTGACGGCCTAAGCGCAAGCCTTGGGGCCTTTTTTGCCATAGGCTACGACGACGGCGAGTATGTAATTCTTAGCGATGGCAGAGCCCTGGGCATAAGCCTTGCATTCAACATAGGATCAGGAGCCTTTTAAGATTTTTGGCTTTAACAAGACTGCCAAAGCTTGTTGGCAAAAACAGCTTTGGCAGAATTATAAATTGACAAAAGGAGCAGTACATGAAAGCTGCAAGAATAAACGAGCGAATTTGGGCCTTGCATGCCGATGTGGATTCCAACGACCTTTTTGAAGGCATTTGGCCCATACCGGAAGGCGTATCCCTCAATTCCTATCTGGTAAAGGGCGATAAAATTGCCCTTATAGACCTGGCAAGGGATTGGTGCGGAGCCGCAAGAGAGCTCAAAACCCAAATCAACGAGCTTGGTATAGAGCTAGGCCAAATAGACTATCTTATACTGAACCATCTTGAACCGGACCATACAGGCTGGCTAAGGGACTTTAAAGAACAGAATCCGGAAGTAACCATCATTGCCACCCAAAAAGGCGTAGAGCTGGTAAAAAGCTTTTACAAGATAGAAGACAGGCTGATGGCGGTAAAGTCTGGCGACAGCCTGGACCTTGGCGGCATAAGCCTGCGCTTTGAAGAAACCCCCAACGTGCACTGGCCGGAAACCATGATGAGCTTTGAGCCGGAATCCGGCACGCTTTTTTCCTGTGACGCCTTTGGCAGCTTTGGAAAGCTTGGCAACAGGGTTTTTGATGACGAATACTATGCAGAAGAGCATGCCTTTTTTCAGGAAGAAAGCCTGCGCTACTATGCCAATATAGTTGCAAGCTTTAGCCATTTTGTAAAAAAGGCCGTAGAAAAGCTTGCCCCCTTGGGCATAAAAATAGTGGCTCCAAGCCACGGCATAATCTGGCGGGAAAGGCCAAAAGTAATAATTGAGCGCTATCTTAAATATGCCGGCTACATGGACGGCCCCCAGGAAAAGGAAGTATGCGTGGTTTGGGGCTCCATGTACGGAAACACCAAGCTTGGCCTAGAGGCCCTGCTTAAAGGCCTGGAAGACGAGCGCGTGCCGTTTACCCTGCACAAGGTGCCGGATGAGGACGCTTCTTTTGTATTGGCAGATGCATACAAAAGCGCCGGCATAGTAATAGCCATGCCCACCTACGAGTACAAAATGTTCCCGCCCATGGCATATATACTGGATATATTTGAAAGAAAGCATATTTTTGGAAGAAAAACCGTGCGGATAGGCTCTTACGGCTGGTCGGGCGGAGCCAAAAAGGAATACGAAGCCAAAACTGCAGCCCTTAAGTGGAACCAGCTTGAGCCTATAGAATGGGCTGGCGCCCCCGACGACGAAACTTGCATGGCATTGCGGGAAAAAGGCAGGGAATTGGGAAAAGCCATAAAGGCCGGCTGATTGTTAGTCAATATTTCCCCGTATGAACCCCTTTAAGGGGGCTCCTGCGGGGACCCGGATCTAGCTTTTTGGCAGGGGCAGCATGAACAACCTGGCATAGCTGCCGGCCAGGACTTCCAGCAAAGAGGCCATATCCACTTTTTTTCTGCTGTACGCGTCAAAAGCCGCTATTTTGTAAGAGCCGTCTTCTGCCCTGTAAGGAACTATTGCCAGTTT
>JAKPMS010000026.1 GCA_029548805.1 Spirochaetota bacterium | reverse complement strand
AATGTCAAAAAGCTCAGAAAATGACAAGCCGGGCTTTATGGAATGCAGCATAAGCATAAGGCCGGAGTGCAGCCTCTCTTTCAGTTCTTTTAAGCCTGGCTTTCCTTTGCCAACAATCCATGCCCTGGAAAAGTCCGTGGTGTAAAAGTCAAACTCCGCATTTACTCCGCCGTCAAACTTGAATACATCTCCTGTTTGCAGGATTCTGTCTCCGGGTAAGGAAAGGCGGGATGAGTTGGGCCCGGAATTGAAGGTGCTCCATGCGCTTGGGGCAATATTATAGCCGTTTAGCCTGGAAGCTGTTACGCCTTTCCGGTAGCTTTGCGCAACGTCACGCTCACTCATTCCCGGCTGCAAATGCTTTGCGCTTTCATAAAGGGCCTGGCTTGCAATACGGTTAAGCTCCCTAAAAAGGCTTGTTTCTTCTGCGCTTTTTACACTCCTTGCCAATATAAAAAGGGGCGACACATTTACAAATTCCGCAGCCGGGAGCTTTTCTTTTAGCTGCCTCATAAATGAAACAGGCAGAAAATCTTCTTCTACCCCTAGCCTTGAGCCAGCAAGGCCGCTGCCGCCAATGGTATCAATCAGCACATCCATAAAAGACTCATGTACCTTATCCGTCTTGTTTTGCATAGCGGGAGCGCCGGGTATTATTTCATTTTCTTCCCTTACCCCAACCCAGGTATCATAAGGCCTTACATTAAGCCCCATTTGGCGCTCCATCAGCGCCGGGGCTTCAAAGTCCATTACTATGGCATTTGCATCAGAATTGTCTTTTAAAAAGGCTGCGGCAAAACCCGGCTGCCGGGAGACGCTGTGCTGGTGGCTGTGGGTTCCGCTGATATAATGGAAGTTCTCCGGAGAAGAAGCTATAATGCCATTTATTCCTTCCCTTTGCATAAGCGGCAGAATCTTTTCTTTTCTGGACTTCAATAAAAGCTCCTTTTAAACATAATAAAAACAAGGGCTGCCCTTTGTCGGGCAACCCATTGCCGAACAAGCCTTAAAAAAGGCTAAAACTTAAGACTGTAAAAAAGCGGAGCTCCCGGTCCAAGAGGAAGGCCAATTAGATACCATACAATAAATAGCAGTATCCAACCAATAAGAAAGAAGACGGAATAAGGCAGCATGGTGGCTACTACACTTCCTATGCCGGACTTTTTGTCATACTTCTGGAAGAAAGCCACTGTAAGCACAAAAAATGGCATAAGAGGCGCTATTATGTTGGTGGCGGAGTCCCCTATCCGGTAAGTAGCCTGGGTCAGCTCCGGTGACAAGCCAAGCTGCATGAACATGGGAACAAAAATGGGAGCCATTATGGCCCACTTGGCCGAGTCAACTGCTATAAAAATGTTTATTATTGCAGTAAGTATGATGAACGAAACAACCAGGGGCAGCCCCACAAAGCCTATGGATTTTAAAAAATTGGCTCCAGACACGGATATGATTGTGCCAAGATTGGAATAGTTGAACGCAGTGTTGAACTGTGCGGCAAAAAATATAAGCACCATAAAGCTGGATAGCCCGGAAATAGCCTTGTTCATCAGCTTTACCACATCCTTGTCGTTTTTTATCACCTTTGCGCCTATACCGTAAAAGAGTCCGGATACAAGAAATAGCAGCATCATAAAGAAGATTATGCCGCTCATAAAGGGTGATTGCAGCACTCCCCCTGTTTCCGGATTGCGCAGCAAGGCTTTTGGCGGCAATACAAGGGCCAGCATGATGGCCAGATACAACAGGGTGGTAATGCCCGCAAAGCGCATGCCCCGCTTTTCGTCGGCGCTTATGCCTTCTACGCTTTCCATACTGCCAAAGTCAAACTTGCCCAGGCGGGGCTCCACTATTTTGTCGGTAACAAAGGTACCCACTATAGTAATAAGAAAGGTGGATGCCATCATGAAGTACCAGTTGGCTATGGGAAGGACAGTATAGTTTGGATCGAGTAGCCTGGCAGCCTGGGTGGATATGCCGGCAAACATGGGATCATTGGTGCCTATGAGCAGGTTGGCGCTCCAGCCGCCGGACACGCCGGCAAAAGCCGCCGCAAGCCCGGCAATAGGATGCCTTTTAAAGGCCATAAACAATATGGCCCCAAGCGGAACAAGCACCACATAGCCGGTAGAAGAAGCTATATTGGACATTACGCCAAGAAAAACCACCACTGCAGTAAGCAGATGTTTTGGCGTTGCCACAGCCAGCCTTTTTAAAAGGGCGCCAAGAAAACCTGTGCCTTCGGCAACACCTACGCCCAGAATTATGGTAAAAACTGTACCTAGCGCAAAAAAGCCTGTAAAGGAACTTACAATAGTTGTTACAAGATATCTTAGACTATTTGCAGACAAAAGGTTGACTGCCTTAACCGTTATGTCCTCTATCTTTCCGGAAGCGGCGTTATAACCCTTGTAAGTGACCTCTACACCAAGCTTGGCGCAAATGAAAGAGACAAGCATTGTACCAAGGGCCAAAAGAAAAAACAGGGTCGCTGGATCAGGCAGGGCGTTGCCTGCCTTTTCTACCCAGTCCAGAATACGGCCGCCAATTTTCTTTTTTTCTGCTTGAGCCATCCATACCTCCAAAATATGATTTGCAGGAAAAATTTAATAAGAATATAGTGATAATTTTGAATATCGGGCACCTCTAAAATTTTTTTTAATTTTTCGAGGTGCCCTTTGTAAATCCTTACAGATTTACACTTACATAATGGTAGACCTCCAAAAACTGAAGTTTTTAGAGGTCCTCTATTAGCAAAAAGATATATTTATGGCATTATTTGCTTAGTTCTATGAAGCTTAGTGACAAAGGCAATTTTGTCAAAAGTCATACCCTATACTGTATATGCCCAA
>JAKPMS010000019.1 GCA_029548805.1 Spirochaetota bacterium | reverse complement strand
AAACTGGTTTTTGCTGTCCCGCCTGTACATTCTTACCTGGGTCACAGTGTCTTTTTCTCCGGGTTTCTGGGAAACTATTGTGTAAAGTGCAGAAAAATCCGAAGAGCCAAAGTCATTCAAATGGTCCAGCTCTGCTAGAATTTTTGTTGTGTCCTGGGCAAAAATGCCGCCTGCAGCGGCAAGCAGCATTATAATTGCAACAAAATATATACGTTTCATATTATGGCCTTTCTACTTGGTTGTGCGCAGGGCTTCTGCCGGGCTCAATTTTGCGGCCTTGCTGGCCGGGCCCGCTACCGCAACAAGGGTAAGGAGCGCAATAATGGCTATGTTCAAAAGCGCCTTTAGGGGGGGCAGGCGGAAGGACAGGTGCCCGTTTTTCATTACCAGGAAGGCGGGGTTGTCCATACCAAAATTGATAAGGCTTAGTCCCGCCATAACTAGCCCGGCCAGTATAATGCCCAAAACGGCTCCGCCTATGGCCAAAAACAGGGCTTCGTATCCGAACATGCTGCGTATTCCGCCGCGCTGCACACCCAGGGCCCGGAGGGTGCCTATTTCGCCTATGCGCTCAAACATTACCATGCTAAAGGTGTTGGTAATTCCCACCATTATAATTACAAACAGGATTACCAGTATTACCGCTGCCGTGGTGTCAAGGGCGGCTACAATCTGTGTTATCTGCGCCAGAATTTCGTTAATGGTATACAGCCTGTATTTTACCCCAAACCAGTCCTGCTTGCGCTGGCTTCTCATAAGGGCATGAAAAGCGGTCTCGGCTTCATTTTCGTCCTTGGAGCCGCGCTCAAACAGTTGTATGCCGCTTTTTTCCAGCTCGTCATATATGGCTTTGGCACTGGCATCTGTCTGTTTAATGCTGTCCAGCGTTATGCCTATGGTCTGGTACTCAGCAGGGGCCAGTCCTATAAGGCTGTTTATATAAGCCAGGTTGGCGTATGAAACCATTTGGCTAAAAATGCTGGAATCATAGCTTGTGCCTGCAAGTGTAAACTCGCCCACATTGTTCTGGCCGCTTACCGTTTCCATCTGTACAAGAAGGCTGTCACCCACATTAAGATTGAGCTTTTTTGCTATCTTTTCGGACAAGACAAGGCCGTGTTGGTCCTTGAGTCCTTCCCAGCTGCCTTCTTTAAGCAGCAGTCTTTCTGTAAGGTAGTTTTCATGGTTTATGTCCACACCGTCTATCTGGCTGATAAGCTTTTTGCCCTCAAAAATAAGTGTGCCGGATATGGACGAGCGTTTGGCTACAGCTTTTACCGGGGCTTTGGAAGCCTCTATGGCATCAGAAAGGGTGGAATCATTCCTTATTACCGTTATGTTTTTTTTATTGCCGCTTTTTTCGAAGCCTTCTATAAAAATATGCCCGCCTATAATGTCTGAAAAGTTTTCTGCCACGTTGGCGGAAAAGGAACCGGCAAAACCGTTTATAACCGACACTATCATTACCCCAAAAGCTATGGCAGATGCCAGCAATATGGTACGCTTTTTTTGGCGGGTAAGATTTCTTAATGCGATATTGGGTATTGAGTTCATGTTATGCCCCCTAAGCCTGCATGGCCTGCACAGGCTGTATTCTTAGCGCCACGCTGACCGGATAAAAACTGGATACAACTCCCACCGATATTATGAGCAAAAGTGACCAAAGCAGAGACAGTGGAGCTATGCTTGTTCTTAGAATTTTGCCGCCAAAAAGTATCTGCAGAAACTCGTTGGACGCTTCTATGCCCAAAGCATTTATTATTCCGGAGGCTATAAAGGACACTATTATTCCTATAAGCCCAAAAACAAAGGCCAGGCTTATGGTTTCTGCCACAAACAGTTTTCTTATAAAAAACTTGTTCCCGCCCAGGGCCCTCATGGTTCCTATTTCGCTGGTGCGCTCTATTATGGATACGACAAGAGTGTTCATTATTATGATGATGGATACCACAGCCAGGATTATGATGGCTATGGTAAATATAATGCGCAAAAGGTCCACAGATTTTGAGTAAGGGCCGGCCGCCTTTTG
>JAKPMS010000017.1 GCA_029548805.1 Spirochaetota bacterium | reverse complement strand
GTAGTTCCCCAAATCTTGTTGTTACCCGTTTTTGCTACAATATCTTGTATGACGCCGGGCAAGCCCATACAATATATAGTTGTATTTTTGTAAAAATTGCTTTTACAACAAGATTTGGGGAACTACAAACCAAATACAAGTCAGGAAAAAATGAACCCAGCACAAAAACCTTTAAAGCAACGCATGACCTTTGCAATTATAAGCCATCCAGACTCGGGAAAAACCACCATCACAGAAAAGCTGCTTCTTTTTGGCGGGGCCATACATATAGCCGGAGCTGTCAAAAGCGGAAAAAACTCAAGGGCTTCGGTGTCAGACTTTATGGAAATAGAAAAGGAGAGGGGCATATCCATAAGCACTTCCGTAATGGGCTTTGAGTATGGCGGGCGCAAAATAAACATACTGGACACCCCGGGGCATGCCGACTTTTCCGAAGACACCTACCGAGGACTGTCTGCCGTGGACAGCGCGCTGCTTGTTATAGATTCTGTAAAAGGTGTGGAAGAAAGAACCCGCAGCCTCTGCGAAGTATGCAGGATGAGGCGTACCCCCATAGCCACTTTTATAAACAAGCTGGACCGCGAAGGCAAGGACCCAATGGAAGTGCTGGACGAAGTTGAGCGAGAGCTTGGTATAGGACTATGCCCCATTACCTGGCCTGTCGGGCAGGGGCGCAGTTTTAAGGGCGTATACGATCTGCAAAAAAAGCAGCTGCTCCTGTTTTTTCCCGGAGAAACCCGCAAACCTGCTGATACTGTAGCCATCAAGGACCTGGATGATCCGCTTTTGCTTGAGAAGCTGGGTTTGCCCTTGGCCAAAAAACTCAAGGATGATATTGCGCTTCTGTCAGGGGTTTATCCTCCTTTTAATAAGGAAGACTATCTTGAAGGCCGAGTAACCCCGGTGTTTTTTGGTTCCGCAATAAACAACTTTGGCATATCAGAGCTGCTGGATACCCTGTGCGTCCTGGCTCCTCCGCCGAGCCCCAAACATAGCCAGGAGCGTGTTGTAAATCCGGATGAAGACAAGTTTACGGGCTTTGTGTTCAAAATTCATGCCAACATGAATCCCCGCCACAGAAACAGGGTGGCTTTTTTAAGGATATGCTCTGGCAGTTTTGAAAGAAACAAGAGCTACTATCATGTGCGCGCCGGCAAGCCGTTCAGAAGCGCCAACCCGACTGCTTTTATGGCCCAGGACAGCGAAATAATAGAGGCGGCCTTTCCGGGAGACATAATAGGCATAAATGATACAGGCAGTTTCAAGATTGGCGATACAATTACAGAAGGCGAAGCCATAAATTTCAGGGGTATACCGAGCTTTGCTCCCCAGATATTCAGATATATTGTAAATGCGGACCCGTTAAAAGAAAAGCAGTACAAACGCGGCCTTGATCAGTTGGCAGAAGAAGGAGTTGTGCAGATTTTCTCCAGGCCGCAGCAGCCAAATGTAAGGGTTCTGGGTGTTGTAGGCCAGCTTCAGCTGGAGGTGCTCCAATATCGCATGGAACATGAATATGGGGCAAAATGCAACTACAAGCCCATAGACTTGTCGCTTGCCCACTGGTTCACTGCAGCGGATCCAAAAGTTCTGGAAGCTTTTATTGACGAGCAATCCAGACGTATTCTTGTTGATATACGCGGCGAGCATGTATTGATGTCGGAGTCCGTATGGCAGTTTGAAAGGACAAAGGCCAACAACCCAGCCTTGAGTTTTTACAGTACATCGGAGCTTTCAGGAGAAACTGCCTGATGTATCAAGGGGCTTGGGGCT
>JAKPMS010000015.1 GCA_029548805.1 Spirochaetota bacterium | reverse complement strand
GAGCTTAGAAAGGATATTGCTGCCTTCAGGCGGGAAAGCACCTGCTTTAGCCGTAACGTTTGCTGCGGCTTAATGAGGTTTAACTTGCACCTTATATACCACAATTACTACAAGTTATACCGGATAAAAGAGCCTTTAGTTGACTTTGTTCATGCAGAAGCGGCAGGTCTTCCTTTATTTATGATAGAGGAAGAGTTAAAAGGCTACTATAAAGACAGAAGGTTCTTGTCTAAGCTAAAGCTAAGTGATGAAGAGAAAAGGATTTGGCTAAAGCAAGCAAAAACACCCCTTAAAGAAAAGCCTGACTATGTGCCCAAGTTTGCCCAGGTAGCTTGACACTAAGCTTTGGGGAACTAATAATTAAAACTGAGTTTATGCCAAAAATTGTGGGCTATAAAATATAAATTTGGTGGTGTCAAATGTCTGATGAAATTGATCCTGAAATAGCTGCCCTTATTAGCGGCGAAATAGAAGAATACAGCATTCAATCCATGAACAAAAAAACTGTGCAGTCGCAAAGCCCAAGTTATGAATCCCTTTTTGGAGAGATGGACCTTTCTGCCGAGGCTGATTCAAAAAGCGAGTTTGATGTCAATCTTTCCAAAAAGGCTTATACTCCTGTAGAAAACTTTGAATCCAACCCTCCAAACAGTTTTTTAAGCGATCCGCAATATTATCAAAAGGCATTGGCCGGAGAAGGGGAAAATTCCCAGCGCTTTCATGAGTTGCTGAAAAAATATTTGCATGCCAGTGATCCAAAAGACAAGGGGCTATATAGACAACAGATTATTACATCGTACTGGAATATGGTTTCTAATATGATACCCAGAATCATCGGTAACAAGCCTGTCATACCAAAACAGTTGATGGTCAGGTATGGAATGGCTTTGCCTACCATGATTTTAGAAGATCAAAGAAGCATTTTTTCTAAAATTGTGTACAAGAAGGCTTTTGAAGAAACTGTTTATTATACGGATGAATGGCTAAGAAATGTTGCCCTGGGCAATATCAACAAAAGCAGCACTGATGAAGTAAAACAAAGCCGCGGTGATGAAAGGGTACGCATAAATACCCTTTTGCAAAAGGCTATAGGAAAAAGGGACAGTGTAGAATCCATGCTTAAGGCTAAGGCTGATGAGCGCAGGGTGCTTGAAGGCATGCTAAGAGAAAGAGTGGATTTAATAAATGAGCATGCTGGCTTGCCAGGTTTTTACCAAATACCTGCTCCTTATACAGAGTCGCAGAAAAAAACAATTACAGAGTTGTCTGAAATTGTTAAAAAATTATTAGCGGCTGACAAAGAGCTGGTGTCTTCTGTAGTTGTTTTTGAAGATGCTGCCAAAGATGTACAGACTCTAAAAGAAAAGGCAGGATCTCTTGGTACAGAAGAAAAGGCGGACTTGCAGGCGCTTTCCGAGGAGTTTGACACCATAAGGCAAATGCATAAAATGTGCGTTGGGCGCCAGGGAAATCATTTTCCATTAATAACCAAAGAGTATTTTCATCTTAATTTAAGAGAAATAGGTACCCGGGAAAATGTAATTGACGCTCTTGCCTGGCTGGAAAGTATTGACGCCGAGGCTTTCTCAAGGCCTTATAAAAGTACGCTTAACCGTATTGAGCCTTATATAATACTGCTTCCCAGCTATGGAGATGTGGGTATTTGTTGGGAACCCTTTGACAAATTTAACAGGCATACCAGCCGCTCACGTCTGGCCATACCCATGTATCCCAAAAACCTGCGTATAGCTATTGCTGTCGCGGTAGCCGACATGCGTTGGCAATTTGCCAAAGAAAAAGCTTCGTATTATTGGATGGAAGAAGGCATTACTGGCAACTATTACCAATGGTTTTTAAAGCAAAAACTAAAGGGAGACGTAAAAGAATTTTTCATCCAGGACTATATTTCATGGATCACCAAAGAGAGTGAAGGCATGCAGAAGCTGGACAAGGAGGTCAGAGCCATTTTTTGGAGGCTTATACCCTTTACCCAGCCGGTAAAGGATAAACTAAGGGACAGAAGCCTGGTATACCAGGAGCTTTATCAGAGGGATGTAAACAAAAGTCTTTCAGATGGCTATTAGCCTGGTGGCTATTAGCAGGCTGATGACAAGCCGGATGTTGAGTCGCGGGTATTTTTGCTAACGCAAGTATTTTATCGAATGGCTTCTTGGCTTATTTGTTTTGCTTTATGTATGTGCTGCCGGTAAGGCTGGTAATATATACCCCGACTATGGCCCCGGCACCTCCAAAAAGCTGTATTGAGCTTAGCTTTTCATCCAAAACAAGCATAGATGCTATTACTGATACAACCGGTATAAGATTTATAAAAACACTGGATACTCCAGGGCCCAGAGCTTCCACACTTGTAATATAAAACAGATAGCCAAGCGCAGAACAAAATACACCTAAATACAGGACATTAAGAATTACTACCAGATCAATTCCGGCCAGCTTAAGTTTCTCTCCAAAAATGAAAGGCAAAAAGCCCATAGCGCCAAACAGGGAATGCCAGAATGTTATATCCATGGCTTTATACTTGGCAGTTAGCGGTTTTGTCATGAATGCATAGGCTACCCAGGATATAGCCGCGACCGCCATATAAAAGTATCCTTTTGGAGAGGGACTTAAGCGCAAGGACTCAATTACCAGCAGGCTTACTCCCAATACAGACAGGACTGCGCCAGCATATTGGGCCCTGCTTATACTGGATTTGGCAAAAATACGCTCCGCTATTATGGCCAGCACCGGAATGCTGCCAACTATTATGGATGCTTCCGAAGCTGAAAGAAGCAGCACTCCATTGTTCTCTCCCATAAAATAAAGGCTTACGCCAATAAATCCGGAGCCAGCCATAAGAGGCAGGTCTTTAAGGGCAAGCTCCGGCTTTTTCCTTTTTATAATAAAAACCAGTGCCAAAATCAGGCTGGCGATTACAAAGCGTATAAAACCCAGGCTTACTGGGGGGATTACGGCTACAGCCACTTTGATGCTAAGGAAGGACAAGCCCCAAATAAAGGCTGTAATCGTGGCAAATATTACTGCCTTTTTTTTATAGCCAGTCATTTATTTACGGCTTTTTTGATACACATTGTCTGCCGCTCCTTTTTTGTACTTCCCCAAAGCTTAATGGTCGTTAAATTTATAATCACAAAGAAATTACAGAGTAACAGAAATATAAAAACTGCTCAACAATACGTTTATATGGCTGGCTTTGCTGGCAATAGTTATATTTGTTTATTCGGTAACAACTTGCTGGCACTAAGCTTTGGGGAACAAGGTTTGGCTGCTTGTATCCGGTTTTGAATGCCGGTGTTCATGGCACTGTTTGACGAAATAAAAAAATAAACACATAATAAATTACTAGTTCCCCGAATATTATTGTTAATGCCCGTTTTACAAAAATACTGCTAGGGATTGTATAGGCAAGCTTGTCTTTATACAATATATGGTACCCAAAGGAGCTGACAATAATCTTCCGGGCACTATATAACTATTATACCTGATTTTTGGAAAAGGAGTTCTTATGAAAGAAATTGCAAAAAAAATGGCAAAATTTGGCGTTGCCATCCCCAAAATATACCTTCCGGTAAAAGGGGTAGATTATAGCAAGTGGGCAGTTGTTGCCTGTGACCAGTATTCCAGCGAAAGGGAATATTGGGAGGATGTAAAGGCATTTACCAAGGATGCCCCAAGCAGCCTGAATATGGTTTTTCCTGAATGTTATCTTGAAGATACAGACAAGGCTGAAAGGATAAAGAAGATTCAGCTTGCCATGAAAAACGCTTTGGACAAGGGGCTTTTAAAAGAGCTGGAACCGGGCTTTGTGCTGGTGGAGCGCTACAGTCCTTTTGAGAAACAACCCCGAAAGGGGCTAGTCATTGCGGTAGATCTGGAAGCCTACCGCTTTGGCAAGGATGTTACAAGCCTGATACGCCCTACAGAAGGAACCATAGTTGAGCGCTTGCCGCCCAGAATGGAAATCAGGCGTGGGGCTCCCCTCGAACTGCCGCACATTATGCTGCTTATTGATGATCCGGACAGAAGCATAATAGAGCCGCTGTATGCAAAAATGGCGGAGCTAGAAGAATTGTATAATTTTGGGCTAATGATGGGGGCAGGCAGAGTCCGTGGTGCTTTTGTATCTTCGGACAAGGATATGGAAGCCATTGCCAAAGCCCTGGAGAAAATTGCCGATGCCAAAGCTTACAAAGAAAAATATGCTTCTGACCATGTGCTTTTATTTGCTGTGGGTGACGGAAATCATTCCCTTGCCACAGCCAAGTCAGTCTGGGAAGAAATCAAAAAAGACTTGGGCGAACAGGAAAAGGCGGATCACCCAGCCCGTTTTGCACTTGTGGAGCTGGTCAATATTTATGATGAAGGACTGCCTTTCCATCCTATCCACAGGGTTTTGTTCAAAGCTGATGAAGCAGGGCTTTTGGCTGATATAAAAGCTGCTGGCGGCTTGTTTGAAGCCATGCCCTGGGAAAAAGCTGTGGCAAGCACCGATGAAGAAAGCTCCGAGCATCGTTTTGCTTTTGTTTCTGAAAAGCAAAGCGGCCTTGTACGCTTTAAAAAGCCAAAAGCAAAGCTTGCAGCCGGCACCATACAGGAAATTCTGGATGCCCACTTGAAAGCCCGCCCGACAACTGTTATTGACTATATTCATGGTTCGGACAGCCTGAAAATGCTTGCTAAAAAGCCTGGCAATTTGGGGCTTTATCTGCCGCCAATTGACAAGGGCAGCTTTTTTGCTACAGTAATTAAGGATGGGGTAATGCCCAGAAAGACCTTCTCCATGGGGGAAGCACCTGAAAAACGTTTTTATATAGAGGCCAGAAAAATTGTAAGATAAAAAAATCCCGCTGTTGCGGTAAAGCCGTACAGCGGGATCGGTTTTGCAATATCCGGAATCAGTCCGGCTCATGATACAGGAAGCAGGCCACTAGATGGCCGCCTCCTGCATCCTTGAGTTTTGGGAAATGATTCTTGCACTTGTCCATACGCTTGCTGCAGCGATCGTAAAAGTAGCAGCCAGGGCGCTGCTGGTCTGGGGATGGCACGTCACCCGACAGGATGATGCGCTGCCTTTTGCGCTCCACAACAGGGTCAGGTATGGGTGCTGCGGACAAAAGTGCTTGTGTATATGGGTGCAGCGGTTTTTCGTACAGCTCTGCAGAATTGGAAAGTTCACATATAACTCCAAGATACATAACGGCTATACGATTGGAAATATACTGTATTACCGCCAGATCATGGGCTATGAACATGTAAGTAAGTTCAAACTCCTCCTGTAGGTCCTTGAACAGGTTGAGTATCTGGGATTGAATGGATACATCCAGGGCAGATACAGGTTCGTCGCATAACATCAGTTCGGGTTTCAGGGCCAGTGCGCGCGCAATGCCTATCCTTTGCCGCTGGCCGCCGGAGAACTCGTGGGGATAACGGTTTTTAAAGAAGCGGGACAGACCGACCCTTTCCATCAGCTGTTCCACTCTTTCATCCATTTCTGTCTTGCTAAGGCTAAGGATTCCGGCCTTGGTAAAAATTTTCATGGACTCTGATATAATATCCCTGGTGGTCATTCTGGGGTTGAGCGAAGCATAGGGGTCCTGGAATACAATCTGCATGTCTTTGCGGGCTTCCATAAGGGCTTTGGAAGATGCGGTAGTGAGTTCCTGGCCTTTAAGCAGAACGCTGCCGGCAGTGGGTTTGTGCAACTGGGCTACTGCCCTCAATGTGCTTGACTTGCCGCAGCCGGACTCACCCACAAGTCCAAGGGTTTCTCCCTTTTTTATATAAAAGTCAATTCCGTCTACAGCATAAATAAAGCCCCTTTTTTTGGCCCAAAGAGAACCCGAGGTATACGGGAAGTGTAATTTAAGGCCTTTTACTTCCAGAAGCTTGCCATTTGTATTGTTATCCATTTATTTTCCCTCCCCGTAAAGCCAGCAGGCTACATTTCTGTTTTGGCCCAGGTCCGTAACTGGGGGGTATTTTGTTTTGCATATGTCCATAACTTTTTCGCAACGGGGGAAGAATGGGCAGCAATCGGGCATTTTAATCACGTTGGGCGGCTGGCCGGGGATGGAGTAAAGGCGCTGTGAGCTTGTTTTATCCAAACGGGGCACGCTTTTAATTAGGCCCTGGGTGTAAGGGTGCTTAGGGTCAGCGAAAATTTCTTCAGCAGAGCCTTTTTCCACTATGCGTCCGGCATACATGACGCAAATGGCATCGCACATGCCGGCTACAACACCCAGTGAGTGGGTAATAAGGATAACAGCGGTTCCAAGGCGGGCGGACAGCTCTTTTATAAGCTCAAGAATCTGGGCCTGTATCGTTACGTCAAGCGCGGTGGTTGGTTCGTCCGCTATGAGTATCTCCGGTTCGCAGGAAAGGGCCATGGCAATCATGACGCGCTGGCGCATACCGCCAGAAAACTGGTGGGGATACTGGTCTATACGTTTTTCAGGAGCAGGAATGCCTGCCAGCTTGAGCATTTCTATGGCTTTTTCTTTGGCAGCCTTTTTGTCAAGCTTTTGGTGCAGTACTATGGTTTCCACCATCTGCGTGCTTATTCTTAAAAAGGGGTTCAAGGATGTCATTGGGTCCTGAAAAATCATGGATATTTTATTGCCCCTCAGGTCCATGATTTCTGCAGGGTTCATGCTTAGTATGTCTTTATTGTCAAAAAACACTTCGCCCCCGGCAATTTTGCCGGGCGGGGTGGGAATGAGCTTCATAAGTGCCAGGTTGGTTACGCTTTTGCCTGAACCGGATTCTCCCACAATGCCAAGAACCTCGCCCTTTTTCAATTCAAAACTGACTCCGTCGACGGCCTTGAGAAGACCCTCGTCCAGCTTGAAGTATACCTTCAGGTCCTTGACCTGGAGTATTACATCGTTGGTCATTTATTGGTCTCCTTGCTTGTTAATTGCTGTTTTTGCTCTGGGGATCCAGTGCATCCCTCAAGCCGTCGCCAAGAAAGTTCATGGCAAAAAGGAATATGGTCATGGCCAGGCCGGGCACCAAAAGGCGCCACGGGTATAGCTGCAGACCCTGTACTCCGTCCGATACCAGTGTGCCCCAGGAAGCCATGGGAGCAGAGACTCCCAGCCCAAGAAAGGACAAAAAGCTTTCATTCATTATAAAGCTTGGAAAGGACA
>JAKPMS010000006.1 GCA_029548805.1 Spirochaetota bacterium | reverse complement strand
TCAGTTTCCGGAGGAGAAGGCTCGGTTGTAGGCACCCTTATAGGTATCCTTATACTTACAATGATAAACAATATGTTCAGCCTATTGGGAGCTCCGGTTTTTTACCAGAAAATCATAACGGGAGCAATAATATTGGCTGTGGTTGGGATAGATTCGTACTCCAAAAAAAAGGCGCGCTGACTTAGTATAATTAAGTATAGTGAGCCTTAAAAATCATAGGATTTTTATAGGCTCCCAAAATAAATATCCATTACGGAAAAGGCCAGTATGAACAGGGGAATCACTTCGTTGATGGAATAGCTGGCAATTTTTATGTGTTTTTCGCTGCCGCCCAGGGCAATTATGTGTTCGCATGCAAGCAGTATGGCGCTGATACCAATGCCGGTAAAATACAGCCAGCCAAGCTTCCAGAACAAGGGCAGGCACAAAAATAGGATTACTGTGCCCACATGGCTTATAAGCGCAAACAAGCGGGCTTTTTTAAGACCAAAGCGCGCCGGCACCGAATGCAGTTTTTCCTGTCTGTCAAAGTCCAGGTCCTGGCCGGCATAAATAATGTCAAAGCCCGCCACCCACAGCGCATGGGCGCCTGCAAGGAAAAAGTAACTTAATTTGAATGTGCCGGACAGGGCCACAAAAGCGCCCATGGGTGCCGCTGCGCAGGCCAGCCCCAGCCAGTAGTGGCACAGCCAGGTAAAGCGCTTGGTATAGGAATAGCCTATCACAAGAATTATGGCCAGCGGCAGCAGCATTACGCAAAGCGGGTTAAGCAAAGCAGCCGATACCACAAGGACGCCCAGCATAAGCGCGCTAAAAAGCAGCAGGGATTTTTTGCTTAAAAGGCCTGCCGGGATGTGCCTCCCGGCGGTTCTGTGGTTGCGCGCGTCAATTTCCGCATCAACAACCCTGTTGAGTGCATTTGCGGCATTTCTTGCGGAAGCGGCGGCAAGCAATATAAGCACAACTTTTTTGGCGGGCGGATGCCCCCCGGATTCCAGAAGCAGGGCCAAAACCCCAAATGGCAGGGAAAAAAGAATATGCCTTATAATTATGGCATCTCCTATCATGCGTATATGGCTGGCAGAACTGGCCAGGCGGTTTTTAAAACCAAGGTTTTTAAAAACCATATTCCTGCCAGCGCCTGTTCACCAGTTCCCTTGTCTCTTCAGTCATTACCAGGGCATCCGGCCATGGCCTGTTGTGGCCTTCTTCCGGCCCCTTTCTGGTGGCATCTATGCCAAGCCTTGTACCAAAGCGGGGCAAGGGGGACGAATGATCCAGGGCATCCAGCTGCCCCTTGCTAAAAACAAAGTCCCGCTCTGCATCAATATTGTTAAAAGCCATCCAAGCCACTTCCTTGTAATTGGAAGGCTTTACTTCCTTGTCCACCACTATTATTAGCTTGGTGGATGCCATCTGCCCCTGACCCCATAAAAAGTTCATAACCTTGGCAGCCTGCCCGGGGTAACGCTTGTCTATGGATACTATCACGCAGTTATGAAAAACCCCCTCAAAGGGCATGGACAGGTCCACTATTTCCGGGCATAGCTGCTTTAAAAGCGGCAAAAAAAGGCGTTCTGTGGCTTTGGCCATGTAGCAGTCTTCCTTTGGCGGGCGCCCAACTATGGTTGCGGGGTATACTGGGCTTTTTCTTCTTGTAATACGCTCCAGGTGGAATACTGGGTAGTCGTCTGTTAGCGAATAAAAGCCAGTGTGGTCGCCAAAGGGGCCTTCCGGGCGCAATTCAAACGGGTCCACATAGCCTTCCAGTATGAATTCCGCATCTGCTGGTACGTCCAGATCCGACAGACTGGCTTTTACTATTTTGGCCGGTTTGCCGCGTAAAAAACCCGCAAACAGCATTTCCCACAGGCCTTCCGGCATGGGAGCCGTGGCAGAATATGTTACAGCCGGGTCGCAGCCCAGGGCCACAGCCACAGGCATGCGCTCGCCTTTTTCTTTGTAGCGCCGGAAGAAGTGAGCTGCATCCTTGTGTACATGCCAGTGCATGCCAGCGCTTTTGTTGTCGTATACCTGCATTCTGTACATGCCCATGTTCTGGGCTCCAGTATCCGGGTTGCGCGTGCATACAAGGGGCAGGGTTAAAAAGCGTCCGCCGTCATCCGGCCAGCACTTTAATACAGGCAGGCTGTCAAAGCCTTCAGAGTCGCTTGTTACTTCCTGGCAAGGGGCATGCTTTAGCCGTTTTGGAAACAGGCTTAAGGCGGTGGGCAGTCTGGGCAGGGCACTTGGTATGGCTTTTATAATGCTGAAAGACCTAAGCTGGCTCCAGGCCCAGGAGATAAGCTCTTCCACTTCCATGGCTTTTTCATCCAGGCTTTTGGCTCCAAACGCCATAGCCATTCTGCTATCGCTGCCCATGGCGTTTATCAGCAGGGGCCATTTGGAGCC
>JAKPMS010000215.1 GCA_029548805.1 Spirochaetota bacterium | reverse complement strand
CCGAAGCTTTTAAAAACGCAGCAGCAGCCTTTTCCGGATCTCCTTCTCTGGCCCTCAATACACCCAAGGCCAGATAAGGTTCAGCATCCCTGGCTATATAGGCAGCGCCCCTTTCTAGCAGTTCTGCTGCCAGGCTTTTAGAACCCGACTTGTTCAATGAATAAGTCAATGCAAGCAACAATTCAGAATTTTTGGGGTCGGCTTTTAAAAGATTCCTGTACAAACCGGCTGCTTCCCTGTACCTTCCAGAATTTCTGTAAGCCATGGCCAGAATTGCTTCATAGGCTTTTAAGCCATAAGCTACCCCGTCTTCTATGGTTTTTACTGCACTGTTCCATTTCTTGTTATCTATTAGAGCCGAAATATAGTCTTTTCGTATTGCCGTATTGTCGGGATACAAAAGAATATAGTCCTCATAGCGTTCCAATGCGGACAGCATGTTTCCTGCGGATTCTGCCGCTGAAATTCTGTATAACAAGGACATTTCGTGACCTGGTATCATAACAAGCACTTTTTCAAACCACGCATCAGCCAGGTCCGGGCGCCCGGTCCTGTAAAGGCATTCTGCATATGCCATTATCAGCCTGGGATCTCCTGGCCGCTTTTTAAGCAGATCCTGAACTCTTGGCAGCAGCAGTTCGGGGTTCTTTTCCAGCTTTACATCGCACAGTACTTCAATATATAACGCGTCTTCTTTTTTTGCTCCTCTGGCAATAGCTGCCCTTGCCATGGAACCGGCTTGCGCATAGTCTGCGCACTCCCACAAAGCCAGGGCCAAGCCAAGCTTCAGCTCCGGAGAAGATGGGTCAGCCTCTACAGCCCTTCGGTAATGCTCGCTTGCTTTTTCGTAGCGCCCCAATTCAAAATTGGCCTGGGCTGCTACAGCTCGGATTGCGGCATCAGTTTCTCCCGCTCTTATTCTTTCCAGGGCTGCTTTCAGGGCAAGCTTGGGTTTGCCTTCTTTAAGGGCAAGAATTATTCTGTATCGCTCAATGGCTTCCTTTGACCATGAAGCCGTGTTTTGTTCAAACTTGTTTATTCCAGAAAGGCTTATCTCTTTCATGGCATTGGCAGAATCACCAATAGCCAAATACAAGGCCGCTGCCTGAAGATGCAGGGAAGGATCATTGTTTTCTATGCTCAGTACGACTTTGATTTCATCCAGCGCCTCCATGTTTTGGCCCATGGCTTTTAGTGCGCTGGCCCTGTACAGATGCTGAGTCAAGCCGTCCAGTCCATTGTCTATTACGAAAGCCAGCATGGCAGCGGCTTCTCTGTAGTCTCCTCTGGCCAGGGAGCGAATGGCATGAACAGACAAAGCATTAAGATATGCCTTGTAAATTCTTTTATTCTGGGGAGCCAGGTTTACGGCTTTTAAAAGCGATTCTACAGCTTTAGAGCTGCGTTTCTGCCTAAGTTCTGCAAGGCCTAAAATAGCCCAGGTATCAGGCCGGTCGGAGCCCCGTTCTATGGCAAGTCTCAGGCAGTGAACTGCTTCTCTTAAAAGGCCCAGGGCCAGGTAGGTTCTGCCCATAAAAAACCAGGCTTCACCTGATTCAGGAAACTGTTCCAAATATAAAGAAAAAGCGGATATGGCTCTTTCATACTCGCCCAATGCATGTCTTGTGCGGCCCAGGTATAAAAGTGCTTGTGGTATGCTGTCAGTCTCGGCAACTATTTTGGTAAGCTGTTCTTCTGCTTCTTTATAGTTTCTTTTTGCTCCGGCTTCCAGGGCTTTGTCAAACAGGCTTTCATAATGATAGTCAGACATGGCATAAATGTAACCTAAATTTGGCTATATCCTCAATAAGCAAAAAAAGGCTCCATCCGGAACACTCCGGACAGAGCCATTTTTGGTTTTTTAAGAAAGCCTGTTTTTATTCAGGTTCCAGGCTTTCCTAAAACACTTATTTTGCCTTGTTAAGGGCAACATTTGCTATTTCGACAAATTCGTTGACAGTAATGGACACTCCGGAAACGGCGTCTGTTGTCCCGTCCTTTTTGACAGCAAGTTTTGCCAAATCCTGCAGTTTTACCAATGCGGCTTCCACTTTTGCGGCCTGAATATGCCATTCGCCGCCTTTGGTGCCCTTCATGTACTGGCCTTTGACAGATTTGATATACTTACTGTCTCCCGGCTGCTTGTAAGCTGCATTCCAGTTAGCGTTTACAATCCTGCCGTTCACAATGGTTATAAGAGCTGTTGTTGCATAACCATTAGAATCAAACTTGCCAGATTGTGCAAAAAACCAGCCGTCCTTTTTATATGTGCCCTTTTCAACCGGGCCGGCTGCAAAGGCTGCTTTTGCCAGGTCAAAAAATTCCTTTACATGGATGGAAGCTCCCGTGATGGCATCAGTGGTTCCGTCAGGTTTTAGCTTTGAGAAGTTAACATCCTGTGTATCAAGCAGGTACTTTTCTACAGCAGCAGCCTGCTCATGCCATTCCTTTTTAATTTTGGAAAGCTTGATTACGCCGTACTTTCCGGCAGCGGCAAAGGTCTTTTTGTCTTCCTGAGCCTGGTTGCCAACACCATTCCAGTTGGCAGATACAATTTTTCCGCCTTTTACTTCCAAAACAACCTGGCTTTTCCAGCCATTTTCGTCAAATTTGGCACTTTCTGCATAATAAAAACCGTCTTTTGGTTTTGCTTGGGCGCTTACACCAACTATTCCTATAATTGCCGCAATAAGAGCTAAAGCTATAATCTTTTTGCTCATGGTTCCTCCAAAGATAAAATATCCGTCGAGTTAAAATACCCGATTTAATATATTAAACAAATAATACCTT
>JAKPMS010000198.1 GCA_029548805.1 Spirochaetota bacterium | reverse complement strand
TTTTAGACCAAGGCCAAGGCCCAATTTGGACCAAAGTTCTTTAGATATCTGAAGGCTCGCCGTAAAATTGGAGCCCAAGGGCATTTCTTCGAAGGGGCTGGTCAAAAATTGAAGCGACGAAGAGAATACCGCAAAGCGGGTGGGCATCAGGACTCCCAGGTCCACTGAATGGCCAAATTCTTCGCCACTGGCCATGTCCGATATCAATATATAGGATGCATCCACCGTTAGACGCTGCTCAAGGGCACCAGCTGCTGGATTAAGAGCAGCAGCCGAGGCATTACTGCCCCGGGCAATAAAGGCACCGGCCCCCGCCTGCGAAGCGTGCGCAAGGGGCAAGACCTGTTCTGTCCCATTGGGAACCTGCCCAAAACTGAGTGCGGGCGCAAGCATAAGCCCCAGTGCGCCAATAAAAACAATTAGCCTAGACTTTCTGAACATACAACCTCCCTTAAGTAAATAACAAACATTTTATTACCCTGCTATGTTACCCCATTCTATATGAGCTGTCATGGGGGAAGCGAGAAAAATGAAAGCTTGGCGTTTATATAATAATTCGCTATTATGGTAGATATGGATATTGTAGTTTTAGGCGATGAGATTTTGCGCCAAAAAGCGCAGAACATTGCTGATATCGATACTAATATTAAGGCTCTTTCGCAGCAGATGCTCGAAACCATGTACCGGGGCAAGGGCATTGGATTAGCGGCCCCCCAGGTGGGCCTGTCGCTGCGCATGTTTGTGCTGGATGTGGAGGAGGGCTCCCCGCTGGTTTTTATAAACCCGTCGCTCTTGGAAACCAGCGAAGAGCTGGAAGACTTCGAAGAGGGCTGTCTTTCCATTCCCGGTGTCTATGCGAAGGTCGCCCGTTCTGCAGAAATTCGCATCCAGGCCTGGAACGAAAGGGGGCGCCCGTTCACCATGGAGGCTGAGGGTTTTTTGGCAAGGGTTATCCAGCATGAAATGGATCATCTTAACGGCGTGCTTTTTACGGACCGTCTGCCGGAAATCATTCGGGCAAAACTGCTAAAGCAATACGAAAAGCGTATGAGGGCATAGCCATGCGTATGGTTTTTGCCGGCAGCCCGGATATTGCCGTCCCCAGCCTTTTGGCCCTTGCCAAAAAACACAAAGTAGTGGCTGTTCTTACAAACCCGCCTTCTCCGCAGGGCAGAAAGCTTAAGCTGGCTAGTACTCCAATAGCAGAGGCAGCCCAAAGCCTTGGACTTAAAGTAATGGCTCCGGAACGGCTTGGCCCTGAAGAAAGAGCTGCCATATCTTTATTGAGGCCGGAATTGCTGGTGGTTTTTGCATACGGCAAAATATTCGGCCCAAAGTTTTTATCCCTTTTTCCGAGGGGGGGCATAAATGCCCACCCATCCTTGCTGCCCCGCTGGAGGGGCTGTGCGCCCATACCCATGGCTATTCTTGCCGGGGATAAAAAAACCGGTCTTTGCATACAAAAAATAGCCAGTAAAATGGATGCGGGTGATATCCTTGCCAGAGAGGAAATCCCCCTTTTGGGTACGGAGACTACAGAAAGCCTGTCTGTAGATGCTGCGGAACTTGGGGCCAGGCTTTTGCTGGACACCATAGAAAAGCTGGAAGCCGGTTCAGAAAAAGCTGAGGCCCAAACGGAAGAAGGGGCTTCCTATTGCCATATTCTGTCCAAGAATGCCGGCTGTCTGGATTGGCATTTGTCAGCCATGGAGCTGGACGCCAGGATCAGGGCTTTTTATCCCTGGCCTGGTACTTATACCACGCTTTTGGGAGAAAGGCTGCTGCTTCTGGAAGCCCGTCCCCATGCAGAAAAAGAATCGGGAAAAGAGCCCGGAACAGTCATTTCCATAGACAAATCAGAAGGTATAATGGTACAAACAGGAAAGGGCCAAATTGCCATAAGGCGGCTTCAGCTTTGCGGCAAAAAACCCATGGATTACAAAGCATTTGCAAATGGAGCAAGAGGTCTTGAGGGCAGCGTTCTTGGACTATAAGCCGGCACTGCGGATTCCAAGCTGCTGATCAAGCATTAAGGGAGTTAACAAATGGATTTCCGGTCCTTTTTCAATTTTAAAAAACTGGATGATTTGAATCCCCAGACAGCCAGAAACGCCATTCTGGCATTAGTATTTTTGATAATTCTTATGGGCTTATCTAGCCTGGTTGCATTCAGCCTGGCCATCAAGGGTTCCGAAAAAACACTAGTTCCCAATGTTGTGGATATGGAATTATCCAGCGCCCTTATCAAATTGCAGGAAAAGGAACTGTACCCGAGGCTGTCCCTGCGTTTTGATGTGGATCCTTCATCAAAAGGAAGGGTACTTGAACAAGATCCATTGCCGGGAGCAATAGTCAAGGCCGGAAGGCGTATTGCCCTGGTGGTTTCCCGCGGTGCTGTACAGGATAAAATTGGCGACTACATAGGCTTAACCATAGATGAAGTAAAAATCCATTTGCAGACTGTTTTTGGTTCCACCCGCCAGCTTATCACAGTCAAGGAACCGGCTGTTTACATTTTTGACAAAAGTCCCGCCGGAACCATCCTGGAGCAGTCTCCTTCCCCGGAAACCGAAATAAGCGGCCCAACCCAGCTGGATTTTGTGGTATCCAGAGGCCCCGAGAAGCCCAGGATAATCATTCCGGACTTTGCAGGGCTGTCCCTGGAAAATGCAGTAAAGGAAATAGAAAAAACCGGAATGGCATTCCAGTTTACTATACGGCCGGCAGAAGGAAAAGAAAAACCCGGTACCATAGTGGCACAGCTGCCTGCGCCATCAAGCATGGAAGAACAGGATAATCCTGTTTCTTTGGTTTTTGCTGCTCCCGCCAAAAAGGAAGGGATGACCAGCGGGCTCTTTAGCCAGGAATTGCCGATTTATCCTTACCCTTTGACGCTAAGCCTGTATGCTGAAACTCCTTCCGGCTCAAGGATTACTCTTATTACGGTGGACCATCCCGGTAAGCAGTTTACCCTGCCTTATGAATTGCCGCTGGGCAGTGTTCTTGTGCTGCAGGTGCTTAACAAGATAGTGGCCAGAATGGAAGTAAGATAAAAAAACAAAGCCGGCCAGGTTCCGGTTTTATAAGGGGACCCATAAAAACTTCAGTTTTGATAGGTCCCCATAAGCAATACATAGTTCCCAGAAGATTAATGTTAGCTTTTTTAGGTACCATATATTGTGTGAGGCCGCTCAAGACTATACAATATATGCCAATGTTTTTGTAAAATGGGCTCTAACACTAAGATTTGGGGAACTATATAAGCAATAAATACAAAGGGAGATTATTATGGTTATCCTGACACTTAACTGCGGCAGTTCTTCTGTAAAATACCAGGTTTACGATTGGGCTGCCAGCAATGTATTGGCCAGCGGCATTGTTGAACGGGTTGGACAGGAGGGTTCTGTCATCAATCACAAGGCTCCGGCTGTATGTGATGTAAGCATAGAGCATGAATGCCCAAACCATATAGTGGCTGTGGAACTCATCCTTAAAACAATTACCCATAGCAATTACGGGGTGGTCAAAAATATAGGCGAAATTGCCGTTGTAGGGCACCGCATGGTGCACGGCGGCATGAAGTTTGCTAGATCCGTGCTTATAAATGACGAATCCCTGGCTACCTTCAAGGAACTGGTGGACCTGGCCCCGCTCCATAATCCTGCCAACATAACCGGGGTAGAGGCCGCCAAAGCGGTTCTGCCCAATGTACCGCACTGTGCCATAATGGATACGGCCTGGCATCAGACCATGCCGGACACCAGTTATCTGTATGCATTGCCCAACGACTGGTACGAAAAGCATCAAGTCAGGCGATATGGTTTTCATGGTACCAGCTTTCTATATACTGCCAAAAGGGCTTCTGTCCTGTTAGGCAAAAACCCTTTTGAATCCAACATAATAATTGCCCATATTGGCAACGGTTCTTCCATAAATGCTGTAAAAAATGGCTGCTCCTATGACACCTCCATGGGCATGACACCTCTTGAGGGCCTTGTAATGGGGACACGCTCTGGAGACATAGACCCCGGTATCATTTTTCATGTTATGAGAAAAACAGGTATGTCAGCTGCCGAGGTAGAGAAAAAGCTCAACAAAGAATCTGGAGTACTTGGGATCAGCGGACGCTGGTCCGATCGGAGAGACATAGAAAATGCGGCAGAAAGCGGAGTCAAAAGCGCTATTACTGCCCAGGAACTGGAATCATATCGCATAAAGAAGTATATAGGAGCCTATTCGGCAGCTTTGGGAAGGGTTGATGCCCTGGTGTTTACCGCAGGAGTTGGAGAAATGGGCCCGAACATCAGGAACCTTTCCACTTTGGGGCTGGAAAATATCGGAATTAAAGTGGATCCGGACAGGAACCAAAAGGCCAAATGCAGAAATGCAGAGCTTGAAATTTCCAGCCCGGACAGCCCTGTAAAGGTATATGTCATACCCACAGACGAAGAGCTGGTAATGACTGAGGATGCTTATGCTCTTATGAACGGAACTTACGACATTCATACCAATTACACATACAGTTTCCAGAGCCCAGACTATATAAACAAGCAGCGTGAAGCCGGGCTGGAAGCTGATCTGCATAAAAAGCCATGGCTTGCCGAACTTATAGCCAGGCAAAAAAAAATGTAGTTCCCCAAAGCTTAATATCAAGCTACCTGGGCAAACTTGGGTACATAGTCAGGCTTTTCTTTAAGGGGTGTTTTGGCTTGCTTTAGCCAAATCCTTTTCTCTTCATCACTTAGCTTTAGCTTTGACAAAAACCTTCTGTCCTCATAGTAGCCTTTAAGCTCTTCCTCTATCATAAATAAAGGAAGACCTGCCGCCTCAGCATGAACAAAGTCAACTAAAGGCTCTTTTATCCGGTATAATTTGTAGTAATTGTGGTATATAAGGTGCAAGTTAAACCTCATTAAGCCGCAGCAAACGTTACGGCTAAAGCAGGTGCTTTCCCGCCTGAAGGCAGCAATATCCTTTCGTAGCTCCCTGTCGTAATAGTTGGCCGAGAATAGC
>JAKPMS010000195.1 GCA_029548805.1 Spirochaetota bacterium | reverse complement strand
TTTATGACTTCTTGGGCTTTTTTGTATCTTTTTTGTCTTCGGATTTTGCGCTTTCTATTTTGGGCTCGTCATTGGCGCCTTCTACAGCTTCTTCCAGCTCTTCTGCCACCTTGTTGGAATGCTTTTTAAATTCTCTTATGGCATTGCCCAAAGCCTTGCCAATCTCCGGCAATTTTTTTGGCCCAAAAATTACCAATGCAATTACCAAAATAAGTATCAGCTCCATGGGGCCTATTCTTCCGAACATAAAGTTTCCTTTCTATTCCATCCGGATGCGTTCCGGATAGGTATAAACTATGCTTTGCCTGTCTGTTATGCGGCCTACAAGGCTTATGCCCATTTTATCAGCCAGTTCGTTGGCGCTTGTGGTGGGTATGCTTCTGGATACCAGCACGGGTATACCGGCAACAGCCGCCTTAAAAACCATGTCTGTGGCTATGCGCCCGCTTGTAAGGAGGCATGCCGACGAAAAATCTATCCTGTCCATAAAGGCTTTGCCAAGTACCTTGTCTACAGCATTATGCCTGCCCACGTCTTCCCGCACTACCATATAATTGCAGTCTTGCGGCAGCTTTTCGTAAGCATTGTATTCAAACAGCTGTTCTATTTTATTTGAAGCTTTGGGTACAGCCAGGGCCGCACAGTGCAGACCTCCGGTAGTCGGATACAGCTCGGCAGACAGGAACATGGTTCTGCACCAATTTTTGAGTGCTTTAAGGCTTATCTGCCTGCTGCCAATTTCAAGCTTTTTTAAACCTGAAATGTCACTTTGGGTTTCGCCGGAACAGCAGCCGCTGGCTATAAGCTGCCCCAGGCCAAAGCTGTCTTCAGTAAGAGCGCCCGGGGCTACCACACTCATAACCCTCATATCCGCACAGGCTCCAATGGTAAGCACCCGATCGGGGTTATTTACCATGCCGCGGGAAAAGAGATGACCCACAGCCAGGTCATCAAGATTATGGGGAGTACACATGAGGACTGCCACTTTCTGGCCATTGGCCAGCAGTTCTACCGCAGTTTCTTGAGCCAAAGGCTTGGTAAGTACAGAAATATCAGCCATCATGGATTCTCCTTCTCGCCCACAGCAGCCCATTCTGCCAAAGCCTGTGCATGGTTTGGGTTCAAATGTTTTTCGGAATAAAGGAACTTGTCGCCATTGCTTGCGCTAACAAGCTTTATGTCGCTGTAGTCCCGGCTGCCCAGCATTTTGTCCACTGCATTATTCAGGTCCTTTTGGCTAATTAAAAAAGGTTGTTGCAAAAAGCCGGCCAAGAGAGTAGGCCTGGGGTAAATGCGCGATTCATCACGGGTTGTTTCGGCTATAAGCCTAAGTAAATTGCGCTCGGCCAGCCTGAACAGATGTATGGCATAAGCTTCGGTCATCAAAGCTTCCATAAAATAATAGTCGTCCGCTTTGCCGCGCATTACTTTAATTTCTTCCGGGGCGCTTTCTGCAAGCAATGCCTTTGTATCGGCAAAGCCTTGGCTATTGTCATTTAGCCTGCCAGCCAGTTCTGACAAGGGGCATAGCCTTTTTTCTTCAGACGCTTCCTGAATAATGGCAGCAATCCGGCTTAGCCTGGCTTCAGCTTCATTCATAATGGGTCCACTCGTTCCTTGGCAATATAGGCTGCCGCCAAGGGCGCAGCAGCCTATGCCGGTATTTATGCTGGTATCAGCCCGGAAGCTTCAAGGTCGGCAGCCACATTGCCAAGTCCAAGCTCCAGCAAGGTGGATTTGGTTGGGGCTCCGGTTTTTTCGTCCCAGCCAAACTGCTTGTACACCATGCCAAGGCCAAGGTCCATGTCGGCCTGTTCCATCTGTATGGTTCCTGGCGTAAACTGCGGAATAACTTTTCCTTCCTTGTCCTTATCTGGCGTAACTATCCACTTGTTCACCGCATCGTGGGCATGGCGCAGGTCGGTAGTGGCCATGGAACGCACGTTTAGTGCGCGAAGCAGGGTAACAATACGCTCCGCATTGCGGTCCAGCTGCTCCGGGCTGATAGCTTCGCCGGTAACAGCTGTCATATACTTGGCCTCAAGGCTCAAGTCTCCGCGATAATTGCGGCTTTTTAGCGGGCTAAAGTGCATGGGCCACATCCAGTTGCACAGGGTAAGAGAATCATGGAGGCGTCCGCGTATCAATGACCATTTTACAAAACGGGCCTTGTATTCGTTCATCCTGGTATATTTGGACGGAGCATCCAGTGCATCCGGTGAACCAAAGAGCTCGGCTGCAACATCCTTCTGTATATTAATTGGCAGCTGAGAGCCTATAAAGTTCTGGTGTGTATGGTTCTGTGCATCCCGGTTGGAGAAGCAGGATATAAGTGCGCCTACCTGCCCGGCAGATTCGTTGGAATGGTGTACGGGATAGCCGCCGCGTGTCCAAAGCTTGTTTTCCTTTGCGTCCCAGTAATCGTCTCCCAAGCCCCAGCGCTTTGCTATCCAGGCAGCGCCGTCAGCTATATGGGCAATTTCGCCCTGTTTATGGGCTACGCGATTGTAAAAGTCTATAAGAAAGCGGGGATCGCCCTTTTCCAAAAGATGCCAGGGTATGGATGCATATTCCTCGGCTGGCAGAACACGCTTGAAAACGCCTTTTTCATAGAACCATTTTACATCCCTGCCAATCTGCCCATAGTTGCACCACATTCCAAGGTCGTCTGCCAGGGTTGCTCCTATGGCTGTACCCACTATACTGGAGTCCTCTCCATTGCCGTCAAATTCCTTAATGCCTTTGAACATTACGCCGCGCGGGCTGGCATAACCCATGCAGGTATTGGATACATAGGGATCCATGCCGTATTTTTCAAGCTGGGGTACTTTAAGCTGGGAATGGCAGCGTATTGGGCAATGCGCACAGCCGCCCATGCGTACAGTGTACTTTTCTGCTCCAAGGCCAAGGTCAAAAACGGCCTTCTGTGTACGTTTGCCTATGGAATGTACATCTTCCGGATAACATTCCCCGGTCTCTACAGGCGGATTTGCGGCACCCCAGAACAAACCAGGCTTGCCGGTCCAGCGGGAGCTAGGGCTGTAATATTCTGCCCAAGGGGCCGGATGGCTTGGCGCTACCATTTGGTTGTTTGCACCAATAATCTGGTCCATTAGCGTGTTGAGCTCCATGACAGCCTTGGGATCGGCGACCTTTACGGAGCCCGTGCCCCTGATTCCTATGGCCTTTACGTTTTTGGAGCCCATAACACCGCCATGACCGCCGGCCGAGTGGCTGGTTCCAGTCCTGATTACGGACATGTTTAGCTGGTTTTCTCCGGCAGGCCCTATGGCTGCAACCTGGGCTTCTTTGCCCATCTGGCTGCTTATCATGGCCATGGTGTCAAATATGCCCTTGCCCCATATCCAGCGCGCATCTTCTATCGTTACCTTGTCATCTTCAATTCTTATCCATACTGGCTTGGGGCTTTTGCCTTCCAAAACGATGGAATCGTAGCCTGCATACTTCATTTCAACAGAAAAGTAGCCTCCCATGTGGGAGCTGCCGGCTCCATGGTGGGGGCTGGTAGGCAAAAGGCTTATGATTGTGGTGCGCCCGGAACAGGGTACTCCCGTGCCGCATAGCGGGCCGGCGCCAAAGGTTATTTTGTTTTCCGGATCAAAAGGATGGGTTCCGGCAGGCACTTCATCCCAAAGTATTTTATAGCCTATACCCTCTCCGCCTATAAAATCCTTGTATTTGAAGGTATCTTCAGTCCAGACTTCTCCGCTACCCAGGTCAATCCTGAGTACTTTACCGGTATATCCGTAAGTAGTGCTCATAGTTGTTTATCCTCCATCACTCAGGCGCTTGCGCCGCTGACCGCATCAGTTCCAAAAAGCAGGGCTTCTGCTTCTTCCCATGGATAAAAAGCCAGCGCGCCGGTAGGGCAGGTTTTTACACAGCTTGGGTCACCGTCGCACAGAAGGCATTTGGTTGATTTTCTGGTTTCGGGGTCCAAAGTGGCCATACCCCAGGGGCAGGCGTCCTCGCAGGCACCGCAGCCTACACAGCGTTTGGTATCCACTACGCGGGCGCCGGTTTTTTTGTCGGCGCTTATTGCGCCCACGGGACAGGCTTCGCCGCATGCGGGGTGGGAACACTGACGGCAGGTTTCGCCCACCAGCCGGAAGTTGCCATGCTGGCCATCGGCTACAGCGTATGCGGCTGTAACTCCATTGGGGCCATAGTTGAAGTTTCTGGCTACCTTAATGCGTGATATATAGGCACTTCCTTTGCCGTCGTTTCTGACAGTGCATGCTGTCTCGCAGCGCCTGCAGCCAACACAAAGGTTGGGATCGTGTATTATGGCGCCTGATGCAGTACGCCATACTTTTACCTTGCGGCCATCACGGGTATCTACGCTAATACAGCCAAGGGCTGCTGCTGCAAAAGCAGTAGCCAGGCCTACGCCCGTAACCTTCAGAAAATCTCGGCGGCTTTGCGTTTTTGGAGCGGGTTTTTCTTGAACGGCATCTTTTGTGCTGCCCATCGTCTTGCCTCCTTGCAAAATAATTTCGCAGGTATTGGATTGGAACTCCTTTCCAATGCGCAGGCAGGAAAAACCCCTGTCTGGAGGCGGGAGGCTCTACCGGTTTCCCGGGGAACCCTTGACGCTGTGAAGCAGTGTCTTGACTGGCTGCCTTGGATGAGTATCAACGATGCTCAAGGTTAGGCAGCGCCAGTTCGGAGCAAGGGCATAATTTATCATTGCTTTTTTTATTATGTCAACTATTTTTATATATAAAATAATAGTTTTATATATGGTTTTTAATATATATGAATTGCATATTTGGCAGCTCTTTTAAAGTTTAGCCAAGGCTTTTAAGCCAAGGCTTTTAAGCCAAGGCTTCTAAGCCAAGGCTTCTGGCAGCTATTACATTAACCCCGCTGCCTTTAAAGTCTGCCAAAAGTATTGTGCCTCTTTTTATAGGCAGCTTTACTTTTAGAGCATAGATTGCTGCCAAAACTTCATTTACCCCCTCTTTTGGATAGGCTGCATCTGTTCTGACAGGGATTCTGGCAATTTCTGCAAGGCTTTCTTCGTGTTCTATACCGGAATAATCTATTGCCGCAGTAGCACTTACCACTCGTTTTGGGTTCAAAAGTTCTTCATTGGCGTATTTTATGCCTCTTGGGCAGCGGTTGCCGCTTACTGCCAGCTTGCCTTCCGGCAAGCGCTCTATGCTCAAATGGCAGCCAATGGGGCAGGTGATGCATATCAGTTCTTCACTCATTACGTATCTCCAGTCAGCTTATGGCTATTTCTACTACAGGGTCCGGGCTGTCCTTGACCGATTCCAGCTCCTTTGGGCCAAGATCCACAGTAAGCATTTCGGATGGCTGTATATGTGTCTTTTTTATGCTTTTTACAAGCCGGTTGTTGATCCTTACTTCCAGCTGGGCATCGTTTTTTACTATGAGGCTACGAAGATAAAGCTTGTTGTTTTTGTCGGGATCCACCCTGCTGGGAGCCGTATACCTTACATTTGCTCCGGTTTTTACCCTGGCTTCGGCCTTGGGACTATTGCCCTTTAGCCAGCTGGCGGCGTAAATGCCCGCCCTTCTGGCTTCTTCCACCACGTAATCCACCAGGTCGTGGACATGCAGCACATTGCCGCAGGCAAAAACACCGGGAATATTGGTCATAAGCATGGAGTCGGCAAATGGCCCATTGGTCATGGGGTTAATTTCCACCCCTGCCATTTTGGACAGTTCGTTTTCCGGAACCAGGCCTACAGACAAGAGGACAGTATCGCAGGGTATCACAAAGGCCTTTTCTGTCATTATGGCCCCGGATTCTATGGGAGTAATTTCTACGCCTTCCACCCTTTTGCGCCCTATTATCCTGGTTGTAAGATGGGACAGGTACAAGGGTATGTCAAAATCGTTGAGGCACTGGACTATGTTTCTTGTAAGGCCGGAAGGATACGGCAGTATCTCCACAACGGCATGTACCTTGCAGCCCACCCAGCTCATGCGCCTGGCCATGATAAGGCCAATGTCACCGGAACCTATTATGACCACATCCTTGCCGGGTATGTAGCCCTCTATGTTTACAAGCCTTTGTGCAAGGCCGGCAGTATATACTCCTGCAGGCCTGTCGCCCGGTATGCGTATGTTTCCGCGGTTGCGCTCCCTGCAGCCCATGGCCAGAACAACCAGTTTTGCATTTATCCTTAAAACGCCATGCTGGCCTGAATAACAGTAAAGGGTTTTAAGTTCGGAAGCCAGTTGCAGCTCCATTACGGTAAGGCCGGTAAATGCCCTGACTCCGGTAGCCGCCAGGCGTTCTTCCACCTTCTCTGCAAACTCGGGGCCGGAAAGCTCTTCATTAAACTCTATGAGCCCAAAACCATTGTGGATGCATTGACCAAGAATTCCGCCAAGGCATTCTTCCCTTTCCAGTATGGCTGTGGACAGGCCGGCTTTGTCCAATTCCAGGGCAGAAGCCATACCGGCGGCTCCCCCGCCTATGACTACCGAGTCAAAATACAGTTCTTTCATAGCACACCCTTGAGTATATGGCTTTGATGGCCGTTCTTTGTAATTTCATCCCAGGAAAGCCCTGTTTCCCTCATGATTATCTTGATGATTTTGTATGTGCAAAAACCGCCCTG
>JAKPMS010000156.1 GCA_029548805.1 Spirochaetota bacterium | reverse complement strand
CTGGGGCCTGGTAAACGATATAGAACCAATCCACATAATGGAAAAAACCCTTTTTGCGGTGGATGAGCTAACGGGCTTTATTGCTGCCTGCGCTTTTGTCAGGCCAAGCCGTTCGGTACTGGACATGGAAGTAAAATCTGTCAAGAAAAAATGGAAGACCCTGGCCTTTGCTGCTGGTGTAAACAGGGAAGTAATAGAAAAAGGCGCCAGCCTTCTTGGCATGGAGCTGGATGAGCTGATACAGGAAACCATTGTGGCACTCAGGACTGCAGCTGAAGAAACAGGGCTTAAAGGCACACTATAATACAAGGGGAGCACTATAAACTTCAGTTTTTAGTGCTTCCCACAATTTACAGGAAGATTATTAATGTTTGAAAATATTACCCAAGCTTTCAGCGACATAACAAGGACCCTGAGCGGCAAGGCTGCAATTTCCGAAAAAAACATAGAAGAAGCCGTAGAAAAAATAAAAATGGCTCTTTTGGAAGCAGATGTAAACCTGCGTGTAGTGCGGCGCTTTATAAATGCGACTATAGAGGAAGCCAAGGGCGAAAAGGTTCTCAGGGCCGTGGACCCGGGCCAGCAGTTTGTAAAAATTGTGTACGACCGCATGGTTAGTCTGCTTGGCGATGAGCACCAGGGGCTAAAGCTTAAAGGCCCTGATGTTACAACGGTTATTCTTTTGCTTGGGCTTCAGGGTTCCGGCAAGACCACAACTGCCGCAAAGCTGGCTTTGCATCTTAAAAACAAGGGTAGGCGGGTGCTACTGGCAGCCTGTGACCTGGTGCGGCCTGCAGCTGTGGAACAGCTTGCTGTGCTTGGCCGCGCTGCCGGGGTGGAAGTTCACAGGGGCAGCGCAGGGGACCCGCTGGCAATAGCCAAAGAAGCCATGGCCAGGGCCAAAAAAGAACTTTTTGACACCGTAATAGTGGATACCACAGGCCGCATGCAGCTGGACGAAGCCATGATGGAAGAACTTGTCCGCATGAGGGAGCTCTTAAAGCCGGATGAAGCCCTGCTCGTGGCAGACTCCATGACAGGGCAGACAGCTGTGGATATAGCCAAAGCCTTTGATGAAAAAATCGGTATCAGCGGTGTAATACTTAGCAAGTTTGATTCGGATACGCGCGGCGGTGCTGCCATTTCCTTAAAATCCGTTACTGGCAAGCCCATCAAGTTTGTGGGTGTTTCCGAGCATCTTGACGGGCTGGAAGCCTTTTATCCGGACAGGGCAGCCAGCCGCATTCTGGGCATGGGAGATGTAGTATCCCTTGTGGAAAAAGCCCAGGCTGTAATGGACCAGGCCGAGGCGGAGGCTCTTGAAAAAAAGCTTGCGTCCGAAACCTTTACCCTTGAGGACTATCTGGATCAACTCAGGAAAGTAAAAAAAATGGGCTCCCTTAAAAGCCTTGTGGACATGATGCCTGGAATGGCGGGACAGCTTAGCGAAGAGCAGCTGGACAAGGAAGATCTTAAACACGAAGAAGCCATACTCCTGTCCATGACCAGAAAGGAAAGGCTTAACCACCTTATAATAGGTCCTACAAGGCGCTCAAGGATAGCAAGGGGTTCGGGTACCTCGGTTGCCGAGGTGGCCAGACTTCTTAAAAAGTTTGAAAAATCCAGGCTTATGATGAAAAAAATGGTCAAAAACAAAAAGGCTGCAGAGAAAATGATGGCAGGTTTCAGGCCATAGCCAGGTCTTTACATTTTTAGGCGCGTTGCGCTATACTCGGCAGGCTTTCATGTGATTTTAAAAGACCTCATGATAATTGCAAAACAAACTCTGAAACGGAGAACTTTTAATATGGCCAGACAATGTGATATTTGCGGCAAGGGTACAATTTTTGGCAATAATGTAAGCAAGGCAAAAAACCGGCTGCGCAGGAGCTGGCGTCCAAACCTGCAGAACATACGCACCATGATTGGCGGCACGGTTATTACCATAAAAGTATGTTCACGCTGCCTAAAGAGTGACAAAATAGTAAAGCACGTTTGATTTTACCGGTTTTTGAATATGGCCAAAAAGAAATTGAGTACTTAAGCGGCAAGGACCCTTTGCTTGCCAAAGCTATCAATACTATTGGCAAAATAAACAGGCCAGTAATCCCTGATCCATTCTCCGCTCTTATAAAATCCATAGTCGGGCAGCAAATTTCCACCAAGGCACAGTTGACCATCTGGGCCAGGATTAAGGAAAAATGCAGCCCGCTGAATGCCGAAAATTTGGCCAAACTTGGCATAGAAGAAATTCAGTCCATGGGTATGTCTACCCGCAAAGCTTCCTGCATAAAAGGCATAGCCGAGGCCATAAGGAATGGAAGCCTTGACCTGGACAGCTTTGCTTCCATGAATGATGAAGAAGTTTGCAAAAGCCTTGTAAAGTTTAAGGGAATTGGCCTTTGGACGGCGGAAATGCTGCTTCTTTTTTCCCTGCAGCGTCCGGATGTTTTAAGTTACGGAGACTTGGCCATCCACAGGGGCTTGCGCATGCTGTACAGGCACAAAAAAATCACGGCAGAACTGCACAGCAAGTACAAACGCCGCTATACTCCCTATGCATCCACCGCCAGCTTGTACCTGTGGGCTATAGCCGGAGGTGCCATCCCTGAGCTTTGCGACCCGGCCGTAAAAACGCCAAAAACGGGCTCAAAGCAGGCTTGATCCAGTAGCTCCGGGTCCTATAGCTATTCATGAAGCAGGGCTTCTATAGCACAGGCCACAAGAAAAAACCTAAAACCCATATATCTGCACAAGTCGGTATTTATGGCCGCTTCGGACAAGACAAGCACTGCAGCCATATCCATAATGACAGAAGCGGCAATGGCCCTACCCACCAGGGTTCTGTTGCTGCCGTCTTTTATAAATGCATACAGATCCTTGGCTGTCTGCTTCATTTTTTGGTCATGGTCCGCTGATCCGCTTTTTACTTCTTCTAAGGGTTCCAAAAGCTTTGCTGTAGCAGCTTCGGGATCATGGGAAAATTCCGAGTACAGGCTGTAAAAATTGCCAAGACCTCCCAGTATACCGCTCAATGCAAGTACTATTTCATCAAATGCATATGGAGGCGGATTTATCCTTTTAAGGCTGGTGACAAGGGACGGAATGGAAGAAGTTTTGCCAAACTTTTCTATGGCAGAAGCAGCCATAATCAGAAGCCTAGGGTTTTCTGTTTCTTCCACCAGTTTTTCCATGGTTTCCAGGCTTTGGTCATCGGCCATGGCTGAGAGGGCTATCATTGCCGAACCCTGCAGCATGTAATCATCGGTATGAAGAGCCATGCGCAAGGACGGCAGCCCTTCCAGAAAGCCGTGCTTGCCAAGTATCCTGGCTGCAACATAGGCCGTAGTATAAGGGTGCTTTTCTATTTCTTTTGTTATGGCACGCATGGCTTTTACAGACAGCTTGTCCAGGTTTTCCAGGGCCAGCAGGGCCTCTATGCGTACGTCCAGCCTTGGGCTGCCAAGATAGGACAAAAGTTCCCTGCCTGCAACAGCAACCCCGTAAGTACCCAGTTCCCGGATCAGCCGTATTTCGTCTGCAGGGGTGCCCGAACGCTCCAGCTTTTCCAGCACACCTATGGCCTTGATATCCCGCATGGAGAACAGCACGGACAGGGATTCTTTGACTGTGGCCGCGCCTACTGGATTCAACTTTAGTGCTCCAATGCTGCCAAAGAGGGTAAACGCAACGGAAATAAGATATAATAACTGGTAAGACTGACGGGCACTAAAGCCGGCAGCGGACAAAAAGTCCAGAAAGACGCCCCCTGCCGTAGAACCCAGCGCCCCGCCAAAGCCAAAAATCATAAAATACATTATGGCAAGGTCCACCATATGTTCCTTGCTTACAATTGAAAAAAAGTAGGCCTGCCCCGCGTTTTCCTGCCCGATTATACCCATTCCTATTATAAAGTTAAGCGCAGCCAAAAAAAACAGGCTAAGCAAAGAGGACTCGATAGCAGGACTCCATACTACAGGCAGCATGGCCAAAAAAGCCAGGACTATAAAAACAACATACAGGGGTTTGGCGCCAAGGCGATCCATAAGCTTTCTGGACAAATATCCGGCAGCAACGCTGCCAAAATTGAATGCAACGCTGTAAGCCATTACTAATCCCGGGTTTTGCGCATATAAAACGCTGGCATGGGTAACAATAAAGGTTCTTGCCGTGCCTGCAGAAAAAGACATGAGTGCAAAGACAGTTATGAAACGCCTAAGAGGTTTGTCCTTCCAGGCTTCCTTGACGCTTGCCAAAAAGGATGAACCTGCCTTGGGTTTGTAAGCTTCGGGCTCTGGAAATCCGAACAGGATAGCGGATGCAATGCTGCCTATTATGATTCCCAAAGCCATTATGCTTCCGTAAAGGATGTTTCCGGAAAATTTCCAGAAAACAAGCATGGAAGCAGCGCTGGTAACTATGGCTGTCATGCTGTTGGATATCTGCACATTTGACAAAAATGCGCCTCTGCCCCTGTCTCCTGCCAGCATGCCAAGTATGGGGTTGTTGCCAATAAGCCCAATCCCGCGGAAAATATTGAACAAGAGGCTGCTGCCAAAAAGCAGTACCAGGCCCCAGCCTGGAGCGCCCCGCCATGCCAGAATTGGGGCAAAAAGGGCGGGTATCATGCCCCAATAGCGCAGCATCCATGCCCATCCAAATACTTTTACAATGGATCTTCGCCTTATGATATGCCTGCCCAGAGGCATAAAGAAGTAGGTAATAAAATTGAGTGAACCCAAAAGCCCTATGTAGGTGCCGCTGGCTCCAAGGCTTAGTGAAAAAAGTGTAAGAACGCTTCCGGACAGCAGCATAAAAGAAAGGGAGTTAAGAGAAGTAAACAGGAGAAAACTGCTTCTTAAGCGCTCTTGCCTGGTTTTTCTTGGCTTTATACTTGCCTGGCTGCTGCTCATATATTATTCCATTTCCGGAATGGCTGCCCTGACTGCAGCCTTTCTTTTCCAGCGTCCTCCGATATAATACCAGGTGGAGAAGCTTGCTCCTACAATCCACCCGCTTGGAATGCTGAGCCAAATTCCGGTAGTTCCCATGCCCAAGGGCCCAGACAGCAAAGCGGCTACAGGAATTCTTACAACCCACAAAGCCAGTATGGTGTTTATCATCGGTATAAAGGAATCTCCGGCCCCGCGCATGACTCCATTGTTTATAAACATGGTGGAGAACAGAAGATAGGTGGCTCCTACAATCAACAGATATCTGGCCCCTTCGTTTATGACCCCCGCATCCTGGGTAAAAAGGGCAATAAGGTTTTTGCCAAAAATGATGACCAGGGTGCCTACAACAATGGAAATGGCAGAACCCACGACTATGGCGGACAGGTGCCCGCGTTTGACCCTTTCTGTTTTGCCAGCGCCCATATTTTGGCCCGTAAAGGCAGACAGGGCCTGGCTAAGGTTCATGGCGGGCATGGATGCAAAGCTGTCCAGCCTGGCAGCCACGGAATAAGCGGCAATGGCAGTTGTACCATAGCCGTTTACAATCCTGGTAAGGGCCATCATCCCCAAAGAAACCATGGTTTGCTGTATGCCTGCAGGAAGTCCTATACGCAGACTCTGACGGAACACTAATTTTTCAAAGCGCAGGGTTTTTATATCCAGTTTTGTATACGGATTTTTTTTGTTCAAATAGAATATTCCGCCCACAAAGGACAGGCCCTGGGCTATCACCGTTGCCCAGGCTACTCCAGCCACTCCCCAGCCAAACACCACCACAAATACAAGGTCCAGGACAACATTTATAAGGCTGGCTGCAATCAGCAGGTACAGCGGAGTTTTGGAATCTCCAAGACCCCTCAGTATTGCAGAAATGCCGTTATAGCCAAAGGTAGTCAAAAGGCCAAAAAAGATTATGCGCAAATATAAAGAGGATTCGGCAAATACTTCTTCCGGTACGGCTATGAGCCTTAAAATAAAGTTGGTGGACAGTATTCCTATGATGGACATGGCCAGTCCTGACCAAAAAAGGCTCAGGTACCCGGTGTCTATGGTGGCTTTTACTTTTTTTGCGTCTTTTGCCCCATAATATTGGGCTACAAGGACAGTAATTCCCATGGTTAATCCCATGACCAGGGAAATCATTAAAAAAATGATGTTAAAGGATGTCCCTACTGCGGCCAGAGCGGAAACTCCCACAAAATTGCCCACAACTATGGAATCCACCATATTGTAGAACTGTTGAAAAATGTTTCCCAACAGCATGGGAAGCGCAAAGTTGATGATGGTGCGGGTTTCTCCTCCGCTTGTTAAATCTTTCATATTTCTCCAGAGCCAGAATATAACATTTTTTCAAGCTTGATGACGAGGGCTCATAAGTATAAGCTTGTAAAATAATGAACCTTACTTTTCTGAAACTTAGGGTAGCCAACAGCCCGTGGCTGCTTTTTGAAGCCAAGCCGGAAATGGCCAAGGCCAAAGCGGCATTTTGGCCTCAAGTTGCCGGGATTGTATGCCCGGCCAGTACGGGAGCAGCTGCCGAAGGAATAATAACTTTGGACAGAAACTCCAGTCCGGTCCTGCTGGATAGCTGGAACGCCAGGGGCCAGAAAATAATACCCGGTCCGTCTGCCATGCTGGCTGCTGCCAGGCTTTTGTTTGATGAAGGCAAAGCCAATTCCGATTCTGTTTCTTTTCTGATAGATGGCAGGGAGATGGAAGTCATAGTCATAGATTCCGCAACCTTTGGCATTCCTGTTGGCTATCCTTCCGGGCCTATGGATATGTCGGGAGTCAAGCAGGCCGGCTTCAAACTGACCGTACTGCCGGAAAATGGGGTGTCAGCTTTTATTGAACTATGGGGCAGCAGCATGAATATAGTGCTTTATGAGCAGCCTCCCAAAAAGAATGCCTCTGTGTATAACGGAGCGCTAAAAAAGCATCAAGCGGGCAGGGTTGAGGCCATGGTAATTACCAGGCAAATCCTTAAAATGAGAGCGGGGCGCGTGGATCCTCTCATTGCGGGAGCTGGGGCTTTAAGCCTGGGAATTGCCGGAGATTTTACAGACAGGGAAATTGAAGTAAAGCTTGGCTTGGACAGCCTTGCTGTCCAGTGGCCAAGGGGAGGCCCCATTGTTGCAGCTGCTTCACCGGAATATTGCTTTTCCGCTGAGGTATGGGTTGATTCTGAGCCGGAAAGACAATAGAGCTGCCCAATAATGCCGGCTTGCCAACGCCGCAAAGCCCGGGCTAAACAAAGTATGAAATTCTGTAATCAGCAGTTTTAATGAAGCCAAGCCTTTTATAAAGGCTTATGGCTGTAGAATTGGCCTTTTTAACAAAAAGACAGGCTCCCTTTTGCATTTTAAAAATATCTGACAGGATTGCTTCCAGTACGAACTTGCCAAGGCCCATACCCCTGTAAGCGGGGTATACAAAAATCCCTCCCAACTGGTACCAGCCTATGCCTTGCGCGTTGGTTTGAGCCCTGCCCACTATTCTGTCACCGTGGCATACAATATATACCAGCTGTTTTGCCAAGCTGCTTTTTTGTAAGGCTTTGCTTGTTGCATGGTTGTAGAAATGTATTCTGGTAAGCACTTCTGCGCGCTCGTAAGCTTCGGCCAAAGGTAAAAGCTCATCCAGATCGGCCAGGCTGGCTGCCCTGCAGGTATAGCCATGCAAAAAGGCTGCGGGGGTTTTTATATGGCTGTTTCCTGCCATTACAAGCAAGTCCATGCTCATTGTGTCGTAGTCTATACTTACTTCAGCCTGCCAGCCCAATGCTTCCTGTATGGCTGCAAGCTGCTTTTCTGCTCCCATACAAACACTTGGTCTGTAAAACGCCACAAAATGATCCTTTGCAAGCTCCTTGAACAGCCTGGCAGCAAGCTCGCCATCGCCGGCATATTTGTCTCCCAATAAAGGAAAAACGCTACCGTTGGATGTCAACAAGGTGAGTGCTTCAATTCCTGTTTTTTCTTTTATTACAAACAGGCTGGTTTTGGCGTCAAACTTGCGCAACCCGCCCCGGCTGTTAAAAACCCTTTGCGATATAGCTGCCGCGTAATGTTCTTTTGGAACAATAAAAGCCTTAATGGAAGCTTCATCCTGCGAGCCGGCTCTTTCCCACAACATGCCTTTAGTGAACCTTTTGCAGGGGAAGTATGCCGGGGGCTTCTACTTCTTCCATTATGACAGCAAAAGCTGCCTTGAAAGAGTCTTTGGAGTAAGAATAAACGGCGGTTATGTCTGCGTAGTCCGAGAAAGGCAGGCTGTAGCTTGGGCTTAAAACCGATACGATGTACAAGGTTTTACCCGCATCTTTTACAGCTTGCGCAAAATCCGCTCCCGCCGGGTTTGCCACGCACACTATGGCAGCTTTTGCCCTGGCCAGGCGGGCTTTGAAGTCAGCCAGTTCAAGAGGATCCGCTTTTTCTGCTGGCTGATAAGAAAAGCGGAAGCTTGCGCTTTCTGGCAGGCAATTTTTTGCTTCGTTAAGAAAATCGGAAAAGGGGCCGGCTGCCAGAACCTGCCCGGAATTTTCCGGACGCGGAAAGAGCTGTCCTATAGAAGTACTGCTTCTTATGGCTTGTTCCGCAAAAAATTCCTGCGATTCTATGGTTTGCATATAATTGCCGGGATTGTTTTTTGGTCTTATTCCGTCCCTTCCAAGGCTTAAAAGCCATTTTTTTTTGGCTTCCAGTACCCTGAAAGAAGACTCGTCAACCCTTGCCGCAAACCCGGAGTCATTTTTGTAAAGCTTTAGCAGGCGTATCCAGGCTGGGTCATCCATGGCCAGGGTTTTACTGAACATAAGTATGTCGTTGCCGGCCCTTATGGCCTTTTCGCAGCTGTCTGCCAAACCTCCCGAGCTTCCGGCTCCGGTCATCAGCAGATCATCAGTAATTATAAGGCCTTTATAGCCGATTTTTTTTCTTAGTATATCGTTTATAAACAGGCTGGACAGTGAAGCAGCCTCTGTTTTGCCGCTTATTTGCGGATAGGCCAGATGCCCGCTCATTATGCCCGGTATCCCTTCGGAAGCCAGGATACGGTATGGCAGCAGCTCCCTGTTCCATAAGGTATACATATCAATATTTATTACGGGCAGTACTCCGTGGGAATCCAGCTCTGTGTCTCCGTGTCCGGGATAATGCTTGGCTGTAGGCATGATGCCTGCATCCATG
>JAKPMS010000151.1 GCA_029548805.1 Spirochaetota bacterium | reverse complement strand
CCGGAGGCAGCAACAGCAGCTTCTATGTAAAATTTGATAGCGTCAAAAGTTCTGCCCTGGCTGGCAGCGCTGTCGCCGGCCGACTCCGGTTTGGCTACTGCGTCTTCTTTTTCCTTGAAAACTGCAGCTATTCTTGCTTTTTCCTTGTTGAGGTCGCTGGTAATATATTGGGCCAGAACATATACCGTTACCATTTTTCCTTCTTTTACAACATACCTGTCTTTTATTGTAAAGCCGGAAAGCTTGCTTGCCCCGGTCTGTTTTACTACGCTTTTTACTTCTGCGGAATATGAGTCAATCGTGCCCTTGGCTTCTCCTGTGGTGGCAACACTTATATCCACGCCCATATAGCGGGTAATTTGGGATATGAGCGAAACTGCCGCATCTTCTGTTGCCAATGCCGTATCTCCGTTGGCATCAGAAGATGAGGCTACAAAATAGCTGTATGTTGCGTCAGGAGCCGGGGTTCTTAAAATCCATTCGGGAGCAGACTTTTGTTCTGCGGGTGCGGGGCTGGATACACAAGATATTATTGAAAAAACCAATATTACAATAAAAGCGCTTATTTGGGCCTTCTTCATTTAAATACCTCCAGGTTCATATAGATGAGAGTATAGCGCATCAGAATCAGTTCTTAAAGATGGCAAAAAAAAAAGCACCTCCGTTCGGAGGTGCTTGGCGTTTAGTCCGGCTGTTTTTTAACCGTTAAAAGAACGATTAAAAGCGTTCGCAGAACGATTAAAAGCCCTCGTAGAACGCATTCTGTACTGCGTCTATGGCTCTCTGTTTTTCTGGAGTTTTGGCTACCGCACCCGCTGCATCTTTAAGATATTTGTCAAGCTGAGTCTGCAAAACACTCTGGTCTATGGAGTATAGCTTGATCACCCTGTAAATGCGCCTGTCAACTTCTGTCTTGGATTTGGCCCCGGGTTTGTAATACTGGAGATATACCCACCAGTCCGGCCCAGTCATGAAACCGGAGAAAGTGGCTTCGGAAACGGTTTTTACCACATTCTCAAAGTATTCGGTAAGCTCGTCCCTGTCTCCAACCTGGGCTCCGGCAAACTTGGCCTGAACTCTTGTGGATAGATAACGGGCAATCTGTACAGGAGCATCCATGTTGTCCATGGCTACCTGGGTACCCTGCCTGCTTGCTCCCTCGGAGTCAAGTATTACAACAAACTTGCCTTTATAATCAGCCAGTTTTTCGACACCCTGAGAGCCGCTCTCTATATAAGCCATAACCCAGGCAGGAACGTTGGCACCAAGGGCTGTTCCCTTATGCTCCAGGATATCCGGCGGCAATACCACTTCTGCGGGTTTTTGGGCTTCTGGCGGAGTTACCGAAGCAGCTTGGCTTGCACAGGAAGCAATAGCCATGATCATAAGTGAAAAAATCAAAACACCATACAGTTTTTTCAAAGTATCCTCCTTCAAAATTAAGGTTCCTTTGTTAATTTGTTGCTTGTTCCAAAACAAGCGCCATTAGCTTAGACATATCATTTAATATATCCCATAAAAATATTATAATCCACTATTGAAGGTAAAAGATTTTCCGCGGCTGTATACAAGATACAAGTCGTTCATCCCTGCCCTGTCAGCCGCGTCATAAACGGCATCTTCAATTTTATCCCTGCTCTTGAAGGAAAAAAGCGCAAGCTTGGTTTCTGCAGAAGAATAGGAAACCTGTTCCACTTCACGTATGGTTCTGGCAAGGTCCCGCCTAAGATTGCTTACAGCCCTTGAGTCAGGGGTGTTCTGAATTACAACTTCGTACCTTATGCCCCTGGACATGGAATTTTTTACAAGCATTTTGGTTTGCTCGGTCATTTTAGGCATGGCATTCCACACTGATGCCGCAACCGCATTTGTCACAGCCGAGTCGCTGGACGTAGTGCTCATCACCTGGGGGCTCTGGAAAGCCACAGAGCCGAGCAGCTGGGCGGTGGAAGTGTCAAAAATTTTCATGGAGCCCTGTGCCGTTGCATAGTATTTGCCTCCAGAGGCGGAAGGGCTGACCGTAAAGGCTATTTCCGCATAAACATCAGCATTATATTTCTGTGCCAGGTATTGCATTATGTCTATGGATCCGCCGGTTTCGGCCTGATAAGCCAATTGCTGGTCCTTTTTAAGCTTTTCTATCTGGTCAAAGTCCACAACAGAAAGGCCCATTTTTTCCAAAAAGTAGCGGTTAGCCTGTCCTACGGCAGTTTTGGCTATTTGCGGGTCAAGGCCTATTTTTTCGTCGTAATACACCATGTATTGGAGGCGTGCCAGGTAATTGTTCAGAAAGGCCTCTTCTTCTGCTGTCATGACGCCTGGAGCTGGCGGAGGAGTATCCACAATATTGGCTGACGGGGCAGCTGCAGATGAACCGGCAGAAGAGCTGGCGGAAGACGGGCTGGCTGGAGTAGCAGCTCCGCCCTGTATTCCCTGTACAAGGGCTTTGGCCCTTTCTTTGGCCTCACTGGAGCTGTCTGCTCCGCTTGCAGCTGGCTCTGGAGCAGCTGTTTGCTCCTTGGGAGCAGGAGCCGGCTGGCTTACGCAAGATACAAATAACAACAAAATTGCAACAATTAAGAATAATGAACGTTTCATGCTTGTCCTTTCCATGGTCACTATAAAGATACTATAGTGCAAAAAGCTGGATATACAAACCGGGTTTCTGCATCAGAAAACTTTACAAAACAAAATTCTGTCTGTTTATTTTTTTTGCAGGGAGCTTGATCCCTGTAAGCTTGCCAACAAAAGGCGGCCAAGTTCAAGCTTCTCTGTATCCGAATTGGCAATAGTTATCCGGCCTGATGCAATGGTTATTTCTTTGGGCAGGTATACGGTTTGCTCATCAAAGCCTTTTATGATCAAGCCGTCATTGCCTGTTTCAATTTTTACAGAAACATGGCCTTTTACGGTTTTGCCCGCAGCCGTATTTGAAAAAACCTTGTCTCCAACTTTTATAACAGAATTGCTGCCTATGACAAGCTTAAGGCCGTTGTTCAATTCCAGCTCCAGGCTTGCCTGTCCGTTTATCAAATCCAGGCTGACAGAAAATCCCAAAGGAAATGCCGGGCCTGCATCCATGGAAAGGCTGGCTCCTTGTTCAAGGCTTAGCAGTTCGTGGGATGCCTGTATATTGCCGGACAAAATCAGCCCTTCATCAATTTGACCGCCCTCAAAACCATAAGCAGCAATCAGGGCTGTTCCAAGCCTGCTTTCTTCTTTTAATCTGAAAGCCGGCCATGCACCAAGCCTTACAGCAAACTCGTCATATATGTCTTTGTGCCCGTCCCGTCCGGACAAGGTCCATGCACCAAAGCTTGCGCTGCCAAAATCCGGAGTCAGGCTGCCTTCTCCGGCTGCTTGGTTGTCAATATAAAAATACAGCTTGTTGCTGTTGAAAAATGCGGATATCTGCGAATAGCTGGCGACAGCAGCCTTGGCATACACGGGGCTTTCATCAGCAAAAGAAAAATAGGGTATGTCGTTTTTAATTCCGATTTTTAGCAGGCCTTTGTCACTGTTTATAACAAGTATGTCTGACATTTTGGCAGTTAAGTCCTGCTGACTGGCGGGGCTTTGCAGTTTGGCTATGGACAAAGAAACGCTGAAAGGCGGCATTTTTTTGTTATCGCCCAAGGGCGGCAGAATGGATGATCCGGAGCTCAAGCTTTCTTCCGCGCCAAAAACATAGCCAAAACCAGTGGGCCAGGTATCTATATATGGTTCTCCGCTAATTTTGATATTGTTTTTATCGGGTCTGCTGCCAGTATCTATAAAATTTCCGTCAAAATTGAACATGGTCCACACTTTGCTGTCCAGCTTGTTTTTATTGGAAGCCGCAATGGCCACGGGAATTTTCAGTTCGGCTTTTGCAAATGGTGGTATTTCTGTTTGGGCAGGCGGCATAAAAGGGTAAATTTCCACCCTTACAGTATGCAAACCGCCATTTTTTGGGGCTTGCCATATAATTTTATCTGAATTCTCTGATACAAAGCCGCTTTTCTGTTCAATTCCGTTTATCCGCCAGCACAACCATGGATCCAGTCCGGCTGGAAAATTGCCTTCCAGCTTGAAAAGGCTGGTTTGCTCAGCGGTTGTGTTGCCGGGATATGCTGTCAGGACGGCTGTATTAAAACTTTGGTCATAATTGAGAACATTCAATGAAGAAGAGCTGATTTTGTTGCCGTTTTTGTCTTTGGTGACGGAAGAAATAATATAATAGCCAAAAGGCAGGTCTTCCGGCAGGCTGAATGCGGGCAGGTCTTCTGTAATGGACGCAACTTTAATGCTTCCTTCTTCTCCGTCAAGAGTAAATAGAAGGCTGGATACAATCTTGTTTTCCGCGTCTTTTACAGTGAGCTCCAGTAAAACAGGCAAACGGCTGTCGGATTCATTATCCAGAACAAGCTTTAGTTTCATGCCCCTGTTTATTACTGCGCCGTTTTCCAGCTTTTTACTGTTGCCATAAAAAGTAGTGCCGTACATTTTTTCCAGCTCTTTTTCTGAATATATGGCTGTACCTATATCACAGGAATATACGAGGAGTAAGCTTAAAAATAGTATGGCGGCCGTTCTTATATATGTGCGCATACAGCTATCCAAGTATAAATATATAGTAAATATGGCTATTTTTCAATACAAAAGCTTTCTTGCCAGGGGCTTGGCTATGCCAGGGCCTGCCAGCGGGCTTTTTGATGTTTTTATAAGCAATGCAGCCTGCCTTCTTTTGTATTCTGCCCTTATTGTATGGCTTATGATGCGGATTACAAGCGCCTTGTCAAAGCCCATTGCGCTTATTTCTTCTGCGCTTAATGCCTGTTCCAGATAAAGGTACAATATCCTGTCCAAAATTTTGTAAGGAGGCAGGGAGTCTTCATCCAGCTGGCCGGGCCTAAGTTCAGCAGAGGGCGCTTTGTCAATAATGCTTCTTGGAATAAGGCCTTCCCTTGCATAAATATGTTCGCACAGGGCGTAT
>JAKPMS010000150.1 GCA_029548805.1 Spirochaetota bacterium | reverse complement strand
GAACCCTCAACATCCGGTTTTGGAGACCGGCGCTCTACCATTAGAGCTACTGGCCTAAACGTCACGGGATAACATGCCTGCGTTCTCCCGTGACGGGACAAAGTTCCAATAAGGAGCCTTGTCCTTTTATAAAAAGCTTGCTTTAAAAAGCTTACTTTACCTTGGTTTCTTTATGAAGTGTGTGCTTGTGATCCCATTTGCAGTACTTCATGAGCTCAAGCTTGTCCTGCTTTGTCTTGCGATTTTTTGTGGTAGTATAATTTCTGCGTTTGCATTCGCTGCAAGCCAGAGCAATAATTTCAACAACCTGTTTTTTACTGGCCATTCCATCCTCCAAATAAACTCAAGCCGGCCACGTACAAAACCGGAGCCGCCAAAAAAATGGAGACCCGGCATAAATTCAAAGGCCATGCCTGTCCCCACAGCTTTTCACTAAAGCCCCCGATCGCTTGCGAAACTCCCGACTTGAAGGCTTGGTTCTTTGCAAGAACACACAGCCCCCGATCGGTTGCGAAGCACCCGACTTGAAGGCTTGGTTCTTCATAAAGAACACACAGCCCCCGATCGGAATCGAACCGATGACCTCATCCTTACCATGGATGTGCTCTGCCGACTGAGCTACAAGGGCGTATAGCGAGCGGAACAATAACAATTATATGAAGGTTTTGTCAATAGCTTGGCACGAAACTTGTATGTTTTTTTTAGTTCCCGGAAGCTTAGCAATAGCCAAGTCTATTTTTACAAAAAATTAAAAATTTTGCAAGCGGCAAACGCCTTGCTTACAGTGTTTTGGGCGTATTATTGCTTTTTACAACATGGTAATTGCTTTGCTGCCATAATTTTATAAGACATTAAGCTTTGGGGAAGCAACAGGCTTTACCAGCCGTATTGCAAACGTTCTATAAGGCGTTTGGGCAGACCGCAATTACGCATACGCTTTTGGGTACGTTCTATGTTGTAAGGGGTTCGCCGGAATTCCCAACTCATTTTTTCTGTATCCATAATGGCGTATGATGCTCGCGGGTCATCGTCTCTGGGCTGACCGACACTGCCCGGATTAAGTATCAGGCGATCCTTTGCCAAAGACAGAGCGGAAGCATTAGCTTGCAGAAAGCTTGCCTCTTTTTGCTTAGAATCCCACTCAATTGCCAATGCTATATGAGTATGCCCGACAAAAGCTGTTTGAAAGTCAAAGCGCATAAAATTATCCTTGGCTAAGTATAAACTATCCAAATACTCCCAAACCGGGTTGACGGGGCTGCCATGAGCCAGCAAAAAACTGCCAAGTTTTATGGTATTGGGCAAGTCTGAAAGAAAATCACGGCTTTCCCTGCTCAACTCATCCCGGGTCCAATAATTTGCCTGTCGCTCATCGGGGTTGAAGCGGCTCAGGTCGAGCTGGCCTATGGCAGCAAGGTCATGATTGCCGGCTATGCAGGTCAAAGGATAACTATGCAGGCGCGCCACACATTCATTGGGGTCGGGTCCATAGCCCACCACGTCTCCCAGGCAAAGGAGCACATCAAAAGGCCGGGCAGCTTCCAGCACTGCATCCAGAGCTGTCAAATTGCTGTGAATATCAGAAATAACCGCATAGCGCATTATAGCTTCCTTGAAGCTTGTTGGCAGGAAAACCGGTTTTTATACGGATTGCCTGCTCCTTTTTTTTGCAAAAGACCTGAGCAGCCAGGCGCCGGCCGGATCTTTGCTAATAAAAAGGAGTCCTATTTCTATAATTGCATATATTAATGAAGATACAAAAAAGGCCAGCCCGTGGCCAAGCAATTTGCTTGATACAGATGCTGCAAACATGGACAGTCTTGCCTGAATTAACATAACAGGCAGTGCGGCTATACAGGAGAACAATAGCAACTTTAACATATAAAGCAATATGGACAATACTTTGTGCGCCATGCCGTCAATTCCGGCGCGTACAAGCCGCCATAACAAAATTGCACAATTAAATGCGCTGGCCAAAGAAAGAGCCAGAGCTATACCTTTTGCGCCCATAGAAGACTGCATGGCTATGGCCAGAATAATGTTGACAATTACGGCGGCAATTCCTGCCCAGGCAGGGGTTTTGGCATCCGAACGGGAATAAAAGGCAGGAGCCAGTATCCTGTTAAGTCCAATAAAAGGCAAACCCGTCATATGGAACAAAAATGCTCCAGCAGTCAGCTTTACGGAGGCATCTCCAAATTCCCTGGTTTTATATACAAGAATAACAATATTGTTTCTTTCCAGTATGGAAAGTACTGTCAGGGGTATGGTGATAAGCACTATTACTTCCAGCGCTATGCCAAGTCTTTCTTTGTAAAGCAGCCAATCCTTTTTGCCTGCAATACCGGATAGCTCTGGCAACATGACTGTTCCCACGGATACGACAAAAACGCCAAGTACCAGCTCCTGCAGCCTTATAGAAAAGCTCAAAGCAGTGGCTGCGCCAACGCCGGACAGGGTTGCCAAAGAAGTGGAAACCAGCCCGTTAAGTTCGTAGGCAGCCATACCCAGAATTGTTGGAGCAATAAGAGCCATTACCCGGCGCATGCCGGGGTTTGCAAAGGCTTTAAGCGGGCTTACAAATCTGAAACGCAGCCCCAGCCTGACAAGCCATGGCAATTGGCACAAAGCTTGCAGCAAACCTCCTGCAAGAACCCCAATGGCCATGGCTCTTGCTGGGTTGGCACAAAGCGGCGCAATAAAAACAGGTACAAAAATAAAACTAAGGTTGAACAATATTGGTGCAAAACCGGATGGGCTGAATATGCCAAAGGAATTGAGTATGCCCTGAAAAAAGGCTGCCAAAGACACAAGAGCCAAAAACGGGAACATAATTCGCATTAAAAGCGCGGTTTCCTGGGGCTCAGACCTGAAAAGCCCGGTCAAAAGCGGAGAAGCTGCAATACCCACAGCACAAACAAATGCAACAGTAACAGAAAGGGCCGTAAAGGTGGCTGACAGAAAGTCTTCTGTTTCTTCTTTTTCTTTTTCCGACAAATAAAGTTTTACTGTGGGTATGAAGGCTGCAGACATGGAGCCTTCTGCAAAAAGCCGCCTGAATAGATTGGGTACATTAAATGCCACCGTAAAAGCGTCAGCCAGCATCCCGGTACCCATAAGTCCGCCCCTCGTTCTTTCTCTGACAAGACCGAGTATCCTGGAGGCCATGGTAAGAACAGACAGTTTGGCGCCTTCCTTGGCCAATTGGCTGTCCGAGCCCGGCAAAGGTCCGGTTTCCGCTTTTTTAGCATTCATAAAGGCCGAGTTTAGACCCAAACACAACTGTCTGCAATACTCCAGCCTTGCTCCTAATCTGCCCTTTATGCTATACAAATATTATATGTCTGTAAAACTTGTTGCAATTGATCTTGATGACACCCTGCTTAATCCCGATTTGTCCATAAGCACGGAAAATTCCATGGCTGTAAAGGCTGCCATGGATGCTGGCGTGGCAGTGGTCCTGGCTTCCGGCAGAACCTTTTTTTCCATGAAGCCATATGCAGACGCTCTTGGCCTGGCAGAAAAAGACTATCCCATAATTTGTTCCAATGGCGCGGAAATCCGGCATTCCACCAGCGGAGAACTCATACGCCATTTTACCATTCCAAGCCAAAACGGCAAAATAATTGTGGAAGAGCTCCTGTCAAAGGGGCTTGCAGTCCAAAGCTATGAAGACAACTGGATTATCTGCACGGAACCCAACTCTTTTACTTTTTTGGACAGCAAACTGACTGGCTTGATGATAAAAAAGGCAGAAACCATTGAGGAACTGTATTCAAAACCAAGAAGCAAGTTTTTAAGCTCCGGCAAGCCAGAATACCTGTCCGAATTGGCTGTTATTTTAAAGGAAAAGTTTGCAGAAATAGCAGAAGTTGTCATTACAAAGCCGTATTTTCTGGAAGTGCTTCCTGTGGGTGTAGACAAAGGAGAAGCCCTTGCATGGTTAGCCGGCGAAATGCGCATAGCACAGGAAGAAGTTATGGCCATAGGTGATGCCCAAAATGATTTGGGAATGGTAAGCTGGGCGGGCTATGGTTCTGCTCCGTCCGACGCCATTCCTTCAGTCATAGAAGCGGCAAAGCATGTTTCCGCCCTGCCCCACGACAAAAGTGCAGTGGCAGATCTTATAAACAGGCTGGTTCTGGCTAAAAAATAATAATTGACACTTGCTCCCCTTTCGTCCAGGCTAGTTTTAGCCGAAAATAGATCGAAGGGGAGAGTCATGAATAAAGTTCGCCCAAGACTGGTTATAGCCTCACTTTTTGCTTTTGTCATATTGTTAAACAGCAATGCCGATGTGGAATTCAGCGGCCTGGACATATCTGCAGAGGACAAAATCCTGTTTACTGCAAAGGTAAGCATTCCGGGAGAGCCCGGATACAGCACCCTGTTCAGTGCAAACGCCAAAACGGGAGAGCTGACCCAGCTTACCTTTTATCCGGAAGCCATTTCCATTGTGGATGACGGGCGCAAGCTGCAGCTGCGTAACCGTTTTGGGGTTTTCATGACAGGCAAGGATTTTACTGGCCTCACTCCCATCCCGGGCATACCATCCTTTACCCGTGGTTCATCCATACAGGAAGGTCGTATTGTGGATTCACGCCCTTCTCCCGACGGCACATTGCTTTTGTATTTGTCGCCTACCAGCCCGTCCAGAGGAGACCTGATCCTGTTTGATTTGTCAAAAAACCAGGAAACCCTGGTTACAAAAGCCATGGAATATTCCGTAAGCAATTTTCCGGCCAAATGGTCGCCTGACAGCCGCTATTTTGTTTATGGCAAAGGTTCCGAGCTGTATTATTTTTCCGTTGAGCAGGCCAGGGCAAAACGCATTCCGGATGAATCCTGGAGAAAAATAGGCAGCGGAAGGATATCCCAGGCCAGATGGAGCAGCAATGGCAGCCTTTATCTGTTAAGGGAACGTTCCATGTACCGTATCATGCCCCAGGAGTTTTTTACCCAGGCCATTTATACAGGCATAGTTCAGCCGGGAGTGCTAGTAGGCAAAGCTCCCTTCCCATACGACCCCAACTTTGATTCCTTCTGGATATCGCCAGACGGCTCAAAAGTACTATTGTGCAAGGACGGCAGAAACATATTCCTGTACAAGCTGGACCCGGATGATTTTGGCAGGGAAGCGGCTGTCCATGCCATGCCGTATCTGTTTCTGCAGGGCAATACCATAGTAAGCCAGGTTCTGTGGCCGGAAAATGATGAGGTGACAATTTTTACTTCTTCTCTGGCCAGCGGCAAGCATCTGTGCGGAGCCTTTCGTATAAGGGCTTCCGGAGAAAGCCCCGACAGCCTTAGTGCCGGCTTCCAGGCTCTGGACGTGCAGGGTGCAAGCAAACTGGAACTGTCCCCCGATTCCAGCAGGGTGGCAGTGGTAAGCAGCAAAGGCATAATTGTACGCCGCTATTCCAACTGGGCAATAGAACGAAACATAGATGCTTCCGGAGCCCTCCATGCTGCATGGATAGCCAATGACCGGCTGGCTGTAGCCTCCTCGGCATCCATAGAAATAGTAAACCTTGGCAGCGGCTCCAAAAGCCTCGTGGCTTTGGGACAAGCGGAACACTATGGCTGGTCGCAGGCCAAACCCGGCTATGTCATGGTGGAAGCCGGCGGCAGCTATTATACCAGCCAGGCAAGCAAGCCGGAATGGACAAAGACAGACAGCTTTGACCTCCTGCCCGAATCTTCCAGCTCTCCAAACTACAGGGTATATCTGGACAGCATGGCATTCGGCTCTTACCGCAATACCATAATGGTCCGTTCCGCCAAAGGCCTTGGCACAAAAAGCCTGCTCACGGCAGCTGCCCTGACTTATGTGCCATTCCCTGCCAAAGATGATCCAAAAGACAAGGATATGTTCAATTATGGTTCCAGAATAAGGCGCAGAGAAGTTTCTATAGTTTTCAATGCCTATGACGGAGCCGAGGGGCTTGTATCCATACTGGACACGCTAAGGGCATACGGAATAAGTGCCAGCTTTTTTATAAATGGAGAATTCGTAAGAAGAAACCCCGGAGCAGCCAGATTAATAGCAGAAAGCGGCCAGGAAACAGGCAATATGTTTTTCAGTGTCTTTGATGCCACCGATGCCAGGTACAGGGCAGATTCTGAGTTCATAAAGCGGGGATTGGCAAGGACCGAAGACGAGTACTTTGCAGCCACTGGCAAAGAACTGTCGCTTTTATGGCATTCTCCCCATTATTCGGTCAACAGCATGATGCTGGAAGCGGCAAAAGAAATGAACTACACTTATGTTGGCAGGGATATAGATCCGCTGGACTGGGTTGGACGGTACCAGGGTTCCCTTACCAGCGGTTTGTACGCCAGCACTCATGACCTGATAGAAAGCACCATTAGCCAGGTAAAACCCGGATCCATCATTCCAATAAGAATTGGCATAACGGAAGGCGGGCGGGATGACTATTTTTACAATGAACTGCCGCTTTTGCTTAATGCCCTAATTTCCAGGGGTTTTGATATAGTACCCGTGTCCAGCCTTTTAAAGCATGCCGAATAAAGGCAGAGAAAAAGCATGAGCTCAGATAATTATAGATTGCCCTATTCCACGCTCGACTACTCAGTATCCCCGGAAGAAATAAAAAGGCTGTGCGGGGATGGCCTTACCGTTCCATGGAGCGATGCAATAATTGGGCAGGCTAGAGCACTTAAAGCCATGGAGCTTGGAACCGCCATAAAGGCCAAGGGCTACAATATTTTTGTGGAGGGAGCTCCAGGCACAGGCAGGCGCTCTGCTGTACAACATGCCCTTTCCGGCTACAAGCCAGAGAAGCTCGAGTTAAAAGATATAGCCTATGTGTACAACTTCAGTTTACCCCAGTCTCCAATAGCACTTTATTTCAGGGCGGGTCAGGCTATTCAATTCAAAAAGGACATACACGACTTTATAGAAAATATAAAAAAGCTCATCTTATTGCATGCAGAATCGGGAGAAGCAAGGCATCAAAAGGAAAGCCTGGAAACAGAGTGGGAAAACGAAGAAAACAAGCGGCTGGCCGACTATGAAACCTTGCTGGCTTTGGAGGGTTTCAGGGTGGTTCAAACCATGGGAGAAGACGGCCAGACACGCAGCGATATAATTCCGCTGCAAAACGGCGAACCATCATCATTTGAGCAGCTTCAGCTTAAGCTTGAGGCAGGAGAAATAAGCAGAGAGAGCTTTGCAACACTAAGGCAAAAATACTTTTTTTATTTGGCAGAAATGCGCAATCTTTTTATGGACTTAAGCAAGGGGCGTTCCGAGCTGGAAAGCAGGCTGGCATCCATTAAAGTGGAAAGCCTCAAGCCCCTTGTAAATGGAGAAATCCGGATACTTTTAAGCCGTTATGAAGAAGAAAAAAACCGCCAATGGATATTGGAGCTGGAAAAGGACATAATTCACAACCTATACCTTTTTGGGCCCGAAGAAAAAGATAGAAGGAAGAAAAGCCCCCTGGCTCGTTATGGCGTAAATGTGCTCCTGGACAGGAGCAATGTTGCAAAAGCCCCCATCATTTATGAATCCAGCCCCAATTACGGCAATCTGTTTGGCGCTATAGAGCGGACTATGGCTGCGCCCCAAGACCAGCATTCTGCCTATCTTAAAATAAGGGGGGGCTCCTTGCTGCGCTCATCAGGCGGCTTTCTGGTAATGCAGGCAGAAGAGCTGCTGCGGGACGAAGAGGCATGGACTGCTGTCAAGCGGGTGCTAAGGAGCGGAAGGCTGGAAATACAAAACCAGCAAAGCCCATTTGCTCCAGCCTTGTCTGTAAAACCGGAAGCCATTGAAGTTGAGCTTAAGCTTGTACTTATAGGAGGAGAGCTGGTCTATGATTTACTGTACAACAGCGACCCGGATTTTCAGAAGCTTTTCAGGGTTTGCGCCGAATTTGACTCCACCATGCCCAGAAATGACGAAAGCCTTAAGGACTATATAGCCTTTGCACAAAAAATATGCTTTGAAGAAGGCCTTGCCGAACCGAAGCATGATGGTCTTGCAGCCATAATAGACTACGGCATAAGGCTGGCTGGTTCCAGAAACAGGCTTTCCACTCGTTTTTCCAAAATTGCGGACCTGTTGCGGGAAGCCGATTACCAGGCTGCTATCAGCAAACGGGATATAATAGATTCGGAAACCGTACAAAGAGCAAAAGAATTGCGTTCCTGGCTGGCAGACATGCCGGAAGAAAAGCTGGCAGACATGATAGTATCAGGAGAAATTCTGCTGCAAGCATCGGGCAGTGCTGTGGGCAGGGTAAACGGGCTGGCTGTACATGACAGAGGCTATTATGCCTTTGGCCTGCCGGCGGTCATTTCTGCACAGCTGTCTCCCGGTGAATCCGGACTTATCAACATAGAAGGCGAATCCGGCCTGTCCGGAGAAATTTACGACAAGGCCGTACTTATTGTGGAAGGCTTTTTAAGAAGCCGCTATTCAAGGGATTATCCCCTGTCCATTTCTGCCAGCATTTGTTTTGAGCAGTCGTACACAGCAATAGAAGGGGACTCTGCCTCTTCTACTGCAGTTTATGCACTTTTGTCAGCCATAGCCCGGGTGCCATTAAGGCAGGACATAGCCGTAACCGGCTCCGTAAACCAGATGGGCCAGATTCAGCCCGTGGGCGGAGTTACAGAAAAGGTCGAAGGCTTTTACCGTATATGCAAAAAAGCGGGGCTTACCGGAACCCAGGGGGTAATGATACCCAAACAGAATATCAACAATTTGACCCTGTCCCGGGAAATAATGGAAGCAGTAAAAGACGGCAGCTTTTCAATTTATGCCGTGGGCACTGTGGATGAAGGCCTGGAAGTGCTTACTGGCCATAACCCTGGGCAGCCCGATGAAAAAGACCGCTTTCCGGAAGGCAGCTTCAATTATCTGGTAAGTCTGGAGTTATTAAAAATGGCAAATACCATCAAGGCATTCAAGGACTGATATACATGCAGAACAATCAAAGCATAAAAATTGGCAAAAGGACTTTTTTTTCGTCACTGGCATTGCTTGGCGGCCTTATGCTTATAGCGGGAATTTTGGGCAGAATCATTCCAGCCGGAGAATTCCACAGGCATGTTTTAGACGGCAGGGAATTGATCCTTCCCGGAAGCTTTGAGTTCATGGAAGCTCCGGATTATCCCGTATGGCGATGGTTCACTGCCCCGTTCGAGGTATTGTGGGGACCCGACTCCACCATGATAATAAGCATAATTCTGTTTATTCTAGTTATTGGCGGCTCCTTTACAATACTGAATGAAGCCGGGGTTTTAAGCCAGGGGATAAATAGGATTGTTGCCTTTGCAGGCAAACGCAAATATCTTTTGTTGGCCCTTGTAAGCTTGTTTTTTATGCTTTTTGGCTCCATGCTTGGTATTTTTGAAGAAGTTGTGGCACTGGTTCCCTTGGCTATCGCATTGGCCTGGTCTTTGGGCTGGGACTCGCTAACCGGCCTTGGTTGCAGCCTGCTGGCAATAGCCTTTGGCTTTTCTACCGCTATTGCAAATCCCTTTTCTGTGGGAGTAGCCCAGCGCATAGCAGGCCTTCCGCCTTTTTCCGGAGCAGCTTTCAGGGCATTGGGTTTCCTGCTTGTTTACATGGTATTGCTCATTTTTTTGATACTTCATGCCAGGAAGGTGGAAAACCATCCGGAAAAATCTCCGGTATACAAAGAAGACCTTGCAGCCAAAGCCGCCAGATCCGCAGAAAGCCGGGAGCCGCTTTTAAAAAGCAATGCATCCCTGGTTTTCTTCTCCTTGAGTATAGTTGCCCTGTTTGCACTGATCATTGCCGCATCCCTAATACCCGGGCTGTCCGACCTGACTATGCCGTTTGTAGCTGCAGTTTTTCTTGTTTCCGGTTTTGGCTCGGGGCTGCTGGCAGGCCTTGGCAAAAAAGTGTTCAAAGCATTCGGACGGGGCATAATTGGAATACTGCCGGGGATAATACTTATAATGATGGCCATGAGCGTCAAATTCATCATAAGCAAATCGGGGGTGATGGACAGCGTATTATATTATGCTTCCATGGCCATCTCCAAAACCAGTGCCTCGGGTGCCGCACTGCTAAGCTATGCCCTGGTGCTTGGCCTTAACTTTTTTATTGGATCAGCAACAGCAAAAGCCTTTCTGGTCATGCCCCTTCTTAGCCCGCTTGCCGACCTGGCCGGAATTACAAGGCAGACAGCCGTTTTGGCTTTTGCCTTTGGAGACGGTTTCAGCAATGTTCTTTATCCGACCAACCCGGTGCTGCTGATTGCGCTGGGGCTAACAGTTGTATCCTATGCAAAATGGTTCCGCTGGGTAATAAAACTGCAGCTTGCCATTCTTGTGCTAACTGCACTGCTGCTTCTTGGCGCTGTAGCCATAAAGCTTGGGCCGTTTTAAAAAAGCCTAGTGAACATGCCGTGCTATGGTTTCTGGCTTCAAAAAAGCGAGTTTCGTAGCTCCATTCCGGAATGGCTTTTGATGACAGCTTTGCGGGTTTTATTTAAGCCATGCCTTTAGGGTTTGGCAAAAATAAAATAACGGGAATTCTCAAATTTTTCTGGACTGCTTTTTGTGTTCTTAGCCTGGCGGCTTTTTTGCTGAACTTGCCTTTTCCCGTACTGCGCCTGCTGCTGCCAGAAAGGCGGGTATTTGCTCCGGACAGCTACAACACGGATTTATGGCAGTCAGAAAAAAAACTGGAAGGCAGCATTATTTTATCCCTGGCAGACAGGGCTGTCACAGTAAAAAAGACTGCCAGCCGGAGCCAGGCCTTGCTGGATGGAGCGCCGGCCAGACCGAGCCTTGCCCGGGCCATGCCCGTTCTGGAGCGCAGCTCCCTGCCCGTAAAGCTGTACTGCGCGGGAAAGCCGTCCGCAAGCATGGTGGAAGACGCCAGAAGCTTGTACAAGAACTCCGGTGCATCCCTGCGCTTTGTACCGCTAGCGGCCAAAAAAAGCCATTTGGCTGCCATGTCGCTAAACCTGGATCCTGCCGGAGAAGGCTCTGTATTGACACTGCTTTTTCCATACGAGTCCACAAAGGCCGATAGCCTTACAGTAAGTATGGACGAGTCAATCCTGTGGCAAGGCTCCGGAAGCGAGCTTCCAAAGGACAGGCGCCTGCGCTTTATACTGGGGCAGGGGGTATCAAAAATAAAAATTGAAGCTGCCGGCGCCGGAAATTACAGTAAAAAAGAATTTACTTTTATGGGCAGCATGAACACAAAGGAAAAGCTGCTTGTAGCAAGCTCCCGTCCGGACAAAAAAAGCGTAATTGAAGCCATGCTGCCATCCAAAACAATAAGCCTTGAGGAGCTTGAAACGGCAGAGCTATATTCTTACGAGCTGCTTGTTCTGGATGGCCCCGAACTAGCAAAGCTGGGCCAGGATTTGGAAGCTAGGCTGCTCAGTTATGTAAACAGCGGGGCCGGAAGCATTTTGTTTTCTGCAGACAGTCCCGGCTTTGGCATAGAAGGCGACAGCCCAGCACTTGAACAGCTGCTGCCAGTGGCATTAGCCCCGCGTTCGCTAAAAAAACTGCCGGATTTGGCCATGCTGCTTGTTTTGGATGTTTCGGGTTCCATGTTTGGGGGCAAACTTTCCATTGCAAAAGCAGCACTGGCAGAAACGCTTGCCCGGCTAAAGCCCGATGATATTGCCGCTGTGCTTCTTTTTTCCGAAAACAGAGAATGGTTGTACCGCTTTGGCAAGGCGTCCCTTGCCAGGCCGCAAGACCAGCTTGAGGAGCTTAAAGCCGGTGGCGGTACAAAGCTATACGAGGCTCTGGATGAGGGCCTTAACAGCCTTGTTAAAGTTGACATGCCGCTAAGGCAGCTGATTCTTATAAGTGACGGCATAGGCGAGCCTGCCAGCTATGATTCCATAATAGCCAAGGCCATAAAAAACGGCATAAACATAAGCGCCATGGCAATTGGAGACGGCTTTAACCGCGAGCTGTTGTCGCTTTTAAGCAGGGCTAGCGGCGGCAATTTATATATTGCCGATTCCACAGAAGACATACCATCCCTCATTATGGAAGACAGGCAAAGGCTTTCCAGAACCATCTTTTCTTACGAGAAGGAAAAAATAATAAATCCGGCTGGCATTGCGGCAGGAAGCATTAGCGGCATGGCCCTTTTCAGCCCCAAAGAAGAAGGCATGGTCCATTTTATGAGCGCAGGAGGCGACCCTCTTTTGGCATCCAGAAGCGCGGGAAGCAGAAATGTTCTGCTTTTTGCAAGCGATCTGCACAATGCATACACAAGGGATTTTTTTGCAAACTCCTTTGCACAGGAAAGCTTCAGGGGCATAATGGACAGCCTTTTGTACGACAGGGAGCCTGCCATGCTTGTAAGCGAAAACGCCGACGGTATTTACGTTACAATAAATTCACGTTCTTTGGCGGCCCCGGAATGCCGGCTTGCCGATGCAATGGGCAAGCTTTATGGGCCGGTCAGCTTTTCCAAAAGCCTGCCTTCCTGGTGGACTGCAGCCTTTCCTTCCGTGCCGGAAGGGCCTTATACCGTTTTGCTGTCGGACAGGGGCAGCGTACTGGCCAGGGCAGGCTGCTGGATAAACAGCGGTTTTTCCGGAAGGGAAGATACTTCCGAAAAAGCATACGAACAATACAGGACTCCGCTTTTTTGCCTTTTTCCGGCCAGCCCGGCATGGCTGCTTGCATTTTTCTTTTTCTCGCTTTGCCTTACTCTTGTTTTAAGGACAATGCGATGAAGTCAACAGTATTTGCAGTTCCGTTTTTGTTATGCTGCATTTTAAGGCTTCATGCATCTGGCCTAACCTTGGATTGCCCTGTTCCTTTGCCCTTTTCTGCATGTACAGCCATGGTAAAAGGGGATATTAAAGGACAGCTTGATGTTTGGCTTATGGATGGGGACGGCTCAAGGCAACTCGTTTTTAAAAGCCTGTATATAAATGCAAGCAGCATTGAAGTTCCGTTTTTTACCGGGCCAAATCCTGTAGGGCTGGAATTGGAGCTTGTTGACAGAAACGCGGTACAAAACGCAAAGCTGGAATTCGGATTGGCAGAAGCCGGCTTTTTTAACAATGAAACCGGCCTTTTGCTGGCCGGGCTTTCTTTTCCGCCAAGAGCTGCCATAGGTCAAAAAGCTGCAGAGCTGCCTGTTTTTGACCATACAAAACCGGAAGAAGCAGCATGGTTTGCCGCAAAAAGCCTTTTCAGGCCAAAAGCCGGAATGCTGGCTCCTGGCTTGCTACTTTTGTATGCTGCCCTTTCTTTGCTGGCAGACCTTTTGACAGGCAAAAAGCACATAATAATCCTGATATTGCCCATTATGCTTTTCTTTACTCTTTTTCTGTTCATGCCGCACAAAAAGCCTGTCCTTTTTGTTCTGGAACTGCCGGACGAAAATTCCGGCAAGCCTTATAGCCAGCTGGAAACAAGACAGCCCGGGTATATCAGGCAGCAATGGACGCCTGGCGCGGAAAAAAGTCGGCTTAGCTATTTGGCAGTGTATACTCCCCGCTCTTCTGCCGGGCTTTTTGATGAATTGTCGCGTTACAGCTTTATACGCTTCAGAAGATTGCCTGCCATTCTTATGGATACAGACGGAAGCTTAAGCATAGAAAAAGCCGCCTATCTTGACGCCTGGGCCATAGCCAAAGAGGCCGGGCCATGAAAAAAGCGATAATCTTGAAGTTGCTGGTATTTGTGCCCTGTCTGGTATTTGGCATGGTACTGGATGCTTCGGACCTGAGCCTTTCAGCTTTTACTGCGGCGAGCCTTCCGTTTTTATGGTTCTTTTTTATAAGCGCCATGCTTATGGAGACTGGACAAAATAGCATTATTTTTGCTTTGCCCTTGTCAGCCTGGCTTTTTTGGCTGACCGGACAGAACACGGGCTTTGCCTTTTTGGAATTTGCTTCCGGTTTGTCAGCCGCTTTTGCAGCCAAAATGGCAGCATCCTTTTTGGGCCGACTGGCTGATTACAGTCGGGCTGATGATATGCAGCCCCTCCGTTCACCCCAAAAAGCGCAGATTTCAGCTCAGGGCGCTTTTTCCCGGATGAGTCCTGGCTGGCCGGCCTTTTCTTTTTTGCTTGTTGTAAGCATAGCAAGACCCCATGTTGGCAGCATGTTTATCCTTGCTTTGTCACTTTTTTCAGTATGCCTTTTCTTAGTTGCCCTTTACAGAAAGCCAAAGCATGAAGCTGTCGCCTAAAGCAGCCAAAGTGCTAAAGCGCCTATTGCTTAAAGACGCTTTGTCACGCATAAGGCAAAGATTAAAATACTGGGCAGCCAGCTGCATTTTGTTGTACAGCTTTCTTTTATTTGCAAGCTTTTTCATTGCCTACCCGCCAGTCCTTTTTTATGCGCTGCTTATGGCAGCAGGCAGTTTTTTCCCGGCCTTTTTATTCTGGCCGGACAGGGGGGAGCCATTCCTCAAGCTTGTAAGTCGCGTGGATGAGCACATGGCCCTGGAAAGCTGGCTTGAATACAGGCAAGGCCCCCTGTCCCATCTGGTAAGCAGCCGGGCAGAGGAAGTTTTGCGAGGCAAGGCAGATTTTTACAGCGCTAAACAAAAACCCGATGCCTTCTTGCGGCTTGTTCTGCTTTTAAGCCTGGCTGCATTTGCTTCCGGCCAGTTTTTGTCCCTAAAAAAAGGCATGGGTTACAGCTTTGTTCCCGGCAGCCGTACTGGTATAAAAGATGCCTTGTTGGCAGAAAAAAGTGACAAAGGTTTTTTGGCAGAGAACGAAGACAAGGGGCATTTGCCTGCCCCAGAATCTGGGCAATCCATAAAGTTATACAACAATGACGCACTTGGCCTTGAAAGAAGCGAAGCCAGGGCAAGGCTGTTGGACAGGTTTTTTGCCAACCCCCTTAGAGATTTGCAGGAAAAAATGCTGCCCCGGCAAAGCGCCAATGCTGCTGGCCAGGGAGCGGAACAGACTGCCGGCCAAAGCCCGGGCGCTTTGGCTGCCGCATCAAAGGAGGAACAAGGGGACAAAGACCCGGGCAGCCCGGGATCACAAAGCGAATCCGGTTATGAGGGCTCCAGCAAGGCCCTTGTGGCTGATCCCATCCCGTCATACCTGGCACAGTTTGAAAGAATCTATACGGACAAAACGGGTGATAGCGCAGCCCTGGCAGAAAAGGGAAACCCGGACGCTTTTATGGAGGCACTTGCCACCTATTTTGCTTCCTTTGACCTTAAGCTAAAGCTGGGCAACAGGCTGGAGCCCGAACTGCAAGAAATAATACAGCTATGGCAGAATTTGGGCCTTGAGGCAAACAGATGAACAAAAAAAGCGGACTGCTTACCGGCCTTATGCTCCCATCCGGTTTGCTGCTTTGGTATTTGGCAAGAAACACGGAAGTTTTAGCCGCTAGCCTTATGGCTTCCATGCCTGTTGTAATGTTGCTTTTTGTAAACATCTTTATAGAAGAAAGCATGCGCCTTTTATTTGCCCTTGTTTTTACCCTGGCCATAAAAAAACTGGCTTTGCCGGCCAAAAGCGGGCTATGGGCTGTAATGGCAGCTGCTAGCTTTGCTGCCATGGAAAACATTTCCTACCTTATGGCCTTTCCGGAAGCCAAGCTGTTTCTGCGCATCTTGTACTCTGTTCCAATACATACAAATGCCGCAGCCCTTTATGCCTTGTCCATTGCATGGACTCCAAAAAGTACCAAAGCTTTGAAGCGGCCTGTTTTGGCTGCTTTTGCACTGGCATGCTTTTGGCACTATCTGTTCAATATTGGCGCCTGGTATCTTCCTTTTAAACTGGTAATTTTGCCGGGCTTTGTTTTGAATGCAGCTGCAACGCTTGCATTGCTGCTTTTGCTTGAGCTTATTTTTGTCAGTGGAGGTTATCTGTATGG
>JAKPMS010000129.1 GCA_029548805.1 Spirochaetota bacterium | reverse complement strand
AAAGAAATCATGGATACTTTCGGTAAAACACAGCTTTTGCCCTAAGGCTTCTGTTCTTCAATAAGCCGGCTGCACTAAGTTGGGCACTTTTTATTGCAAGTTTCATCTATTAAGCGCCCGTTTGAACACTGGTCCGGCTTGATATTCTGCTGCTATTCGATAAATTAGTTTATCAAGTTCCCCAAATCTTATTGTTAAAGGCAGTTTTAAAAAAAACACTACCAAGTATTGTATAGTCTTGCATCATATCATACAACATATAGTAGTAATAACAGCTAACCGTAAGATTTGGGGAACTACTATTAGTTTATGAGATCTAAAGCCTTATGCCCCCAGGCAAGGCATAAAGTTTGGGCTTGACAGCAGAGACAGGCTAAAATTAAACTGCCACCAGTCGGCCATGCCACGGCATTTTATTACTGTGGACAAAAATACCCGAACTGACAGAGCCTGTCAGGTTTTTTAAGAAAAGGACAAGCTACTAGTTACCATAAGCATCATACTGCCAAATCATTGTTTTTTTGTAAGGAGAATCCGGATGCGTATTGGCCTGTTTACAGATTCTTATGCTCCACAGGTAAGTGGGGTTGTTACTGTAGTTCGCGTATTAAAAGCTGAGTTGGAACGCCTTGGGCACAAAGTTTATATATTTACTGTAAGCCACAAGGAAGCAGCTCCGGATTCCAATATAATTAGGGTTAAATCCTTTCAGTTTCCTAATGAACCGCAACACAGAGTTGGTGTTTTTTCCAACCACGAAATTATAAAAAAAGCAAAAGAGTGTAACCTGGATATAATTCACACCCACTCTGAATTCAGCCTTTATTTTGCAGCAAAAGCAGTATCCCAAAAACTTAAAATTCCCATGGTGCACACCCTGCACACATACTACCCCGACTACCTATATTATGTGCCCCTTTTTGAACCCTTCCTCAGAAACAGGGAATACAAACTGCTAAGAAGGATCCTTAAATACCACAAATGCATAATTGCGCCATCCAGGAAAATTTATCACTATCTGGAAAAACACAATTTTTCCCAACCAATAAAAATAATTCCAAATGGAATTGAGCTTAAAGCATTCAGTGCCGGGCAGGAAAACAGCAGCCCAAAAGCACTGCAAGCATTCAGAGAAGCATATAGGATTAACCCTGAAGAAGAACTTGTAGTTTTTGTCGGACGTCTTGCAATAGAAAAAAACATAGTGACTTTATTAAACAACTTTAAAAAAATGCACGACGTAATGCCAAAGCTGAAGCTTCTTATAGCAGGGGATGGCCCAGACAGGCGCGACCTTTTAAGCTATACAAAAAGCCTGGGATTGGAAAACGCTGTTCTTTACCTGGGCTACCTAAACTGGCCTGATGAAATAAGCACATGTTATGCGGTGTCCAAATTGTTCATGAGCGCTTCCCACAGCGAAGTACACCCCATAACATTTATAGAAGCAATGGCAGCCGGCTTGCCTGTTGTTTGCGCCCAGGACATAAGCATACAAGATATGGTACTAAACGGAGAAAACGGCTTTGCAGTAGAGGACGATACAAAACTCTGGGAAAAAGCCCTGGAAATTCTGGCAGACCCAGCCAAGCAAGAAAGTATGGGCAAACGTTCTGCCGAACTTTCTGCCAACTACTCTGTAAAAACATTCGTGGAACGCATGACAAAACTTTACGAAGAATATGCACTACACAAATAGTGCAGTTTTAAAAAAAAGGCTGTTCCCTGCAAAATGCTCCGGGCTGCTAAATACTTCTATGGTACAAGCATGAAGCGCTTTGCCTGTTTGCTGATTATTATAATAGCTGCCGTACCTGTTTTTGCCATGGCTGACGGACAACGCCTTGTTCCGGCTGGGCATTGGGTTTATGACAGCTTGTGGAAAATAAGCCTTGAACTGGGCGAGGTAAACCTTGCAAACTCTGCACCCCTAAGCCGGGCAGAAATTTCTCTTTTTCTGGAAGCACTCAATACGGCAGCCCTTTCAAAGGCCGGCCTGGCAGAAAAAGAGAGGATAGAAAAGTATTTGGGCAAAACCGCCCTTTCTTATCAGGCATTTCCTTTTACAATAGGAATTGAGCCCTCCATCCATCTTGAAGCTTACTATAAACCCAACGGGGATATTCCATGGCTGTATGGGTTTAACGAAAAAAAGCATCTTGTGGATCTACCAGTTCTTGTTTCGCTGGACAATTATATTAGTATAGAAAGCAATTTTTTCCTTGCTAATAACTATTGGACAACACTGGAAAATGACAATTTTGGCAATATTCCCATAGGCCCCATGGATACTGATATACACTTCCCTGATTATGCCTATTTTTCTTTTGGCATTCCAATTGGCGGCGTTTTTTCGCTAAGCGGACAGTTGGGAAAGGGCTCTGTATCAATAGGAAGAACTGAACTCGGAAGCATTATTTTTGACAAAAACTTTTATCATGACGCCTATGCTACACTATCTCTTCACTCCCCGGGTTTTAATTTGACAGCCTATACAGTGCAAATAGAAGTAAACCGCTATTTATATTTGCACAAAATTGACTTAAACTTTAAAAAAATACAAGTATCTGTTCTGGAAGGCTCTTTGATAAATGCTCCAATAGAACTTCGTTTCTTAAACCCGCTCATGGTCTTTCATAATTATGCCCCTTGGCGCAGCTATGGGGATTATAGCGATGACCATAATGGCCCCAACAAGGTTCGAGTCGCATCCTACTTTGCTGCAAGCATTGATTACAATCCTTGGAAGTATTTTCGCATATATGCCATGACAGCTTTTAATCAAATGCAAATTCCTTTTGAAAAAATTCATTTTGGAAATGCGGCAGCCAGCCTTCCTGACAGCTATAGCATTCAAGCCGGGGCAGAGTTTGCCTTTCCGCTGGATGAAGCCTATTTGCATGGAGGTTTTGAAGGAGTCTTTACAAGGCCATGGATGTATATTGATGTGGAGAAAGACTGTTCCTTTTACAGCAAAAGACTGGACTTAATAAAAAATACGAGCCAGGAAATACGCACTTGGCTCGGATTTCCCTTTGGCCCCGATGCTATAGCTGCTACAGCCTATTTGGGATACGAAAAAGGTGGAGACTGGGGGGCCAAATGCTCGTATAGCGTATTGATTCAAGGAGAAATGTCTGGAGATAAGGGCTTTGAGGTGCTGGAAGAACCTGGCTTTTATCCGGATGAGCCGGAAAAAGCTCATTGGAATACTCCTCATGGCACAGCACAATATACCCACACTTTTAGACTCAAAGGCTTTTATGCACCCTTAGCCTGTCTGGAGCTTTCTTCCCAACTGGCCTATTCTTATATCATTAATTATGATAACAAGAAGAACAAAACTGCATCCGGAGTGGAGCTTGCCTTGTCAGCAACTATCAAGCTCCCTTAAATCAAAAGGAAATCTTATGGTACAAAAAAAAAGCCTGCTCATAATTTTCTTTGTTTTTGTTTTTGCTCCGGCCTTTGGGCAAAGCGCTGCAAACCCGAAGGATCCTGTTTATGATGATATACTCATTTGGGAAAACCTTTTGCTCATTCCTAATCAAAGCCCCTTGCGTCCATATCCGCTTGCAACAATTCAAAAAATCCTGGAGCAGGTAATTGAATCCGGAAACAGCTTGCAAGCGGGCATAGCCCGGGCTCACTACGAAAGAATTTTTGGAAAAGCCCTGTCTTTGGCTTTGGAATACAAACCCCGTCTTAAAGTTACAGGCAATCATGATGCACTTGGCCAGCAGAATATTCTACCCGGGCTTGAATGTGATTTTTTTCTCACGCAAAATACATCCCTTTCACTGGATTTGGGCTTTTTAATCCTTGACAACTATGACGCCTCTTATAAAAACCAGTTTGGCAGCGACTCCGTCTTGACTTTTTTTGCCCGCCCCGAAGAAGATGCCCCCTATGATCCGGCCGAATTGGGCTCGTTTAAAGTTCTTAACAATATAAACATGAACCTAGCTTACAGCCAAAAGCTTTGGTACCTCCAGGGCGGTATGTCGAGAGCAAGCTTTGGGCCATTTCATAAGGACAGCGTAAGCCTTTCCAGTGATGCCTATCATAACGGAAATCTGACATTTTTTTATAACGGGAATGATTTGTGGAATTATCAGCAATCCTTTTTTATTATAGGCTCCACAGATAACCGCGGAGAAAAGCTTGGCGGTGAAAAATATTTCCATTTGCATTCATTGGAATACAATCTTTTTCCCTGGCTTTCCCTTTCTTATTTTGAAAGCATGGTATACGGCGGAACCTTTGACCCTATATATTTTTTGCCGCTTCCTTTTATGGCGGCACAAAGCATAGGCTCCTTTGGCGGCAATTTGCAAATGGGCCTGGGTTTCAAGCTGCGTCCGGGCAGGGGCTTGTTATGGGCAGGGGAACTTTTGGTTGATGATATTTCTGTAAATGATTTGTTCAAACTGAAGTTTGATACCAAGATGAAGCTGGCCGGAATTACAGGACTGAGCTATGCCTTTGACAATCCGGTTTTTAAAGCACTATCATTAAATTACACACTTGTTGCTCCGTATATGTATACGCATCGTGATGAGTGGTATAGCCTCAGTGCTAACGAAGGTATAATAATTACTGCTCAAAGAAATGTGCAAAACTTTTCAAACAACGGCTATCTTATGGGAAGCGAACTGTTGCCAAATTCTGATCGTATTGCATTAAGCCTTTCGTTTGATCCTTTAAAAAACTTGCGCCTGGATGCGAGGGTAAAATTCTCCCGGCATGCAAATACAAATGAGTCTCTTCCTTACGAAAGTGCATTTAATTATTTAAAATATTATGAAGATAAGGCCCCGCTTAGCGATGGAGGCATACACAATTTTGCAGTGGACGGTGAGGGCTATATGAGTTATGCACAGGACAACTTTATGTTTATGGCGCAAACGACCAAGATGCATATATTTCAAACCGGCATAGATATGTCTTATGTATTGCCATTTTCCGCCTTTGCTCCAAAGCTGGGCAAAGCGGGGAGCCTTAGTGCAAAGCTAAGCTATGATTTTGAATACATTCACAACAATGGAGTCCAGCAAGAAATGTATAAAACCCTTTCTTCTGATGCGGCCGAAATAGAAGGAGGACCAAGTCCAGAAGATAAAAAAGCAATGGTCGAAAAATACAGGGAAGCTTGGAGGAAGAAGCTTTATGACAGCTTCTCACATTACATAAGCCTGTCCCTTGTATATCGTTTTTAATTTTATGCTAATAAATAATCCCTTTTGTTTTTCCCAAAAACACAGAAAGAGTGTTCCCGCCTTTTGTCTGGGTGATAAAAGTGAAATGACTAAGAACTCTGCTCATCAACAAGCCGGCTGTCAGCTTCATCCCAGCCGGCCGGAAGCTCTTTGGAGCTGTTAGCACCCAGCTCCTTTATTTTTTCTACTCTGGCTGTAATATTACCCCTGCCTATAGTCAGCTTGTTTCTGGCTGCATCATAGGAGCGGCTTGCCTGGCTTAGCCTTGAGCCAAGCTCGTCCATGTCGGATGCAAAGCCTGCAAATTTGTCATAAAGATCTCCTGCCAGCCTGAAAATGTTCTGTACATTCCTGCTCTGCCTTTCCGAACGCCAGCCGTATTCTATGCCTTTAAGCACAGCCAGAAGGGAAGTGGGGGTAGCCAGCATTATGTTTTGCTTTAGTGCATCTTCCACCAGGCTGCGGTCGCTCATGGAGGCAACAGAAAGTGCGCCTTCTATGGCCACAAACATTACTACTATGTCTATGCTGTCTATGCCATCAATCCTGTGGTAGGCTTTTGAAGACAAGCCGCTCATGTGTCTGCGTATGGACTGGGCCAGATTGGCAGAGTTTACTTTTCTGTCTTCACTGCTGTCGCTGGCTAAAAAAGCGTCATAGTCTACAAGAGAAACTTTGGCGTCAATAATCACATCCCGCTTTTCCGGCAAATGCACAATAATGTCGGGCTGGAGCCTTTTTCCGCTGTCCATGGTAAAGGAAGGCTGGGTTTCATATTCTGCTCCCTTTCTTAGTCCGGAAGCCTCAAGAACCTTTTCCAGGATCATTTCTCCCCAGCTGCCCTGGACTTTTGTATCCCCTTTTAGCGCTTTTGTAAGGTTTTCCGCTTCCTTTGAAATTTTCTGGTTAAGTGCCATAAGTATGTGCATCTGGGCTTCGAGGCTGGAGCGCTGTTTTGTGTCCTCTTCGTGGGTATAGTCAACACGCTTTTTAAATTCGTCTATATCCCTTAACAAAGGTTCCAGTACCGTTTTAAGCGACTCTTTGTTTTTGTCGCCAAGCTTTTGGCTGCTTTCATCCAGCATTTTTTTTGCAAGCATCTGGAATTCCGCTTCCATTTTTTTATAGCTTGAGTCCATGGTAATTTTCTGCTGGTCCAATAGGGTTTCCAGGCTCCTGTTGTCTGCCATGCTGTCAGCCAAATTCCTCCTAAGCAGCTCCAAGTCATTTTTTGCAGCGTCCAGGTGGATTTTTCGTTCTTCTGCCAAAAGCCGGTAAGGCACAAGCTCTTTTACTTCGCTTTCCAGCTTTAACAGCCTGCCGGAATTTTCCGATAAAAGCTTTGCGCCCGCTTCGTATTCAAGCAGCCTTGCTTCGTACTTTTTTTTGGCCGCAGCTAGGCTCAGTATAAATAAAATAACAAAAACAAGAATCATTATAAGGCCGTAAAATAAAAGGTTCATTTTTCCCCCATGCAAGCCAACTGGAATAAGTGCCTGGCTATAGCCCGCAAAATGCTTAACTTGACTTATAATATATAATTGTGCGATTTTATCAGAAAGTTAGAGATAATTTATCATATTGGAGCCAAATTGGTACTGTTCGTTTCTTTTTTGATAGTGTTGGCCATGCTGTCCAACAAAATCAGCAGCAAGGTTGGGCTGCCTCTGCTTATAGGCTTTATCGGAATAGGAATAATAGTTGGGAGCGATGTATTAAACCTGTTCTACTTTGACAATGCATCGCTTACAAAAAGAATTGCAGATGTTCTTTTAATTTTTATCATTTTTGACGGAGGTTTCAGGGTTAGCAAGGAAGCCTTCAGGAGCGTTGCAGGCCCGTCGCTTACACTGGCTACATTTGGAGTGGCCCTTACAGCTGCTGTAATGGGCATTTTGATACATTGGATACTGAAATTCGACCTTATATATTCCTTTTTGCTTGCATCCATCATTTCGTCCACTGATGCAGCTGCACTGTTCATGATTACCAAGGCAAGCCCGATTAAAAATAGGCTTGCTACCACGCTTAATGTGGAATCTGCTGCCAATGACCCAATGGCAATTTTGCTTACCATAACCTTTATACAAGCAGCCACTAAGGCTTTTGATTCACCTGTAAAGGCTGTTTTGTTGCTTTTATGGCAGTTTTTTGGCGGTATAGGTATAGGGTTTTTAAGCTATAAACTGTCAGTTCTGTTATTCAACAGGCTGAATTCTGATAACAGGGGAAATTACAACGTGCTATTGCTGGGCTGTATTCTTTTTGGCTATGGAGCAGCAGAGCAGTTCAATGCCAACGGGATAATTTCAGTCTTTTTTATGGGCTACTGGATGGGAAACCACAATTACCCGGCCAAACGCTCTGTAAGCAGTTTCCTGGAAAGCGTAGCCACCATATCCAATATTACGCTGTTCATAATGCTTGGGCTGCTGTCTTTTCCGCACCGTTTTGCGCTTATTTGGAAAGAGGCATTTTTGATAGTTGGGCTGTTGATGTTTGTAGCAAGGCCCATTGCAGTTTATATTTCCACCATTCCATTCAAATATTCTTTTAAAGAAAAACTTTTTGTAATGTGGGGCGGAGTAAAGGGGGCTGTGCCCATAGTGCTGGCAACCTATCCCATGGCCAGCGGGCTGGATGCCGACGGTTTTATTTTTGATACCATATTTTTTGCAGTTTTTCTTTCCTGCCTGATCCAGGGAACCACTCTGGGCCCCTTGTCCAAACTGTTAAGGCTTACTGACAGGATAAAACCGGCATCTACCCATATTGTGGAATTGCATAGCACCCGGAATTGCGATGTAGACATGTTCGAGGTGCTGGTGGAAGAAAATACCGTATTTCAGGATATGCCCCTGTCAAAAATGGATCTTGGCAAGGAAATACTGATAAGCTCCATAGTCAGGGACGGCAAAATAATCATGCCCAAGGGGGATACATCCATAGAAGCCAACGACATTTTATATGTATTGGCAAAATCAAGCCAGATAGAGCTTGTTAATGAAAAAATAAACAGAAAAAAAACTTGATGCAAAGAACAAAAGCTGTGCTTTACCTGTAATAGATAATAGTACATACTTGGATATTGTAGAAAAGAGGCCAATGTCATGATAAAGAAAAAATTGTGTCTTCTTGGCATTCTAGGGGTAGGAAAAACCAGTCTCATAAAAAAATATGTGCAAAATATCTTTTCAGAGAACTACCTTGTTACCGTAGGTGTAAAGGTTGACAAAAAAAACATCGTTTTGCCTGATGGTCAAGAAGTGGTACTGATAATTTGGGATATGGAAGGCCAGGACGATTTCAGGAACTTTGCAGACAGTTATTTGCGGGGTTTGTCGGGCTATTTTGTAGTAGCCGACGGAACCAGAAGGGAATCTCTTAGTACTGCAAAATCCATTGCATTAACCATGAAAAACATGTTTCCGAATGCTGAATCCACCTTTCTTATAAACAAAGCTGACTTAAAGGAGCAATGGAAAACAACAGAAGCGGATATTATAGAGCTAAACTTTTGCAACAGCAGCTGTTACAAGACTAGTGCAAAAACTGGAGAAAACGTGGAAGAAGCTTTTGTAGATATTGCTGCAAGGATGGCCAAAAAAGACCATGTCTGACGAAAAAGAAAACCCAGGTCTAGATGAGCGCTTAAAAGACCTTGATCCTCAAGAAATATATAATATCAAAGCCCTGATGAAGCGTATGCAGGGCGGTAACATTACTCCTGTGGCTGTTGGCAAAACCCTTCCGGAAGCCGTACTCATAGGAGATGAAGGCTCACAGCGTTTATCCAAGTCTATGACAGGCATTACGGAACGCTCCATTGCGGCTTCTGTAGAAGAAAACCCGGAAGCCCTGACCACAGCCCTGTTTCCGATAATAGGTTCTGCCATAAGAAAGGCACTGGAAAAGTTCCTTGCCGAATTTATGGATTCCATGAACAGGGGGCTGGAAAAAACCCTGTCTGTCAAACGCCTGCAATGGCGTTACGAATCCATAAAAACAGGGGTTCCCTATCTGGAAATTGTATTGAGGGAAACCATTCAATACAGGGTTGAGCATGTCTTTTTGATACATAAAAAAACAGGTATTCTTATAAAAGACGTATCCATCGAGGGCAAGACCGGCCCCGACAGTGATATGGTAGCACCCATGCTTAGCGTCATAAGGGATTATATAAAAGACTCTATGGCATTGAAAAAATCTGAAGAAGTAGACTCCATAAAGGCTGGCGCCCATACCATTATGGTGGAGGATGGCCCTTACGCCACTTTGGCCCTGTTTGTCAGGGGAAATGCAGACATAAAAGCCAGAACTGCGGCACAAGAGGTACTGGAAACCGTGCATTTGCGTTACGGGTCAGTATTTAAAGCCTTTTCCGGAAATATGAAGCCATTTGATGGAGTGGAAAGCCTTTTAAAACGCTGCCTGATCAGCCAGGGCAGGCAAAGCGAAAAGAAAAAGCCCGTGTATGCAATCAGCCTGTTAAGCATTATTTTGCTTGCTTTTTTGACTTTTGGCATTTTGGGCATTGTTTCCGGCCAGTCAAGAAAAGCTTTAATTAAAAGCCTGGATGCAGAACCCGGGATAGTTGTGGTTTCTTCAAAAACACTGTTTGGAAAAACCAAACTAAAGCTGCTTCAAGATCCAAGGGCAAAAATGGCCCAGGATGTTGCTAGTTCTGTCAAAACAAGCTTGCTCCGTTATACCTTGGTAAGCGAGCCGTATTTATCACCGCTTTTTTCGGACTCCATGCCTGCAAACAAGGCTGTACCGGAAGAGCTGCTGGCATTGGGCAGAAAGCTTGCGGAAATTGTGCTGTATTTTGAACAGGATTCCGACGAACTTAGGACAGGCCAGGAAGGTGCTGTAAGAGAAGCCGGCAATATCCTGTCAGAGCTGATAGGCAAATCCGCAGCTTACGGTTTTTCCACTTCTGTGGACATTGTAGGCCATGCTGCAGGCAATGTTCAGGATGAAGCCGCTCTGTTAATAAGCGATATAAGAGCCAAGAAGGCATTTGCCTTGTTTGCAGAAATCAATACTCATCTTGTTAATTATGTAAAGGCTCTTGGGTTAGGCATTTCGGAGCCCCTTGTTCCAATAGAGCTAACAGAAGAGGACAGGATAAAAAACCGCAGCGTTACATTCAAAGCGATCTTTGAGCAAATAAAGTAGCCATATTTTCTGCTTCTCTTGCAGGAAAACCGAACAGCCCGCTAAGCAGGCCTGTTACAAACTGTCTCAGCTTTATAAAAATGGAAGCTTCATCGTAAAAATAATAAAGATACCTGAAATCGTATGGCTCCCAAGCGGGAGGAAAGAAAAGGCTTTTGGCGCTTGATTTTTGATGGGCTATGCTAAGCAAAAAACGGTCCGAAATAAGGCAATCGCTTGTGGACAGGTCCAAAGCATCTTCTATTGGGAGGTTAAATATATTGCATGACGACCATTGGCTTTTGCTGTTCAATTTGGTGCCCATTTCCGTATAGCTGATTATATTATTGTTGCCTTTTCTGGAGCCAAACAGTCTTGCCGCATTGCCTGCCTCTTTTGCCTGATAACAAAGCAGCAAACCATTGCATTGCGGTACAGAAGACGGCCTGTGCATGCCAAAAAGCGGAGTTCCGTAATTTTTTTTAATAAAAGAAAGGCCCAGGTTTTTGGGGTTGAATCTGGCTTTAAGTGCAATTTGTTCCTGCTCCAGCCTTATGGATTTTAGCCAGTATCCCAGTTCCAGCACTTCCATGGCTGCCGCTTTTTCCGGGCTGCTGTTGCCATTGCCAAAAAGTTCCTTGTAACTGTTCAGAAGCGACAAAAGCCGGTTAATTCTTAGCAATGATAAGGGCTTCTGGCTGTCAAGAAGATCCTCATAATCGCCGCTTACCTGCATTTCCATACCAATAATGGGATTGTCAAACAATATGGCTAGGGATCTCACAATAGAACTGAGGCGTTTCCATTTGTCGGGGTTATCAGCCAAAGTCTGGGGATTGCTCAATTTTATTCCAATTCGGGGGGCAACAATTCTTCCAGCTCTTCATTGCCATGCATGCCGGCTATGTCATTTACGACATGCAAAAATGCCTGGGCCACTTTGGGATCAAAATGCCTGCCCGAGTTGCGTTTTATCTCTGCAATGGCTTCGTTAAGGGGCCAGGCTTCCTTGTATGGCCGCCTGGATATAAGGGCATCAAATACATCCACAATTGAGCAAATTCTTCCTACCAGGGGGATATCCTCGCCGGCCAGGCCTTCGGGGTAACCCTTTCCGTCCCAGCGTTCATGATGGTACAAAGCCACTAGCCTGGCTGTGTCAAAAATTTCGTGCCCCTGCCTTTCCAATATTTCTGCTCCAATGCGGGTATGAG
>JAKPMS010000126.1 GCA_029548805.1 Spirochaetota bacterium | reverse complement strand
AGGCCCTCTCTGGGCTGAACAGCAAAGCTGAACAGCAAAGCTGAACAGCAAAGCTGAACAGCAAAGCTGAACAGCAAAGCTGAACAGCAAAGCTGAACAGCAAAGCTGAACAGCAAAGCTGAACAGCAAAGCTGAACAGGCCCTGTTTGTCAGGGTTTTAGTACAGGGCTGATTCTGGATCCTTCAACTGAATCAAAGTCACTGTCCTTAAGAGGCCGGCCATAAAGGCTTTCGTAAAGAAATCGGAAATCTTCCGGCTCCATCATGCTGAATTCAATGCCGTGATAGGCTTCTGTGGATCCGTAATAGCTGGAACGGATGATTCCTGCCACATTTATGCTGCGTTTTTGCGTGGATATTTTTAAGCTTATGGGGTTTCCTTCTTTTATAGCATGTATAAGTGCATCCTTGTTGCAGGCAAATTGCATGCCTCCAAGCGAAATATCTATAATTTGAGGTCTGAAACTGCCGGCAATACGGGGTGCATCCTTGAAATACCCGTGCAGCTTAAGTGACCAGGCAAATATTTTGGAAAAACTCATGAAGCTTTCTACCGTCCCAAGGTCAAAACTGGCCTTGGTCTTGTCGCTGTTGGCAATTCTGGCACAGCCTATGGAATATTTTTGAAAAACAATGGGTACTATAAGCTCGGAAACCAGGCCTGAAAGGGACTTTTTCTGTTCCAGCATTTCCAACTCATGTTCAGCCCTGCTTTGTTCCATACCTTTGGAACAAAAATGCTGGATAAAATCTTCTCTTGTTAAAATGGTTCTTTCTGCAAAAGGGTCAATTACTGGAATATTGGACTGCGCATTTGGCAGGTAAAAGCATCTGCCAAGAGAAGCTGCCAGCTCTTCTTCAATACTGGACGGTTTTTTATCCTTGAACATGCTTATAGAGCGCTCATTTCCTATAGTCAGAGCCTTTTTATCAAAGTCTGAAACAAGCTCTTTAAGGTCCGAAGCCCTGAAGTCCGGCGATGGGTCGGGAGCTTTTAACGTTACGTAAGCGCTGCTTGTAGGAAAATCCAGAGAATACAGCTCACCTTCCAGGCTGAATGAAACAGACAAATCCTTGGGAGGAGAAAGCCTCGAAAATCGTCTTGCGCTGTTTTTTTGCATTTTTTCCGGTATTGAAAGCACCAGGCGCTTTTCTCCGGGCTCAATAATTATGCTTTGGAAACTGATTTCCTGATCCCTTAATACAAAATCAAAGCTGCCTACTGTTCCTTTTTTTAGCATAGCTAAAGGCACATCATGAAGTATGGTAAATTTGTTGTTTTCTATCAGAATCAGTTTGACCGGCCATTTTCCGCCACCCACTCTCATTGTGATAGGGCTGCGCTGCTTAATGGCTTCTTGCATCAAAAACTCTTTTTCAATGTTTTTTACTGGCTGTGCCATAACTTGTTATAATCCTCCGCCAAAAGTAATTTCCTACAGATCAAAAAATTCAACAAAAATGCAATAACAGGAAGCATAGTGCTGGCTACAGGGTCTGGTCCAGGTATGGATCCCAAGCCTTAGTCCGTGTAAAAGGCTCCTTTAGGGCATGCAAATCCAGCTCAAAATGATGAATTTTCCAGGAGGCATCCTTATCCGTTGCCAGCACTATGCTTCCTACAGAAGAACAATTGTCAACTCCGTTTTTGCTGAAAACCCTGAATTTAATGCTGTAATTTCCGCCGGGAGCAATTCTGGCCACAGAGTATCTTAGCTCGTATATGTCTTTCAGGTCTGCATCATTGTAAATTAGCTTGCTTATTTCTGCGCAATTATTTGTAAAATGGCTGTAATCCATCCGGCCCCGCAAAAGACTGTCTTTAAGACTGTTCATTGGGTCAAGAAAACGGCTGTCCTGCTCCCCTGTCTGGCCTATTACAAAGTCGCCAGCAAACAAGCCGTCCAGCGGTTTTAACAATAGCAGCCTGTCTTTGCCTTTAAGGCTGCTGGTCACCGGAGCTTTTCTTTCATTTTTGCTTTTGGAGCTTTGCATTTGTACAACAATATCGTCTATGCTGCTTTTTTTGTAAGTTTCAGCCTTTATTCCTGCTTCAGCATTATTGCCAGAATTTTCTGTAATGGATACAGCGGAGTCGTTTTTCCTTGAACAGGAAATAAGCATGGCAAACAACAAAATGATATGGCCATATTTGAGCATACTGCATATAGTATTCTATAGATAAGGCCAAACTATCAAGGAGTAGCTGTTTTATGGTGCATATATGGGACAAGCTGGATATAGAGTTCAGCGAACCGGTAAGGGATCCGCTTTGGCGCAATATTTTATTGCCCGCATCCTTTTCCGGGATCGAATCAAGTGATGATTTTATCAAATTGTCCAGGATTTTGCAGCTGGGCCCGGCGCATTTGGTGTACCCGGGAGCAAGCCATACCAGAAGGGCACACTCGTTTGGGGTTTTTGAAATGGCAAAGCGGATAATTTCTGCCCTTGCATCAAGAGCGGGGGCAAACAGCCTTATTTGGTCCATTTCAAGACAGGAAATGCTTTCTTATCTGGCAGCTGCACTTTGCCATGATTTGGGGCATTTTCCATATACCCATTCGCTAAAAGAACTGCCCCTAAGGGAACATGAAGAATTGACAGCAGCCATAGTGCTTGGGCCGCTTTTTGAACCTGTACGCAAAGCGGGGGCGGAGCCAGAACTGGCTGCGGCTATTGTGGACGAAAAACGACCCTGCCCAAAAGCTTTTGAGCCCAAAGTATTGGGCTTTTTCCGCTCCATGTTGTCGGGAGTTCTGGACCCGGACAAACTGGATTATCTAAACCGCGATGCATGGGCTTGCGGAGTTCCTTATGGCGTCCAGGATGTGGATTTTACGCTGCAGCATCTTGCCATGGACAGTTTAGACAGGCTTTCTATAAGCAAGCGCGGAATAATGTCTGTAGAAGCAGTGCTTTTTTCCAAGTACCAGATGTACAAAGCTGTTTACTGGCACAAAAATGTTAGGGCAGCCACTGCCATGATAAAGCATGCTTTAATAGAAAGTATGGCAAAAGGCATAGTAATGCCGGAAGAGCTTTATGGGCTGGATGACAACAAGTTTTATGAATTGATGACACAAAGGGAAGAGCATGGGCTTATAAAAGCTGTTTTTTCCGGCAAATTGTACAGTTTGTGCTATGAAACAGTTTTTGATCCAGATAATACAATGCATAAAAAAGCCGAAAGTATAGAAAACAGGGCAGAAATGGAACTGCTTTTATCAGAAAGCACGGGCTTTGGAAGCCTGATAATAGATATACCCGAACCTATATCTTTTGAAAGCAATTTGCCGGTACTGGACTCAAACAGGGACTTTCACAGCTTTTCCACCGCATTTGGTCCCGATCTGGTGGCCACTTTTGCTAGGTCCTTGCGAATAATGCGTATATATTGTGATGGAGAGCATGACAAAAAAGCGTCCCGCAATAGCATGATTGCAGCATTTATGGAAATGTTTGGATAATAAGAGTACTCGCGCTATTGCTTAATGCTTGTCTAAAATGCTTGCCTCAAAGGCTTGCATCTGGTCAAATTGCTGATACACTGATTCTGTGTGGATATTGGAGGTAATAAATGGAGATCCATAACCTTATGGAAGACCTTGTTTTTGATACAGTGGATGAGCTTTTCGAGGCAGGATCCAAAAGCGGTTCCGACAAGTGGTGTACCTGCAGACAATGCCGCTTGGATGTGGCCTGCTATGCCTTGAACAGGCTGAAACCCGAATATGTGCTGTCAGGACGCGGCCTGGCTTATTCCGAAGTTGACTATGGAGAAAAACTGCAGCGCATTGCCGATGTGGCAGCTCTTGTAAAAAAAGGCTGGGCTATAATAAATGCAGCTCCAAGGCCAAGCCACAACAAGGAAATAGGCAGGGAACGCTTGCTTAAAAACACAAGCCCTGTTTTCAATATAAAACCCATCATGGGGCGTTTGTTCAACGGCGAGAATTTTGAACCGGTTTATGATTGCGAAGTGGCCCTTATGGATGAACTTGGCCTTGTAAGCATGATGGACAATAGCTGGACCAACCCTTATACCCTTGTAAAAAATACAAACGGCCTTTTTACTTTTTGGCCATATCCGGTTGCTAGTTCGGAAGCCGGAGAAAGCCGTCGTTTTCCTTTTACAATTACTGCGTCACTGGATGGTTTTGAGAACCTGACACACTATTTTGAGCTTGATTTGGTGTCTGAGCAGAATGTTGTGCTGCAATTTTCCAGGCAGACAGCATTCAGATTGCCTGATTTGTATATTTTCCCCAAATAAGGGATAAATATATCAGTAAAAATCATGGACCAAATCCTCCAGTTCTGAAACAGGTATCAGTTCCAGATACTGAAGCACATCAATTTGCCCTCGTTCTTCAATTTTTCTGATTTTATATATCCTGTATGCAATTATTCTGGCAGACTCAAGCGGAAGGACCAGGGGCTGGCCATTCAAATCCACCATGCTTGCCGCATTGAGCATTCTGTCTGTTTCCTGTTTTTCCCCATCAGGATAAACAAGCCATCTGGTTTCTATAGTCATGGGCCAGTTTATCCTTATAGCCGCGTTTCTTGCAAGCATGGTCAAATCCAATGCTTATCGCTTGTTTTGCAAGCAACTTGAGTCAAAAAACAGGCTTGAACCTTCTTTTTTTATACAGATACTAAACTGTTGTATAGCATAAAACGTTAAAATTTATTCTGTCTAGTAAAGCTTTTTGCTTACTTGCGTTGACAATGCTGCTCTTTAAGATAATATATAGTAGAAATGTGGGATAAAGTGGGTAATAAAGGGAAAAAGTGGAATGGATCTTGTAACAGGCGAGTTTAAAAACACTTTGGATGATAAAGGCCGCCTTTCGCTTCCTGTCAAACTCAGGGGAGGCTTGCCTGGTAATTCCATAGTAATTACCCAGGGTGTGGACTCCTGTCTTTGGCTGTTTACTCCGGAACGCTGGACGGCCCTGTCTGAACAGCTGTTTGCTTCCACAAGCTTGTTTCATCAGCAAGCCAGAATTATCCAGCGCCGCATCATAGCGCCAGCCCAGGAGGTAGAAATTGATAAGGCCGGCCGTATAGCTATTCCGCAGTCATTGCGAGAGTATGCAAAGCTGACCAAGGACTGCATAGTGCTTGGCATAACCAAACGCCTTGAGATTTGGGATGTAGACAGCTATAAAGCCTGGCTAGAAGCCACAGAGGCCGATTTTGCTGCAGCATCCGAAGCTCTGGATATTCAAAACCTATGAGCAGCGAAGGTATCTCCATGAGACATATACCCGTCATGTTGGAAGAAACCCTTAAATACCTGGTACCGCCCAGACCCGATTGCTTAATGATAGACGCAACTTTGGGCATGGCGGGCCATTCTGCTGCCTTTTTGTCCCGCTATCCTTCTCTTAGGCTGATAGGGGTGGATGCTGACAAGGAGCTGCAGTCCATAGCAAAGGCAAGGCTGGAGCCTTATGCCGCAAGGACAAACTTTTACAACACTTATTTTGATGTTTTTTTTAACAGCTATCTTGAAGAAATTGAGCAGGGTAAAGCCGAGCGCCCGGGGCTGATTCTTTTTGACTTTGGTGTTTCCATGTATCATTTTACGGATTCCAAAAGGGGTTTTTCTTTAAAAAAGGACGAATATCTGGACATGCGCTTGTCTGAAAAAGCTGAAAAAAGCGCTGCAGATTTGGTGAACGGACTATCCGAACAGCAGCTTTATAAAATAATATCGGACTATGGCGAAGAACCATTTGCCCATAAAATAACACTGGCCATAACCAGGGAGCGCAGGCTTGCCAGGATAGAAAACAGCGCAAGACTGGCAGAAATAATAAAAAGTGCAGTGCCGCCAAAAGCCCGCTATGGCAAAATACATCCTGCAACACGTACTTTTCAGGCTATTCGCATTGCAGTAAACGACGAGCTTGGCCGTATTGAGAGAGCCCTGACTGCAGCTCTGGCCGCCATAGAAAGCAACGGCATCATAGGCTGCATAAGCTTTCATTCACTTGAGGACAGGATTGTAAAGCAGCTATTCAAAGCCAAGGCATGCAGTCAGGAAAAGGCCCGCTATACAAACAGGGATGATACTCCGATAGTGGAAAAAGAGGCAGAGCGCTGCCTTGTCGTACTGACCAAAAAACCGGTTGAACCGACAGTCGATGAGGTCTCCAAAAACCCTGCTGCCAGAAGCGCAAAGTTCCGTGCGGCAAAGGGCGGGGGAGGGCAAAAGTGAATACAGCCCGGCAATACTGCCATGGAAGGCAAGGCATTGAAAAAAATTGCAGAACTTTTATTGATTCTGAGCATACCTCTTTTTTTGATTTTAACTGCAGCCCAGGCTGCAAGGCACCATGTAATTGTGGAAGAGGTATCAAAGCTGGAAAAAGTTCAGGCTGAGTGGGTAGAAGAAAACAGAAGGCTTTTGGCCAGCCTTGCAGCAGCCAAATCCCGTTCAAGGATTGGCGGGCTGATGAAAGAGGCCAAGGCTTACCGTATGGTAAGCCCAACGACTACTTTTAGGATACGGGTAAATCCCGGTATGGAGAAACGCGATGGCTGATGCCGGCTTGGCTTGCAATGCCCAGTGGTTTGCTGATGCTTCAGGAGGCAGTCTGGTAAAAGGTGAAAACCTGGTGTTTAGCCAGGTGGACAGTGATTCCAGGCTGTGTAAAAAGGCATCCCTTTTTGTTGCTATAAAAGGAGAAAACAGCGACGGCCACGATTATGCAAGCCAGGCAATAAATAATGGTGCAACAGTGGTTTTGGTGAACAGCGCATGGTGGAAAGAAAACGGGCAAAAGCTGCCGGTAAATTCAAATGCGGCAGTTATTGCCGCAGAAGACAGCATTAAAGCTTTGCAAAAAGCCGCAACAGCTTACAGGCGCATGTTCCCTAAGCTTTTGCGCATTGCAGTCAGCGGTTCTTCCGGAAAAACCACAACCAAAGAGCTTTTAGCAGCCATTTTCTCGATATCCAGAAATACGGTCAAAAACCCCGGAAACCTTAATTCGGATATAGGGCTGCCAATTTCCATATTCAATATCAGAAAAGAGCATGAGGTTGCTGTTTTTGAGCTGGGCATTAACTATCCCGGAGAAATGGATATTCTGGCTTCTGTTTATGAGCCGGACTGTGCCTTGCTTACCAATATAGGCACTGCGCATATAGGGGTGCTTGGCGGCAGCCGTCAAAAAATAGCCATGGAAAAAGCCAAAATAGCTTCGCATTTTGATGGCAGCCAAAGCCTTATAATATATGAACAAGAAGATTTCAAGGATTTGCTCTTGGCCGGGCTGAAGGGCCGGACAGAAACCTTTGGATACAATAGCCTTCCGGGGCTGGTGTACACAAAAGACAAAGGGCTGGAAGGCTGGCTTATAAACTTTGATGGTCTGGAAATAAAACTGAAACTGCCGGGAAAGCATAACCTGCTAAACGCTATGGCCGCAATAAAGACTGCAGTCCTGTATGGAATAAAGCCACAGGACATTGCGCGCGGCCTGGAATCAGTCAATCCCCTGGAAGGACGCAGCCGAATTCTTAAAGGCCGCTTTGATGTTATTGACGACTGTTACAACGCAAATGCGGAAAGCGTTGAAGCAGCCATGGCCTTGTGCAGTTCGGTAAAAGTTGAAGGCAGGCATATTTTTGTGCTTGGCTCCATGAAGGAGCTTGGAGAAGAATCTGTAGCAGCCCACAGGCGGCTTGGAAATGCGGCAATGTCTGCGCAGCCGGACCTTCTTGTGTTTTTTGGTGAAGAAGCCCGGGATGCGTACAATGCCGCCATGGAAGCGGCCAAAACGACAGGCTTTAAACCTGCCAATCCGCATACTCCGCATATAGCGCACTTTGAAAGCTACCCCGAACTGGAAGCCTTTGTTGTTTCCATGGTCAGGGACAAGGATATCGTATTGGTTAAGGCATCCCGGGCTATGGCCCTTGAACGGCTGGTAAAGCAGCTGGAAACGAGTGGAGGTTTGCATGCTTCTTAAATGGATATATCCACTTGTAAAGTATTTTACACCGCTTAATGTATTCAAATATCTTACCTTCAGGTCGGCATATGCAGCCATAACTGCCCTTCTTTTAGCTTTTCTTTTTGGGCCCCTTGTAATAGAAAAGCTCAGAGCCATCAAATTTGGGCAGTCTATCCGCTTGGATGGCCCCAAAAGCCATTTTGTCAAGACTGGAACCCCCACCATGGGCGGCTTGCTGATTATCGGATCCACCCTTGTGGCTACCATTCTATGGGAAGACATGGACAGTTTTTATGTAAAAGTAATGCTTGGGACCATGCTGGGTTTTGGGGCATTGGGTTTTCTGGATGACTGGCTGAAAATCAAGTATAAAAATTCCAACGGCATAAGCGCCAAGGCCAAGCTTGTCTGGCAGTTTTTGGCCGCATTGGTAGTTGTGTTTCTGCTTTACAGAGATCCTTCCGGAATGATGACAAAACTTTATATTCCTTTTTTAAAAAACCCGCTTGTGGATCTTGGAGTTTTATGGATACCCCTGGCGGTTATATATGTTGTGGGCTGGTCCAACGCTGTCAACCTGGCGGATGGTCTGGACGGTCTTGCCAGCGGCCTTATTATCATGGTGCTTATAGCCTTTTCCATACTCACCTACCTTACAGGCCGTGCTGACTGGTCCGAATACCTTGGCATTCCTTTTATAAGGGGCTCTGGAGAGCTTACGGTGTTCAGCCTGGCGCTTTTGGGAGCCAGTGTCGGTTTTCTGTGGTTTAACGCACATCCTGCAGAAGTGTTCATGGGAGATGTAGGCTCTTTAAGCCTTGGCGCCTGTATTGCCGTACTGGCATTGATAGTAAAAAAGGAAATACTTCTTTTTATTATAGGCGGGGTTTTTATTTTGGAAGAGGCATCTGTAGCCATTCAGGTTTTGTATTTCAAGGCAAGCAAGGGTAAGCGGGTTTTCCGCATGGCGCCTTTGCATCATCATTTTGAATTATCCGGCTGGAAGGAAACAAAGGTTGTTACCAGATTTTGGATTCTTGGCGGATTGTTTGCGATAATAGCTCTTTCCACCCTGAAAATTCAGTAGGAGCTGAAATGCATAGCGGGTTCAACATGGAAAAAAAGGCAGCTAAGGCCAATATTGACTCTGCATTTATTGTAAGCCTTGCCCTTGTTGCGGGAACAGGCCTTGCAAGTCTTTATTCAGCTTCCTATGGTTATGCCATTTCTCTGGACAAAGCTGCTTCTTATTTTGTATTGAGGCAATTAACGTGGTTTGTACCCGCAAGTCTGGCTTTTTTAGCCGCGGCTTTTGTACCAATGGACTGGCTGCGCAAAAACATGATGCTTTTTGTGCTTCCATCCATTTTTATGCTGCTGCTGCCTTTTTTCCCCGTAATTGGTATAAGCAAAAACGGTGCAGCCCGCTGGTTTGGCTTTGCAGGGTCCATGTTTCAGCCGTCGGAGCTTGTCAAGCCAATGTTGATTCTGTATTTGGCGCATATACTTGACAAAAAGTCTGATCGCTTGTCCGATGTGCTTAACGGGCTAATCCCTCCTCTTGCTATTGCATGCTGCACCGTTTTTATAGTACTTGCCCAGAATGATTTTTCCACTGCGTTCATGCTTGCCTTAATAAGCGTTTTGATGTTGTGGATAACAGAATTGCCCCTGATATTTTTTGGAGCCTTTGCCACCATAGCTCTGCCCTTGGCTTCTTTGTCCGTATTGACCAACCCGTACAGGCTGCGCCGTATTCTGGGCTTTATAGTGCCCGGCTACGACCCGGCCAACCTTTCATATCAGGTAAACAGCTCCATTCGTGCTATAAAAGCCGGTGGTTTTATGGGCAAGGGCTTTGGACAAGGGACACTAAAACTGCACAGCATTCCCGAAGTGTATTCGGACTTTGTTTTTTCTTCCTGGGTTGAGGAAACCGGCTTTATTGGAGTGCTGTTTTTTGTTGTTTTGTGGCTGGTGTTTTTGTCAAAGGCTTTTGGGGCAGCTTTCAGGGAAGAAGATTCCTTCAGATCCTCTCTTGTTTTTGGTTCCGCTGCCTATCTGGCTGCCCAGATACTTATAAACATAATGGTTGTTTCCGGAGCAGCTCCGGCCACCGGCTTGCCCCTGCCTTTCTTTTCTTCTGGGGGCTCTTCGTTGCTGTCTGTCTCCATAACTACAGGTTTTATTTACAATATTTTAAGGACTGGCAGGAATAGCAGAAAGTTGGAGTCGGAGTATGTCTGAATACAGCGCTTTTCTTAAAGACTATGCAGTATTGGACAAACGCAGTTTTGCTGACAAGCTGGAGCAAAACAGGCAGCCGGGTTTGGTCAAAAAACCTGGGCTGGCAAAAAACAGGACTCCGAAAGCGGCAAAAACATTGCGTGCAATCAAGCTACTGTCCGCAATTATATTGCTGCTGGCCGGTATCGGGCTTGCGATCAGCTTTTTGGTTCTGCCTGCTTTTGTTGTAGAAAATGTAAGTTATGGCGGCTTGTCTTACCTTAAGCCGGAGGACCTTGTTCCCTATTCCAGTCTGAAAGCACAAGTTTACAGTTTTATGCTGGACAAGCCCGCAATTGAAAATAGCGTGGAACAACATCCGGGAGTGGAAAAAGCAGTGCTTTCCATGCAGTTTCCGAACAGGGTACATATCAATATTACCGAGCGCAAGGCTGTGGCCATAGTGTATGCCAGAACAGCCTCTGGCCGCCTGGAGGCCCATTGCGTGGACAAGAACGGTATTGTTTTTGCTTCCGCCTCCGGTCAAAAAGGAGCATCATCCTTGCCGGTACTGTCCGGGCTGGAAATTCGCGGCTTGCGTTATGGCATGAGCCTTGGCCCGGCTTTTAAAGATGTTCTTGAATCTCTGGGCGAGCTTAGCCAAAGTGACCCGTCCTTATTGTATTCCATTTCCGAACTGAGGCTTCAGGTGTCGGGCAAACAGGCAAATGAACTTTTGTTATATCCCGTGGCTTGCCCCGTGCCTGTAAGACTGCAACCCGCATTGAACAGTTCAATCCTTAGAATTATGCTGCTGATCCTGGACGTTATATCAGAAGAAGGCCTGGCTCCTTCCATAAGTGAACTGGATTTAAGGACTAATACCTATATTTACCGAACAAAGGAGGCTGTCTCTGGGTGACGATTTGATTGTTGGACTGGATATTGGCAGCTCAAAGACCCGCGTGCTTATAGGCGAATATGACGAGAATAATATTCTTGGCATTACTGGTGTAGGCACAGCAGCTAGCACCGGTTTGAGAAAAGGCGTAGTTGTCAATATAGAAGCAACCTTGCAGTCCGTCAGCAAAGCCATAGAAGCAGCAGAACTCATGTCGGGCAGGGAAGTAAAGTCCTGCTTTGCGGGTGTGGCTGGCGCAAGCGTTGAAGGTATCAATTCTAGGGGAGTAGTGGCAGTTACCGGCAAGGGTCGAGAAATAAACCAGGCAGATGTGGACAGAGTAATAGAAGCAGCCAGGGCTGTAGTCATTCCCATGGACAGGGAGGTGCTGCATGTCATACCCCAGACCTTTATTGTGGATGACCAAAAAGGCATAAAGGACCCGCTGGACATGATAGCCGTAAGGCTGGAGGCCGAAGTCCACATTATTACCGGATCCCTGACTAGTGCACAAAACCTTGTCCGCTGTATCAACCGGGCAGGATTCAGGGCAGAAGGCTTGATACTGCAGACCCTGGCTGCATCAAGAGCTGTACTGACCCAGGACGAAAAGGATTTGGGCTGCCTGCTTGTGGATATAGGCGCTGGTACTAGCGATGTACTCATGTTTGCAGACGGAGCTCCATACTTTAGCGCTTCCATTGCAGCCGGTGGAGCCCAGGTAAGCAATGATCTGTCCATTATGCTAAGCATAAGCATGGATTCGGCTGAACGTATAAAAAAAGAAGCAGGCTCCTGTTATCTGTCTCACGCGGACGACGATGAACTTGTCGTCATACCGGGCTTGGGGGGGCGTTCTCCGCAACAAGTATCAGCTGCCAGAATTGCCAGCATAATACAGCCCAGAATGGAAGAAATTTTCAGGCTTGTCAAAAACAAGCTCGAGCAGCCGGGATATTTCCCGCTTGTAAAAGGAGGAGTCGTCCTTACGGGGGGCGGAGCGCTGCTTCCTGGCGCTGCCGACCTGGCTTCCATGGTATTTGGCCAGCCTGCCAGGGTAGGCATAGCTGGCTCAATGGGAGGGCTCACTGACGAATACAGAAGCCCCGAGTTTGCAACTGCCGCCGGGCTGGTAATGCTGGGAGCAGAACGGCTGGCCTTAAGCCTTGAACAGGAACGCGGCAGAAAAGGCATGTCGGCCGAAGGCTCAATAAAGGGATCCAAAGCTTCTAAGCCAAGGGAAGCTTCAGGATTGAAGAAGCTTGGGCAATGGTTCAAGGAGTTTTTTTAGGGAGCAGACACAAGTAAACTGAAAACGCTTGCTGACACAGGCGGGATCGGTATATGGAAAGTTGGAAAAAACTGTAAATTTGATCGGGAGGGGATTATGACGCTTAGGGTATTGGATGAGTCTGAAGTATTTAGAAAAGCTGATGCATTTCCTGTAACTGAAAAAGAAAATGAATTGTTCAACACCAATTCTGCCATAATCAAGGTGGTGGGTGTGGGCGGCGGCGGCTCAAATGCCGTAAACCGAATGATAGAAGCCGGTGTTCGCAATGTGGACTTCATTGTAGCCAATACCGACTTGCAGGCCCTAAACAGGTCCAAGGCCCCAACAAGGCTCGGGCTTGGAGCCAAGATAACCCACGGGCTTGGGGCTGGCGGAAAACCGGAAATAGGCGAAAAAGCCGCACTGGAAGACAAAACCCTTATAGAAGAAACACTTGGCTCTCCCCATATGGTATTTATAACTGCCGGCATGGGCGGCGGAACCGGAACAGGATCGGCACCAATTATTGCCCAGCTGGCAAAACAAAAAGGCGCACTAACGGTAGCTGTTGTTACAAAACCATTTGACTTTGAAGGAAAAGTAAAAATGCGCCTGGCGGAAGAGGGCATAGAAAAATTAAGGCAGGAAGTGGACACCCTGATCGTCATTCCCAATCAGCACCTGTTAAAAATTGTGGAAAAACGCACCCCCATTCAGGAGGCTTTCAGGCTGGCTGACGATGTGCTTAGGCAGGGCGTCCAGGGCATATCCGACCTCATAACCCTGACCGGAGACATAAATATAGATTTTGCAGATGTAAATACAATAATGAATGGCCAGGGTCAGGCCATAATGGGAATAGGGAAGGCAAGCGGAGACAACAGGGCTGTAGAAGCTGCGGAAAAGGCCATATCCAATCCGCTTCTTGAAGACGCCAGTATAGATGGGGCAAAAAACATACTGATAAATGTAACCGGCCCCGACAATCTTACCCTTAACGAGTATGAAGAGATTGTGGGTATCATAACAGGCAATGCCGACCCGGATGCCATGGTCATAGCCGGAATTGTAAATGATCCTGAAGACGATGACGAGGTCAGTGTAACGGTTATTGCCACCGGCTTTGAAAGGGGTTCAAGACCCCGTATCCATCCCATAACTGTGCAAAAGGAAAGCCCCAAAGAATTAGAAGACTTTATATCGGCAGAAGAATGGAACAGCTTTGTTGCACCCAAGTCAAAAGCCTATTTGCTTGGGCGTAATGACAACGACGAGCTGGATATCCCTACCGTTCTAAGGGAAAGAAAAAGTGCCGGAGAGCGTGGAGTTTATTGACCGTGGCTGATACCGACATGCTGGACAGATACAATGCCTGGCTTTTGGCCACCAGGCGCCGCTCCCCCCTGACCATGGAAGCCTATACCAGGGATATAAAATCCTTGGCGCAATGGCTGCAGGAAAAGAGCTTGAGCCTTGATTCTGCTGGCACCACTGAGCTTTTGGAATTTTTGGCATCCAGGAGCGCCATGGGACTAAGTTCCCGAACCCTGGCCAGAATAATGTCGGGCTTGAGAAGTTATTACAAGTTTCTTAGGATTGATGGCATCAGAAAGGATGATCCAACAGAGCTTCTGGAAAGCCCCAGGCAGAAAAAAACCTTGCCGGATGTAATCAGGCCGGATGACATAAACCTGATGCTTACCGCCATTGATATTTCAAACCCTGGCGGCCTTAGGGACAGAGCCTTGTTTGAACTCATTTACTCTTGCGGATTGAGAATAAGCGAGGCAGCCAGCCTCAAATTTGACGAACTGTATCTGGTAGAGGGTTTTGTCAGGATAACAGGAAAAAGGAAAAAGGAAAGATTATTGCCTTTTGGAACAGATGCAAAACAATGGCTAAAGCGTTACCTGTCCGATGCCTGGCCTGTTTTGTCAAAAGGCAGGCCTTGCGACAGGGTGTTTCTTAACCGCAATGGCAAGGGTATTTCCAGAAAAGGTGTATGGAAGCGCTTCTCGGAACTCAGGCTTGCCAGCGGCGTAGAAGGCAAGGTTCATTCCTTAAGGCATTCTTTTGCCACCCATTTGCTGGCAGGAGGAGCGGATCTTAGAACTGTCCAGGAACTTTTGGGCCATGCCGACATATCAACCACACAGATTTATACCCATGTCAACCCAGAAGACCTGGCTTTGGCACACAGGCGATATTTTCCACGGCAAGCTTCCCGGAAAGACAAAAAACCGCTTTCCGTAAATGCTGCAAGCAATGCTGCAAGCGACAAGCCTGAATCTGGCGTATATGACAAAGGGAGGGACCATTCATGAAATCCAAAACCGTCCTTTTGCTTTTATTTGCTATCATATTGCTTAATTCATGCAATACGGGTGAAAAAAACTTTTTGGAACGCATGTTCGACCTGGAATCCAGGACTTCCAAAAACGCTCCTCCATCCACTGTAGAGGATCTTAAAAAGGGCATAGCCAAATACATGGGCGATGTTGAAAAAACGGCAAAATCCATGGAAAAGGTGGCTGTTTACTGGAGGATGCTGGCGTTGCGCTACATGGAAAAAGGGCTTTACGGAGAAGCCTACGATACGGCCCTAGTTGCCTTAAGGCATTATCCCGATTCCAGCGGTTTGTATTATATAGCCGGTGTGTCAGCTTCCTTTCTGTCAAAAACAGCTGCGGCAGAAATTGGCGGAGGCCGGGCCAGCAAAAGCCAATGGCTGGAAGTTGCAAAAAATTCTTTTATCCAGGCAACAGAAATTGACAGCAAAAACAACAAGGCGCTTTACAGCCTGGCTGTACTGTACAGCTTTGATCTGGATGACCAGGAGGCTGCCCTGGAAACAATAAAAAAATTCCTGGAAATAGATTCCGCCAATACCGATGCCCTGTTTGTATATGCCAGAGCCCTGTATGGCACCGGAGATTTGCGCAAAGCCATTGAAGTATATGACAAAATAATATCCTCCAGCAGGATTGCGGAAAAACGCAAGAATGCGGAAGAAAACAAAAAAATCCTGATGGATGAATTATATGCGCAGTAACGCCTTGGCTGCCGCTTTTGTTTCAAGGCTGCCCTTTTTGTCGGCAAGGGAAAAAATCCGCCTTTCCATTCACTTGCTGGACAACTTTATAACAGAAGAAAAGCTGCTTTCCCATTTTGCCAGGCTTGGTTTTTACGGTTTGGAAAAAATGGCCGGCAGGCGACTTGCCAGGACAAGCTGGGAGCCCCGGCTGTGGATGGATGCAGCAAAACGCGATTTGGACTTTCTTTGTTCTGTGGGCGGAAGGCTTGTATCCTGGAACGAGCCGGAGTATCCCGCCCTGCTAAGAGAAACTTCCAGGCCGCCTTTTGCCCTGTATGTCCGGGGCAGGCTGCCTGCCGGCCATGGCCCCTGCCTGGCCATAGTCGGAACCCGTTACCCGACAGGCAGGGGTATGGAATGCGCCTTTGCCCTGGCCAGAGCAGCATCAGAAAGCCATGCGGAAATTATATCCGGCCTGGCCAGGGGCATAGATACGGCAGCCCACAAAGGCAGCTTGGCTGGATACAGCCCGGGCTTTGCGGTTCTGGGCTGCGGTATTGACAGAATACACCCCCCATCCAATAAAGTACTGGCTCGGGAAATAATAGAAAAAGGCGGGGGCTTGTTGTCAGAGTATCCGCCGGGAGTAAATCCAAGCCGCTGGACCTTTCCTGAAAGAAACAGGATACTTGCCGGGCTGTGCAGGGCCACCCTTGTAATAGAGGCGCCAGGCTCCTCAGGGGCCCTGATAACTGCTTCCTTTGCCCTAGAAGAAGGACGGGATGTATATGTGGCGGGGCACTGCCTTGGAGGCCCGCGCTCTGCCGGCACAGACGCAATGCATGCTGACGGCGCCATGCCCATATACTCGTTTGCGGATATATTGGAAGACTGGAATTGTGCCTGTCCCGGAGACCGCGACAAGCTGCTGCTGAAAGAAACTGCTCCCGGGCTTTATGGCAAAGCCGGAAGCAGCCTTTGTGCCGTACCGGCCGTAAGCAAAAGAACCAGGACAAGAAAACGCTTGCTGCCAAACAGCAAGCCTAAAAGAAGAGCTCAAAAAACGGCGGTTTCAAGCGCTCTCCTTTGCAAGGATGAGGAAAAAGGAAAACATAGCCTGTCAGGAACTAGGTTTTCTGTTGTTCCCCTGAAGGAGTAAACAGGATGGTTGCAGAAAAAAAAATGCAAAGCAAAAAGGAAAAAGCTGTAAAAAAACAGAGTCTCGTAATAGTGGAATCTCCGGCCAAGGCAAAAACAATAGAGAGGTATCTTGGCTCTTCATATACGGTTCTGGCTTCCATGGGTCATCTGATAGATCTTCCCAAGTCCAGATTGGGAGTGAATGTGGAAAATGGCTTTGCCCCCGAATATCTGACCATAAGAGGCAAGGCAAAACTGCTAAAGGATATACTGACAAGTGCAAAAAAATCGGATGAAGTCCTGCTGGCTTCCGATAACGATCGTGAAGGCGAAGCCATAGCCTGGCATATTCAACGGGCAATAAAACAGAAGTATCCCGAACTGAAAATTCGCAGAATAGTGTTCAACGAAATTACCGCCACTGCCATCAGGAATGCGGTAAAAGCTCCCACGGAACTGGATGAAGACAAGGTAAACGCACAAAAAGCCAGGAGGGTGCTAGACAGGCTGGTGGGTTACAATCTTTCTCCCATTTTGTGGAAAAAGGTAAAAAACGGCCTTTCCGCAGGAAGGGTGCAATCCGTAGCGCTAAGGATAATATGTGAGCGGGAAGATGAAGTGGAATCCTTCATACCGGAAGAATACTGGACACTGGAAGCGGATTTTAAAAAAGGAAAAAGCGTATTCAGCGCAGAGCTTGTAAGCTATAAAGGCAACAAGGCGGAGCTCAAGAACGAAGCATCGGTAAACACAATAATCGGCGACATCAAAGACAGGGTTCCTGTAGTAAGCGAAGTAAAAGAGAGCGAACGATATGTAAGGCCTAAGCCGCCGTTCACCACATCCAAACTTCAGCAGACCGCAGCCAACAGGCTGGGCTTTACCAGCAAAAAAACCATGCAGATTGCCCAGCAGTTGTACGAGGGCATAAACATAGGCACAAACAGGCTGGGACTTATCACATATATGCGCACCGATTCGGTACGGGTTTCCGCTTCCGCCCTGGACGATGTGCGCGAGTGGATCAAGGAATACTATCCTGCCGAACTGCCCAAGGAAGCCATAATATATGCAAGCGAAAAAAAAGCCCAGGATGCCCACGAGGCAATACGGCCGACACAAATTTCATATACGCCGGAATCCGTCAAGGAATACCTGAGCAAGGACCAGTACAAGTTGTACGGCATAATTTGGGAACGCTTTGTATCCAGCCAGATGGAGAACGCCAAGCAGAGGACCATCACTGCAGAAATAGAAGCCGGAGAGGCCCTTTTCAGGGCCAGCGCTTCCCGCCTTGTGGAAAAGGGTTTCTACAAGGTTATAAAACTATTGTCCAGCAAGGAAGAAAAGGACAGAGTGCTGCCGAGCCTTGCTACCGGAGAAGAGCTCAAACTAGAAGCGTACAGACCGGAGCAGCATTTTACCCAAGGGCCAAAACGTTTTACGGACGCATCCATAATTAAAATACTGGAAGAAAAAGGCATAGGCAGGCCATCCACCTATGCCCCCATCATTTCCGTTCTTCTGGAAAGGTATTATGTAACGCGGGAAAACAAGCAGCTTGTCCCGACCACCCTTGGCAGAAAAATAAACGATATTCTGGTAACTGCCTTTCCTGCTGTAGTGGATAGCGGTTTTACGGCCGGGATGGAATTGATGCTTGACGAAGTAGAGGAATCCAGAAAGGACTGGGTAAATTCCATAGAAGGCTTTTACGAGCCGTTCAAGAAAAAGGTGGATGAGCTTATGGTGTCCCTGGAATCCTTTAAAGGCAGCCTGGATGAGCCGACAGATGAAGTATGCGAAAAATGCGGCAGACCCATGGTCAAAAAGCTGGGACGCTTTGGCTTTTTCCTTGCCTGTTCAGGCTTTCCGGATTGCATGAATACCAAGTCCATTGCCCTTGCCAAATGCCCGCGCCCGGGATGCAACGGGCAGATTGTGGCCAGACGCAAAGCCAAGGGCAGGGGCAGGGAATTCTTCGGTTGCACAAACTATCCCGAATGCAATTTTGTTACTTATTACAAACCCACCAATTCTTATTGCCCCAAATGCGGATGGTTTCTGGTGGAAAGATATCACAAAAAAAAGGGTTCATACAAAGCCTGTATCAACCCGGATTGCGGCTATCTGCACAGCCAGGACGAGGAACATGTCGACTCGGATTGAAGCTTATCTGGCATACCTGGCCGGCATTCGCTCTTTGTCGCCGCGCACGGTCAAATCATACGGAGAAGACCTTGGGCTTTTTTCTGCCTTTCTTGAAAAATCCGGAAAGCAGCCGGAAAGTGCAGCTCCCGGCGACATAAGATCCTTTGTGGCTGCCTTGGTAAAAGAGAAGCGCTCCAGTGCTTCCATAAACAGGGCTCTTTCTGCAATCAAGGGTTTTTACCGCTATCTTGTCCGTTTTGGATATATGGAATCCAACCCGGCCAAAGATATAGAGACATTGCCACTGGCAAGAAGCCTTCCGTCTTTTTTATTTGAAGACGAAATGGCCGTTTTTATAGAAGCCGCTACGGATGACGGTTTTGCCGGCAGCAGGGACAGGGCCATTTTTGAAACCCTGTATTCCAGCGGCTGCAGGGTGTCCGAGCTGGCTTCTTTGCGTATTGAAGATTTGGACCTGGGCAGCGGCATGGCAAAAGTTCGGGGTAAAGGGGCCAAGGAAAGGATGGTTTTTCTTTCGGGCTCGGCTATTGGTGCAATACGGTCTTGGCTGCCTTACAGAAACGCAAGGCTTGTAAAAGCAAAAGGTCAAAGCCAAAAGCATAATTGTTTGTTTATAAATTATGCGGGAAACGGGCTGTCAACAAGGGGTATCGCCTACATTATTGACAAACGGTTTGTCAAAACGGGCAGCAGGAAGCGGCTATCACCCCATGGTTTCAGGCATTCCTTTGCCACACACATGGTATCCGGGGGAGCAGACCTCCGAACGGTTCAGGCCATGCTCGGGCATGAAAACCTTTCCACAACCCAGATTTATACGCATGTAGATATTGCCAGGCTAAGGGCTGTTTATGACAAAGCCCATCCCCATGCAGGTTCCGGAAAGAAAACAGATAAAAGGGAAAAACATAAATTATGGAAAAAATAAGAAGTACTACCATCATAGCCGTAAGAAAAAACGGAGTGCTGGCCATGGCCGGAGACGGACAGGTCACCATGGGGCAGACAGTCATGAAAAGCAATGCAAGAAAAATCAGGACGCTTAGCGATGGGCGTGTGCTTGCAGGTTTTGCCGGAGCAACCGCTGACGCATTCACCCTGCTTGAGCATTTTGAGACAAAGCTTAAAGAGTATCAGACGGACATTACAAGGGCTGCTGTGGAGCTTGCCAAAGACTGGCGAACCGACAAAATGCTAAGAAGACTGGAAGCCCTGCTGCTTGTAGGCGACAAAAACAAGACTTTCCTTCTTTCTGGCACGGGTGATGTAATTGAGCCAGCCATGGATGCCATAGCCAT
>JAKPMS010000123.1 GCA_029548805.1 Spirochaetota bacterium | reverse complement strand
AGGCACACAACAAAAAGCTGATAATGCTCCTCCGGCAGAAGCTCCATCCAGCGGCATGGATTTAAAAGAGCTTGGCTCTTATTCAAAGGGCAAGGAGACAGTCAGGCTGGGCTCTGCCAGCTACAATGCGGAACTGTATCTGTGGAGTTTCAGGGATGAAGAAGAAAATACAAGCTACAGCTACAAATGGTGGGTTGATCCAAAAGCTCCCGGCGGCCTGGTAAAATTCGAATGGACAAAAAGCGGTTCCAAAGAGCGCTTTTTAGGAGAACTTGTTTCTGTAAAGACGACTTATAAAACAAAATTTAATTCTTATTGATATTCAGCTTTGCCTGGCCATGCATGACAGCTGTTTGTTTATGCAATTTAGCAGCATGCATGGCCAATTTAGGAATAATGGCTACATAAAACCCCTTTATTGAATTCTATAATGCTTTTTGTTTATACTGCTTTCTCAAGAAAGGTTAATCCATGAATAAAAAAACCATAGTTGTAGCCCTTGGAGGCAACGCACTTATAGAAGAAGGTACAGAGGGTACTATAGAGCAGCAGTTTGAAAATACCAGGAAAAGCATGTCTGCCATAGTGGGCCTGGTCAAAGAGGGTCACAGGGTTGTGCTTACTCATGGCAATGGCCCGCAAGCGGGGCTTCATCTTATAAGAAATGAAGCTGCAGCAGCCCAGGTTGCGCCAAGTACACTTAATGTGATTGTTGCCGACACCCAAGGTTCCATAGGCTACATGATTCAGCAGTCCCTTATGAACGCCCTTCTGGATGAAGGCATAAAAACGGAAGTGGTAACAGTTGTAACCCAGGTTGTTGTGGACAAAAACGACCCATCCATGCTGAATCCTACCAAATATGTCGGCCCTTTTTTCAAGGAAGAGGAGCTGGATGCATGCAAAGCCAAAGGCTGGGTTATGAAAGAGGATCCGGGCCGCGGTTACAGAAGGGTTGTGGCTTCTCCCATTCCGGTGGATGTTGTAGAGAAAAATGTAATTCATGAACTTCTTAAAAATGGCAAAGTTGTAATAGCCGTTGGGGGCGGAGGCGTACCAGTATGCCGCAATGGCAAGGGCAGGCTGGAAGGTGTGGATGCAGTCATAGACAAGGACAGGGCCAGCGCACTTTTGGCAGGCCTTATAAAAGCCGATGAGCTGCTCATATTGACCGGTGTGGACAAGGTAGCCATAAACTATAAAAAACCGGATATGAAGGTACTGGATTCCTTAAGCCTTGCAGATGCTGAAAGATATATGGCTGAGGGGCAGTTTCCAAAGGGTTCCATGGGGCCGAAAATAGAAGCTGCCATGGATTTTATAAAGCGAGGCGGAAAAACTGTTGTAATAACCAGCCTGGAAAAAGCCCAAGCAGCCGTAGAGGGCAAAGCCGGTACAAGACTTGTTAAATAAACACAATAGAATGGCGGCTTTCAGCCAGCTTACAGCCCGGCTTGCAGCCCGGCTGTAAGCCAAACTTGACGACCGGGGCCATACATGCTAATGTTTGCGCCAATCTTTTCTATATATCATTGAGGACATGGATATGAACAATGTGTTTTCCAAGCTGGGCCTGCTACAGGCCGGCAATGCTACAGGCTCTATGGTCTCCACTATCATTATGTTTGGAGCCGTCTTTGCCATTTTTTACTTCCTTATCATAAGGCCGCAGAATAAAAAGCAAAAAGAAGCCCGAAAAATGATAGCCGCCATGAAAAAGGGCGACAAAGTCATAAGTATTGGCGGTATTCATGGAGTAATTACTTCTGTCAAAGATAAAACTGTCATTATCAAGGTAGACGATTCTACCAAGCTGGAGTTTTCCAAATCCGCCATTGCTTCTGTTGATGCCAAGGGTGAGGAACAGCCGGCCGTAGAAGGCAAGCAGGAAGCTTCCAAATAATAAATACCCGGCTTTTAAGTCGGGCTAGCCCGACTTGTTAGCCAGGTTGTTTATCCTCCCCCAATTGTAACAGCGGAGTCAACGCATGAACAAAACCAAAAGATTTATCATAGTTCTCGTTGTGCTTGCCGTAGCGTTTGCCTTTCTTATGCCATCCATAAAATGGTATGCCTTGACTCCCAAGGAAGACCAGGCCCTCGCTTTAGGCTCCAGAGAACAAATTCGGGAATACGCATGGCGTTTAGCCCGTACAGACTTGGCAGAAATAATGATGCTGTCGGGAGAAAGCGTAGCCCTGCCGGATCGTTTTAACCCTCTCGTTAAAAGAGCCAAGTCCATTTACAAAAGCATTGGCCTTAAAGCTCCGACGCTATGGGATGCAAAGGCGTTTATGGCAGCCTTTGACAACCAGGCTGATGCCCTTGCAGAAATTGAAGACTATCACCGAACCCGTATTTTGGGACTTAAAAAGCTGCATGGAAGTGCAGTTCAGCTTGGACTTGACCTGTCCGGGGGTATGTCTGTTGTGATAAAAGCGGACATGGAGGCCCTGGAAGCCAAGGCTGGACGCACGCTTTCTGCTGCAGAGAAGGATGACGCGGTAGTAAGGGCTGTAGAGGTGCTCAATTCCAGAATAGACAAGTTTGGCCTAACTGAACCAGTTATCCGCAGGCAGGGGCAAGATAAGATATATGTGGAAATTCCGGGTGCGGCAGACCCCGAGCGTATAAACGGCATAATAATGGGCCGCGGAAAACTGGCTTTTCATATGGTTAATGACGAAGCCACAGCTGCTTTAAGCAGCTATCTGGCAGCAATGCCCCTTGGCCTTGACGAAGATATGATCCCAGGCGACAAAACGATAGTACCAGACGGATATGTTGTAAGAAAGTATTATGTAAAAGACAAATACGGCCTGGATGAGTGGACCGGCCGCTATATGGTTATAAATGAAAGCGCCGGCCTGGATGGCACGCATATAGAAAGCGCTACGGTCAGCTCTGACGCCATTACAGGCCAGCCGGAAGTGGTTTTCAGCCTTGACAAAGAGGGCGGAGAGCTTTTCTATGC
>JAKPMS010000122.1 GCA_029548805.1 Spirochaetota bacterium | reverse complement strand
GACGAGCTGCCAACTGCTCTACCCTGCGTCGACTATTAAAAGGATAGTGTAAGCGCTCCAAAGAGTCAAGTCAAACAGTCAGGTTTTGGAATTTTTATTAGTTCCCTAAAGCTTGTTGATTTCCTAACAATTCTGTAAAGGAGGCAAATTAAAAAAACGGGAACAGGCAATATATGTTTGTTATTAAGTAGATTTTGGCTTGTTGTTATAATAGCACTTTTTTTATTCTTTTGGCAAGGAGCTGTCCGCATCTTTTGCGTTTAATATTTCGGCTTTAATTGAGTTTTAAAGCCAAACCTGAAAACTTTTTGTAGTTCCTGGAAGATTATTGATACTTTTGTTTTATACCCTGTATTGTATGAAGTAGCCTGCCCATATACAATATAGAGTAGGGTTTTTAAGAAAATTTTGTTTATCACTAAGCTTCAAGGAACTAGCTTTTTTTTAGGAGATTTCATGATAGATCCCAGACTTGAAAAACTGGCAGACATACTTGTCAACTATTCTGTCAAGGTTAAAGCGGGCGAAAACGTACTTGTTCAGGATACTGGCTACGAACCGGCTTTTGACAAGGCCATTGTCAAAGCCATTCACAAGGCGGGCGGCAGGGCCTTTGTAAGCATAAGGGACAAGGCCCTGGACCGGGCGCTGCTTAAAGATGCTCCCAAAGAGCAGGTAGAACTTCAGGCCAAGTTTGAGAAGGAGCGCATGGATGCCATGGACTGCTTTATTGGCTTTAACTCATGGCGCAATCTTAGCGCCTGGTCCGACCTGTCCGGCTCCGAACTGGATCTGTACAACAAACATATATGGAAGAAGGTTCACATTGAGTCCCGCCTGCCCAATACACGCTGGGTTGTATTGCGCTTTCCTAGCCCCGCCATGGCACAGATGGCAGCCATGAGCGAAGAAGCTTTTGAAGACTTCTATTTTGACGTATGCACAATGGATTACGCCAAAATGTCAGGGGCCATGGATGCTCTTGTGGATTATCTTGCCAAAACAGACCGTGTCCAAATAAAAGGGCCAGGCACGGATTTGAGCTTTTCCATAAAGGGCCTGCCACCCATCAAGTGCGACGGTTCCATGAATATTCCCGACGGAGAAGTTTATACGGCGCCGGTAAGGGATTCCGTCAACGGGGTAATTTCTTACAATACCTCCAGTGAGCATGAAGGCTTTACTTACGAAAACATACGTTTTGAGTTCAGGGACGGCAAGATAGTAAATGCTACAAGCAACAATAACGAAAGGATCAACAGGGTTCTGGATACTGATGAAGGCGCCCGCTATATTGGCGAGTTTGCTTTTGGAGTAAATCCGTATATTACAAAAGCCATGAAGGAAACCCTTTTTGATGAAAAAATATCGGGCTCCATACACTTTACACCCGGCAACAGCTATGATGACTGTTTTAACGGAAACCGTTCCGCAGTGCATTGGGACTTGGTGCTGATACAAACCCCGGAACACGGCGGAGGAGAGATATGGCTGGATGGCCGGCTGGTACGCAAGGACGGCTTGTTTGTAGTTCCGGAGCTGGAAGGGCTTAACCCGGAACGCCTGAAAGCCTGATCAGCCTAATAGCTGGACGGCTGAACAACTATTTTTGTTGCCTGTTTTTGATTTTTCTAGCATATAATACCTTGTATTATTTTTATAGTTCCTCGAAGCTTAGTGGTTTTTTAGTTCAGTACCATATATTGTATGGATCTGACTGGACATATACAATGTAGGGTATGGTTTTTGACAAAATTTTCTTTACCACTAAGCTTCGAGGAACTAGGTATTATTTTTGGGTTTTATAAAAAGGGTTTATAAAAAAGGGAGAAGTTATGAGCGAAAAAAAGCTGCCCATAAAAACAAAAATGGGTTTTGGCATATGTGACCTTGGCGGCAACCTGTTTTTTACAGCCATGGGTTTTTGGTCTCTCAATTACCTGACAGACGTCGTTGGTTTGACTGCTGCTGCTGCAGGCTTGGCAGTAATGATTGGCAAGCTATGGGATGCCGTTACAGACCCAATGGTAGGCTTTTTGTCTGACAGGACCCGCAGCAAGCTTGGCAGAAGAAAACCATATATGCTATGGGGCTCCATACCCTTAATGCTTACCATGTGGCTGTTTTTTTCCAAGCCGCTGGTATCCGGGGCCATGCCGCAGTTTGTTTGGGTTACCATTGCATTGTGTCTGCTGAATACCGCATATACTCTGGTAAATATCCCATACAATTCACTTACGCCCGAGCTTACGGACGATTTTAACGAAAGAACCAGCCTTAATGGTTTCCGTTTTGGTTTTGCTGTATTTGGCACCATGCTTGGAGCCGGTGCCGTGTTGCCCATAGTAGGGCTTTTTCCGAATAAAGCTGCAGGCTTTTCCGGAATGGGGCTTGTTTTGGGTATAGTCATGGCTGTAACAGCACTTATAACAGTTTTTTCAGTAAAAGAACCGGATCACAGCAAAACAGAAATACCCAAAGACGGTTTTTTTGAAACCTATCTGTCTGTATTCAAAAACAAACCCTATGTAATACTTTTATTGACTTATGCCCTTAACTTGGCTGGCTTGAACTTTATGCAGGGCATAATTGCATATTATTTCAACTATATTTACCATAACGAGGGTATGGCTACCATTGCCATGCTGATGCTTCTCGTGGTTGCCATGGTATTTATTCCTGTTTCGGTATTGATATCCAAAAAGCTGGGCAAAAAACGAACCTATCAGCTGTCCTTTGTTTTCATTGCTTCTGCAGCTATTCTTATTTTTCTTTTTGGTCATACCCTTGGGATCAGGTTTTTCCTTGTTGTTATGGCCTGGGCAGGTATTGGTATAGGCCTTGGTTATGTATCTCCCTGGGCCATGGTTCCTGATACGGTGGAATATGATGCGGTCAAAACCGGTAAGCGCAAAGAAGGGGCTTTTTACGGGATATGGACCTTTATGGCCAAGGTTGGCACCTCTTTTGCCATTATAGTTTCCGGAATGGTTTTGAACTTGGGCGGTTATGTGGCCAATGCTATTCAGTCAGCCAGCTCAATTATGGCGATACGGCTTATAATAGGCATTTTCCCGGCTATAGTATTGATAGGGGCCATAGTATTGGTAGAATTCTACCCTATTGATGAAAAAGCCTATGCAAAAATTCTGGAAGAAAAAGAAAAACTGGCTGCCAAAGGCTGATATTGGACATGAAGGAAAAGGCCTTTAACAAAGAAAAGCCCATTTTTATTATTTCGGAGCTTGGCTACAAACTGCAGAACCTGGCTTTTTTGTTGCTGGTTTTTGTATTGCTTATTATAAGAATGGGCTTTATAAAAACTGACACTATTAGCTTGCTGGACAAACTTGTCCTTTTTGGCTTGCCGGCGCTGGGAATATTATCTGTATTGGTTTTGTATGTTGATTATTTGTTCAGAAAAGAAAGTTCATTTGTAGCAAAGTATTCAAGAACACGCAGTACATTGGCATTGCTGTTGTGCTTTATTTCCCTCCTTATAGCGCTTCTGGATGTTCGCTATGGCCGTATGCCATTTCTGTTAATACCTGGCATGGTTGTATTGGGTTCCATGTTTTGGAATAAAACTGGAATTCTTGTAATATCCATCCTAGCTGCAGCCTTTTTTGTTTTGGGATTTGGAAAAGCCTTTGGCTACAGCCTGTATTCTGACAATCTTGTTGTACTTGGACTGGCAGTCATTACATCCGTTTATGTAGCCAGGTTTGCAAGGTTTAGTCTCCTTTCCAGCGAGACCCAACTAAAAAAGCTGGAAAAAGAAAATACCGAACTGTGGAACCTTTCTTTTAAAGACGGGCTAACAGGAATTTACAATCGACGCTATATGGACCAGGCAGCTTCGCATCTTTTTGCGCGGGCTATCAGGTATAAAGAAAAGCTCCATGTTCTTATGCTGGATATAGACCATTTTAAAAGCGTCAATGACAAGCTTGGACATGCGGTAGGGGATTCAGTTCTAAGAGCTGTTGCCCAAAACATAAACTCCGCCATAAGAAATACCGATATAATCGCCCGTTATGGCGGAGAAGAGTTTATTGT
>JAKPMS010000106.1 GCA_029548805.1 Spirochaetota bacterium | reverse complement strand
AAGGGCATTGAAACCATACGCATTTTGCAAAACTCCACGGCCATTGCAGTTTTAAGCGGCGGCGGTATCCTTAAACTGCGTATCAAAATTGACCAATCATCCATAACCGTTATGCAAGATCAGCCCAATGACCCAGTAATGTACAGATCCTCAGGCATTAGCTTTGCTGACGCTAAGAAAATATCCGAACTGGCAAGACCAATGGAATGGCAGTTCAAACTTGCAAGTGATAAAAACATCCTGTCAGGCATCAAGGCAACCAGTGCTGTAAGCGGCAGGGCTTCATCCTTACAGGTAGACAACAATTACAGCAGAGAGGCTGTCTGGACAAGGATAAACCCGTAAAACGCCTTTGGTTTTTTTAGTTCCTGGCTGCTAGTTTTGGCCACAAAAACCGCTTACAAAGCATGGGTTTTTCTGTGATTCCTCAAAAAAATGCCAAGGATTAAAAACGGAATAGCGGATAAAGCCGACAAAATTTTTATCTTTTTATCTGTCAAAATGCTGAAAGCTTCGTAATATATTATGCCGCCAGGCTCTTCTGGGCTAATTAAGGGAGTCTTTATATTAATACGCAAGGCCACTTCTCCCTCTGCCAGATAGCCCAGGGAGCGTGCTTCAAGCGCCTGAGCCGCCGGATTATCGTTTATGGCAAGGTATTCCTGGTAGTATTTTTCATTCAGTTCGGAAAGGGACTGGATATTCCCGATCATTTTGTCGGAAGCGCTGGATGCTTTTATGCTTGCCAAATAACCGGCAGGCCCCAGGCTGATACTGAGAACACAGTACACAATGATGGTAGTGACAACAGAGGCCAACAATATTCGTTTCATCCATATAATTTACGGAACAAGATACGGTTTACTTGAAAAATTAAATGCACATAAGCGGGTTGACAAGCATTGTAAGCGCTATTAGATTTAAATTAACGGGTGAAAACGGAATTATAAGTATCAAAACTTGCTAAAATCACCCAAAGCATGTATATTTTTTTTATAATTAAGCCGATACTTGGATGAGACCAATCCAGTTTACGGAGTGCAAGAGTCATGCAGAATAAGACCCGGCAAGATATAAAATTCCCTGATCCTACACCCGAGCAGGAACTCGAGCGCTATGGTGTTTGGGTAAAATCTGAACCTCAAGACATACTGGATGAACTTGTCCCTGAGGAAATTGCTGAAGAACCGTCTTTTGAACAAAAAATTGAAGCATCCTCTTTGTCCGATGATTCGGATATTTTTGATACAGTTGAAAGCTTGCCCTCTCCAGAAGAGGAAACAAGCATATCCTTGGACTTTGACTTTTTGGATGATTTGCCAGAGTTGGAAATTGGGCAGGACAAAGCGGCAGCGGAAAGCAAAACTGCCAAAAGCCATGAAGTAATATCTGATGACATACTTGAAGACAGCGTTTTTGACGTGGATCTGGATGATTTGGAACCATTCAAAGAAGAAATCCATGTAAAAGAAGAAAAAATAAATACCCCCGAGCGTAGCAAGGACAGTTTTGCTGCTACAGAAATCAGCATTGAAGAATTTGGGATGGTAAATGAATCCGAATCGGAATCCAATTTGGATACTGCTGTCAATTTGGAAGATTCACTTGAAATAGCCAATGACAAACAGGATTTTGAAAAACTGGATATAGATTTAAGTTTTGAGGATTCAATTTCTCCGGCAGTTGACACTGCAGCCATTGTCAATGACCTGGATACAGAGCTTTTACAGGAATCTGGCGACGATTTTGAATCTATTGATCTGGATGCCTTTGATGATGTAAGCCTTCCGGAACCGGCTTCTGTCACTGCCACAGAAACAAGCTTTGAAGCAGCCGATTCATTGGATGACAGCCTTGATCCTTTTTTTGACCAAGCTGAAGAGCAAAAGGAAAGCGTTATTCCTTCCCTTGAAATTGAAGATGTAGCTATTGACAGCGTTGATGAAAGCAAGCCTGACAGTGTTATCCCTGGCAAAGCCATTTTTGATGATGTAAAAGCACTGGAAGATGATTTGTCCGAAGCCCGGACACAAGCTTCTTCGGACCTTTTGCTTAAAATAGCATCTGAACTGGCTTCTATAAAAGATGAACTTGTAAGCCTCAGAAGCCAGCTTTCCAGTCTTAAAACCGCAATGCCAGCAAACGCAGAAGAACAGGAAGAAACAGTCCAAGCTGATGATATAGAAGAGCCTTCTGGCGGTGGTTTCTTTGATGACGAAGAAGACGATACCATTGCCCTGACTGGAGACGAGCTTGACAATATTCTGAATTCCGCAGATTTTACCGAAGAATTTGCCGACCAGACCCTTGATGAGACAGTGGAAGAGCTTGGCGGCCATTTGCCTGAAGATAGCTATACAGAAACAGAAATACAAGAAGACTTGCTGCCAGAAGACGGCAATTATGAAGCAGGCATAGAAACCATAGATTTGCCAACTTATGAAACAAGCGAAAAAGAAGCAAAAGCCATGTCGGAAGTATTGGTTCCAATTACCGATGCACCCGAAGATACCAGCTTTTTGGACGAAGAAGTTTCGGCACTTGATGATTTTGAGCTAGACCAGATAGAAGAACCGCCGCTGATCGAACCTGATCCCTCTGACCTTGGAATAATTATAGACTCGACCTTTGGTCCAGAAGATGAAGAAGCTCTGCCTGTAATAGAAGCCGCAGATGATGATCTGGAAACCCCTATAGCAGAAAACCTGGATAGCGAGATTGTTCTGGACATAGAAGCGGAAGATAAGACAACAACAACAGCTTTGGATGCAGTCCCAGAAATAGTAGAAGAAGAAGAGCTGTTTGAGCTGGAAGAGCTTCCTGAAACTGAAGAATTGGGCGGAATGGAGCTTCATAAAGAAAACAATGAAGCCGTTAAAGCCAGTTATGGCCCGGAAGCTTCTCTGGACTCCCTGGAAGACCTGGAAGAACTGGCCGGGCTCAACAGCGAAGCCGACTATGCCCTGGATATGCCGGTACCCCATCCGGATGATTTTGCAAGCAGCCTGGACGATTCGCTTTTTGTCGGATCTGATGCAATAATGGAAAATACGCAGGAAGCCGAAGCCATACTTGAAGATGTGGATATTGATGACATACAGGAGTATGTAGAAGACAGCCTGGACCTGGATCTATCTGCACCGGAAATTGCGGACAGCAAAATGCCGTTCGGAGATATTTCCGATTTTCCTATAGAAAGCCATGAAAATGGCGGCTTGCAAGACATTTCGCCACCATCGGCGTCGAAAACAGAAGAATATGCAGCCCTCCCGGCAGAAGATGCCGCCAAGACAAAAGAAAGCCAGCCGGCTGCTGTTGCAGCTCCTGATGACAAACCCGACAAACTGAAACAGGATGTCAAATCGGTTCTTTTGTATCTGGACCAGCTTTTGGCATCGCTGCCGGAAGAAAAAATTGAAGAATTTGCTTCCAGCGAGTATTACGACAGCTACAAAAAATTGTTTGACGAATTGGGACTTTTATAATGGGACTTCTTGAACTGGCTTCCAGGCTTGGCAAACTGGATAACAAAGACTATCCGGAAGAAAAAAAAAATTCCAAAATTCGCTAAACTCGCAACTTGATGACGGAAAAGTTCTAGATGCCATACTTTCTGCAGCCAACAAGGGTTTTTCATATTTTTCTTTGTTAGTCATAGAATGTGCTTTGGACTCAAAGGCAGTACAGCTGATTCGTGATGCATTTGGCAGCCAGGGCCTGATTTTTGATCTGGAAAACTCCGGAGCACTATGCATTTTTTATACCCGCACAAAAGCCGATCCTGATTTGCTGGCCAAACACTTGCTAAAACTGTTAAAAGGCAAAGCTTTTTTTGGCTGCGATGACGAAAATTTTATAGGCAACAGCATAAGCATAGATTTGATTACAGAAAGCAATGAAGCCATATTGGCAGAAAATATCAAAACTTTTTTAAATGAGCTTTAACCCGGACTCTTTTCATTCACGCTACGCACCTATGGCCGAAGCCGAAAGATATGCGGAAAGCAGTCTTGGCCATAAAAATCCGGCACTAGTCATTATTGTTGGCGGCGGCAAAAATTATATAGGACAAGCTGTTTCCAGGATGTTTCCCGTGGCCAAAGTCATGTTATTGCAGCCCACGGACAGTTTTTTGGGTACAGAAGTACATTTGCCAACACTGCACTGGCATCCCGAATCCGCAGAAAGCCTGGAAAACTTTCTTAGGGCCGGTTTAAAAGCGGATTTGCTGCCAGGCGGAGTAAGCGTAGTGGAATGGAAGCCTGTTATGAAGGCCTTTCCTTTGGTTTCGGACAAAATAATGAGTACTATAAAGCTTGTTTTGGAAGAAGCCGGGGCAAGCGCCGCCAGCAGCAGGTTTTGGGCCAGGCGCTGGCTAAAAAACTGCCTGCGCTTTGCAAAGGCAGGGCCTGTTTTGGCTGTTCCGGAACAAAGCCACAAACCCATTGTTGTGGCCTGCGCCGGACCCGGCCTAGATGACAGCCTTTCCTGTTTACGTGAGCATGCCGGAAAAGCCAGGATTTTTGCCCTTTCCTCAGCCCTTCCTGCTTTAACATCATACAAGCTTGAGCCAGAACTGGTAGTTTCTACCGACCCCGGCTTTTGGAATGCACTGCACCAAAGACAGCTTGCTGCTTCCGCTTTCAAGCTGGCCATCCCGCCAAGCGCATACACTATTTGCGATGCCCTGACCAAAAACCCTGTTTTGCCTTTGTACACGGGCCTCCTTTTTGAGCAGGAGACACTCAATTGCATGGCTTATCCATGGCTGGAAACAGCTGCCTCAGGAAGCTCCAGCGGCACCGCACTATCCTTGGCCATTAAAATGACAAAAGGGGAAGTATTTATTGTTGGTTATGACCTGGCAGCACATAAGCATGTTGACCACTCAATACATTATGCTTTCAATAATCTGGAAACTGAAAAGGTCAGCAGAACAAAACCGCTGGAAAGCATGAGAAGCGGCAGAATTTATGAAACATACCCCAAAAAGCTTTCTAAAGACGGGTGGAGAAGCTCAAGGGCTTTTTCCGTGTATGCAAACGGAATAGGTATAGGCAAAAATAATTACCATCGCTGCACAAGATTCAGTGATTCACCACAGGAAACGCCTATAAAAACCATGCCCTTGTCCGCTTTAAAAGCCGCATTTGAAGGGCTTGAAATTTCAGAAAGCAGCAAGGCCGGAACAAGGCTGCAACAGGACAACATGTTGTTAAACAATACTAACAATTTATCTCAGGAAAATATAGAGGCAGCCATCCTTGGCTCCATAAAAAAAAAGGCAGAAGACAGCATTTTAAGGGCAGTCCTGGATAAAACAAGCATAAATGAGGAAGCATCCATGTATTTGACGGCCTTGGCACCTAAGGAAAGCGCAGAACTGCTAAGCGCTGCTGCCAGAGGGCAGGCAAAACCGGCTGATGCCAAAGCTGTTATGGAGCTGGCCGACGCTGCCATAGCAGGGCTGCTAACAGGGTTGCTTGGAGAAGAAGCGTGACAGATAATCATATATTTGAAAGAAACATGCTGGCTATTGCATCCTGCCATGGAACTGTCTGCTGCGACAAAATCCGCTCAGCAGCAGCCTCCGAACACATCCGCTTTGAGCTGTCTAAAAGCGGCAAGGCTGTTCCTTACATGTACCAGAACGGCAACAAGGTTTTTTTTCACTCCCGTTTTGATCCGGAAAAAGAGGCATACAAGCTTGCGCAAACTTACAGCAAGGAAGGCTTTTTTGTATTTTTGGGCCTGGGTGCCGGATATTTAATAGACGCTTTTTTAAATAGCGGCAAAATGGTAAAAGGCATTATTGTAGAATACGGAAGCAGTGAGCTCAAATCCATTTTGGGTGTTTTGGATCTTAGCCATATTTTAGGTGACCGCAGACTAAAGCTGTTGCTGGACCCCGACGATGATGATTTTTACAAAGCCCTGGCTTCCAACTATGTACCGGTCCTGGGCGGCGATTTTTTTACTGTTCCTTTGATAAATCGCACGGATCTAAGGGCAGATGTTTTTTCCCGCGCTGTAAAATCCATCAGAAATGCAATAGCGCTTATATCAGATGATTATTCCGTGCAATCCTTTTTTGGGAAGAGATGGTTTTCCAACATCATTCGCAACCTAAAACTGTCCGCATTGCCTACTCCCCCAGTAGCTACCATAACAGAAGCATACATTAGCGCAGCCGGGCCTTCTTTGGAACAAGCCCTACAGGAATTGGCAAACAGACCCAAAAATGCATTTCTGATAGCTACCGACACCAGCCTGCGCGCGCTGCTGGAAAACGGACTGGAGCCTGATGCAGTCATAAGCATAGACTGCCAGCATATAAGTTATTATCACTTCAGCCTTGGCCTGCCTCCTTCCATACCTCTTTTTCTGGACCTGGCTTCACCCCCTACAGTGGCCAGGCTTGCAAAAATGCCATACTTTTTTTCTTCCGGCCATCCCCTGTCCAGATATCTCGCATCCAAGTTGAGGCCATTCCCCATTGTAGATACTTCCGGCGGCAATGTTACCCATGCTGCTGTCTCTCTTGCCAATTATTTGGGCGCAAAAAGGATCAAAATTTTTGGTGCCGACTATTCTTATCCTTACGGCAAAAGCTATGCTCGCGGAACATACATATATCCGTATTTTTATATACGGCAAGGCAGGCTTAAACCCGCTGAGGCATTGTTCTCCGATTTTTTATACCGAAACCAGCTTATAGAAAGAGAAGAAGAAAAAGACGGCCTGTTCCGCTATATAACAAAACCGCTAGTGGCATATAAGGAAAGATTTGAGCTTTTGGACGAGCAATTGCCCGCACAGCTGTTCAGAGAGCAAGGTATGGGGGTTATGACAAAAATGTTTTTGACAAACAAGGCAGAAAGAAGGGATGCGGGCAAGGTTTTTGCTTCTGGCAGACCATTTATCAGCTCTGAAGGCTTTTTGGCTGATTATAAAGCGGATATAGTCAGTCTTGCCGAACCGCAAGGCCAGGCGCAGGCTTATCTTGACACATTGTCTGCCCATGACAAGGATTTATGGACAACCATGCTGCCTGCCGCTGCTGCATTCAGGAGAGAATCGGGGCAACACCCTCCAGGCCCATCCGAACTTTTAGCCGAAACCAGGGCATGGTGCATGCAGGTATTAGGAGATGAACTGAACAATTATTCAAACCATCCGCTTTTATAAAAGCCATAGCTAGTTCTTAGAAGATTAGTGGCTTTTATGTTCAATACTATATATTGTATGAAGATGCCAGGGTATATACTATACAGAGTATGGTTTTTGCCAAAATTGTAATTGTCACCAAGCTTCCAGAAACTACTTTTCCCTTTTGCCTTTGCCAAAATTTCCTGCAGACAGCCCGTATTTGCCTTTTAAAAAAAGATTGAACTGCCTTATAGCTTCTTCTGCTTCCAAAATAGCCAGCTCAGCGTCTTCCATAATGGCTTCTGCTCGCTCCGGGTAAGCTTCTGCAAGGCGATCTGCCACAGACTCCAGATAAACGCGGGTATTGGATGCTCCCTGCTGGACAAGATAGGACTGGTGTTCGTTTATGCACAGGCCTTGGTCAGTAATATCGTACCTTCTCCATGCCAGATGAATGCGCCAAAAACGCCTTGCCGCCGGGCTTTGTGCAGCCCACAGCCTGGCAGCAAGCTTCCTGTAATCTGCATCCTGAAAGTACAGGCCATGCGAAGCTTCGTGGTCCATAAAAAGTCGCCTAAGAGAAGAAGTGGATTCCAGCGCAATTGAAATAAGGGCACCATGCCCGGCTGCAAGAGTATTGCCCTTTTGTACCAGTATACCGTTACTTTTTAAAAGCTCTTTGAGCTCAAGTTCGCTTTTGTTAAGAATGCCTGGAGCTGCCTTGTTGAAAAAGCCGGCAAGGGTTTCTGGAGAATAATCATGGGCGTTCCAGCCATGCAGCCCTGCTATTTCCGCATCCATGGCTACCCTGCCCCTGAAACCGGGTTTTTCCGCAAAAAAAGCAAGGCGTTTCAAATATTCATCCTGATAGTCGTAATCGTCAAAAACTATCACAAGCGTATCGGGCAGTTCCGACCAGCGGAAATAGCGCCTGCCCTGCCCGCCAGGCTCCATCCATAAAAGGCTGTGCAGATCGGCCAATGCCGGCTTTGCATCATCCACAACATAGGCTTCGGCAATGCCGCCTTCTGCTTCAACTATTACTGAAGAAGACAAAAGAGAGGCCGGAACATACAGGCTTTTACCGTCTTCCAGCCTTGCAGAAAAGCCGCCGGAGCCATCCTGCCCGGTAATTTTAAGCAGGCCTGCATCTACGATTTTGGCAAACACGCTGGCCGTTACGGATTTTTTGTTGTTTAGTATTATGGATTTGCCGGAACTGGCAGCTAGGTTTTTGGCGCTCGTGTAATCGGTTTTAAGCAAACTGTCCTGGCGCTCAAGCCCGCTAAAGCTTTTTTTATAGCCTATGCCCAGAACAGAAACATCCTGATTGTCCGGCTTAAAAGCTATACCGGAAAGCTCAAAGCCGGCTTCTACAGCTATTCTTAACTCATAATTGCGTTCATAGGGTAAAGAAAAATTGTATGAACGGCTTACTGTCTTTTTTTGTTTTTTTTCGTACAAGCCTATCTGGACAGCTAGGCTTTCTTTGCCGGGAGCTATCCGGCCCAAAACAATGCTAAGGTCGCAATTTTCCCGTGCCTGTGCAGGAGCTTCAGTAAAAAAAAGACTTTCCTTGCCTAATAAAACAAGCTTGTTGCCTGACTTGCTCTTTTCGCTCTTGTCTGCCCTGTAGATACGCAAGGTCTTGCCATTGTCTTGTGTAAAATACAGTCCATCCACATAGTTTGGGCTGCATGAGGCCAAAAAACAGGCTGCAGCCAGGAACAGTAATAATAAAGCAAGGTTTTTTGGTTTATTCAAGTTTGATTATGCTGGCAGCTATTTGCTGGGCTATTCTGTATTTTTTGGAAGGCTCTACCGAGCCGTCTGTTTTTAATAGCAGCTCCCACAGGCCGCTAAAGCCTTTGGGCAGTGCAGGCAATTTCATAAGCTCTTCGGTCAGCAGGCGTTCGGACGGTTCCCATTCTTTATTATATGCAAAAAGAGCGGAAACACAGGCTTTTAAAAAACCGGTCAATGAAACCAGGTAGAAGTAACTGTCTTCTTTTAAAGCTGCCCCGCCAAGGTCCGACAAGGCATGCTCAATTTTAAAATTGTAGTTCTCTGCCAGCTGTTCCCAAAACTCGGGTTTTATGTCATTTATGGCAAGCTTTACGGAATCCAGCCAGTCCGAACGGGCAAACAGCTTTTCTCCGTTTAAAAAACGGTAAATTATATAGCTGCCGGATGAGCTTAAAAGCCATAACATGTCGTAGGGCTTGGATATAAGCTGGTCAAAACTCTTGGTCTTTTTGTACTCCACCCTTATTGGCAGGCCGTCCAGGAAGAACCTGTCTTTTTCTCCGCCCCTGGAGGTTTCAAAGGCTCCCGGGTCATCCAGTATTGCCTGCCTTTCTGCAATACCTGGTATGGTCCCCGAATAGTACACGTCCAGAACCAGGGCAAAGTATGGATCCATTACATCAATTCTGGAAGCTTCGCAGGCCAAAATGCATTCCACCCCAGGCCAGGACGAAATGATTGCAGTCAAGTGCTTGGCTATTCTGTCTGCCTTGGGATCCATATTTTCCTTCCTTTACATTGGATTGTCTGCAGTATACTATGGCTTTATGCCTCAAACAAGTGACATATTGCGGTCTTTGGCCCTTGTTTTAATAGCTCCGGGCAATATTTTGAGAGAAACAGCCATGTTCAGGCGCTCTTTCTGTTCATTAAAAAATTGCCGCGGCTATAGGGCCTATTTTGACTATCCGGTTTTGGTATGGCTGGAAAACTGTATCAGCAAGACGGAGTTGGAGCATATTGCAATAAACTATGGCCTTAAAATGGAGCTGGATGGCCTTGAAATACACAAAAAGGATGCATTTCTGGCCTTTTCTGAAGAAATGCAAATCAAATCAAACGAACTGACCGCCCTTTTACAAGGCAAAAACAAAACATTATATGACAAAGGACCTTTTGAATCAGGCATAGGCATGTATTGCGCAAGCCTTGAAAATTGGGATGCTTCGGCCTACAAACAGTCTGTAATAAAAGCACCAAAACTGCGCTCCAAAACAGCCATACTGGCCATGGCAGAGCTGGATTGGGTAAAATCCGGCAGTTTTTCTTCTGCATGGAACATTATTGCTGCCAAAAGGATAAAGACTGCCCCAAAAAACCATATAAACAATTTATAGTTCCTGGAACCTTTGAGACACTTGCTTTTGGTACTGTATATTGTATGAAAAGAATGGCTATATACTCTATAAAGTACTATTTTTAACAAAATTGCCTTTGTCACTAAGCTTCCAGGAACTAAATAAATAATTTGAGGTTTAGGCTTTTTTTAATGGTAACCAAAATGCTTTACAAGCCTTTTCAGATACAAGCGCAGCATGTTATAGTCACTTGCTTATTTTGTATGTTTATTTATGGAGGAAGAATGCGCTCCTTTATTCCTGTTTTAATCATTTTATTACTGCTATCTGGCACCGCCATTTTTGCACAGGACTTGTCAACAGAACTGCCGGATCAAGATGGCAGCTTAATGGCTGCAAGACAGTTCAATTCCTTTGAAAAGGGCGATGGTATACTGTCCCTGTCTTTGGGAGCCGTATTCCCCTTGGGTTTTTATCATTTTGACAGCGGCAGCTTTATGAAGGCCAACTCCTATCCCGGCTTTGCCTTTACCATAAGCTATGCAGGCTTTATTATGCCCAACTGGGCCATAGAAGGCGAGTTTGCAGGGGGCTTTATAGGCAGCCAGAACAAGGACACCCTCTTTGTGGCGCCCATTTCTGTAAGAATGGCTAGATACTTTCCTATAGGCTCCTTTGCCATAGCCCCTTCTGCCGGCCTTGGCATGGCCATTTCTTCAATTGGGGGCTACAAGCATATAGATGCCCTTGCCAAGCTTGGCTCCTCCTTTTTATGGAAGGCCAATGCGGACATGAGTTATTCCTTTAAGCTTTTTGCAAACTTTATACCCCAGTTTTTTAAAAACAGCGAACAGTCCATGCTTGGCTTCTTTCTTGAGACCACCCTGTCTGTGGCATATCACATGTAAGGAATTTTGTTAAAATGAAGAATAAAGCTATTATTTTTGGCCTTGCAGTTTTGGCCTTGCTGTTTGCAAGTTGCGAAGAAGGGCCTTCCGGCATTTTTTACAGGATAGCGCACGAAAAACCCCTTTACGAAAACCAGACCAAGGGCCTTATAAGAAGCAACCCCGCCTTTGTTGCCAGGCTCGGAACAACAAACTACCTTGGATCTGGCCAGCTTTGGAGCAAGGCCGACGGAAGCAATACCTGGACAGTAAGCGGCAGTTTGCCCGCGGGCGTGCAGGGCAAGTCCTACTTTGCCCTTTCAGGAGTTACTGTAAGCAGCAATCTGTACGTGCTCTTTAAGGATACAAATGCGGGCGACTTGGGCGTTTTTTCTTATGACGGGAGTTGGAGCAAGCTAGACATACCGACCGGCCAAAGCGCACAAAAACTGCTAAGCGCCAATGGCAAGCTTTTTTTGGCAACATATGCAAAAGCAGGTGACGATGAGAAGTATTGGCTTTATTATCTTAACGGCAGCGCTTTTTATCCCGCCGGAGCCACGGTCCAGGGCAGTACAGATTTCAGCCTGCCCAATTCTGTGGCTTACGCTAATGGAACATATTATTTTACTGCCGGCAAGTCTTTGCTTAGCGGCACTGATGAAACAGCAATTGCTGTAGTTTCTTCATCTACAACTGAGCCCAAAAGCCCTTCAACTGCAATTTACGGAGGCATAGCGGCCCAAGGCTCTAGCCTTGTACTAAGCGACAAGAGCGGCAAACTGTATGCTTCTACAGACGGTAATAGCTGGATAACTAAAACTGTGGACTCAAACCTGTCTTTTACAGAGCCGCTGTTTTATGACAATAATAAACTGCTAGTGGGAACTGACGCCCAGCCACGCTCCGCAAATGACCTGCCCAGGGCATCCGGTTACAAGGAATTTACTTTGAGCGGAACTGCGCTTACAGAGGCAACAGCATCTGCTCTGACAGATACCACCAACTTTGCTGCCAGCCTGGCTGGCCAAAAAATAACATCCATGGCTCTTATAGGCATGGGAGGCACCCAAGTTTTGTACGCCCTTACTTACGGCGACGGGCTATGGGCCAACTACTTTGACGGCTCCAAGTGGAGCCAGTGGCTCAGGGAATAAGCCCCCAAAGCCGTGAGCGCGGAACTTTTTCAGAAAAACTCCGGCAAGGCGCCCCTGGCAGACAGGATGCGCCCTAGGACACTGGAAGAGTTTATAGGCCAGGACCATATTGTAGGCCCTGGCCGTCTTTTAAGGCGCGCCATTCAGCTGGACAGGCTGTCTTCCATAATTCTGTCAGGCCCGCCAGGCACAGGCAAAACAACGCTTGCCCGCGTCATAGCCGGCAGCACGAGTTCCCGCTTTCTGTCCATTAACGCAGTTCTGGCCGGGGTGCAGGCCATACGGGACGCCGCAGAATCCGCCGAGCGGGACCACAAGCTTTACGACAGAAAAACCATACTCTTTGTGGACGAAGTACACCGATGGAACAGGGCCCAGCAGGACGCCCTCCTGCCTTATGTAGAAAACGGCACCATAATTCTTATTGGCGCCACAACAGAAAACCCCTTTTTTGAAGTAAACAAGGCTTTAGTGTCCCGCTCCAGGGTGTTCCAGCTAAGGCAGCTAAGCGAGGACGAGCTTTTAAAGGCCGCCAAAGCAACACTGGCAGACAAGGAGCGAGGCTACGGGCAGTGGAACATAGGCTTTGAAGAAGGAGCTCTTACGCATCTTGTAAAAACTGCCGACGGAGACGCCCGCAGCCTGCTTAACGCACTGGAACTGGCTGTGGAGACTTCGGACGGCTGGCCCCTTCCGCCCGGCAGCAGCATTACTGTAAGCATAGGAGCCGCAGAAGAAAGCATACAAAAGCGCGCCATACTTTACGACAAGGACGGCGACTCCCATTACGACACCATAAGCGCCTTTATTAAAAGCATCAGGGGCTCGGACCCGGATGCGGCCCTGTACTGGCTTGCCAGAATGATATACGCAGGAGAAGAGCCCCGCTTTATTTTCAGGCGCCTTTTAATAGCAGCCAGCGAGGATGTTGGGCTTGCATGCCCGGAAGCCATAAGCATAGTAGCAAGCTGTGCTGCTGCCTACGACAGGATAGGCCTCCCTGAAGGCCAGTACCAGCTGGCAGAGGCTACGCTTTTTTTGGCCGCCGCGCCCAAGTCCAATTCAGCAATAGGTTACTTTGACGCCCTGGCTGCCGTAGAGGCGGAGATGGCAGAGGTGCCGGATCATTTAAAGGACGCAAACCGTGACGCAAAAGGCTTTGGCCACGGAGCAGGCTATCTGTACCCCCACGCTTACAGGGATCACTGGGCAGCCCAGCAATACCTGCCGGATTCATACCGCGGGGCAGTTTTTTACCAGGCTGGCAGCCAGGGCTACGAAAAAAGCATAAGAAGCGCTGTAATGCACAGAAGGGATGCCCAGCTGGCTGCCTGGCTGGAAAACAAGGACTGCCAGCCCTTGTCAGCAGAGCCGGACAAGGAGCCAGAAAAGCGCGGCAGGGCCTGGGCCGAGCGGGCTGGTTCCGGCGCGGCGCATGGCCTTATGGGCTTAAGGGACGAGTTTTTCCGCGCCCTCTTCCCTCTACGCCATGTCAATGCCCTGGTGCTGGCTGACGATAGCGGGCTTTTTATAAGGGAAGCCGTGCAGTACTGCCACGAGGGCTCCGTAACGGCCATAGTAAAAAGCGCAGAAGCCATGGACAGGCTGGCCTATGCCTTTAATGATCTTGAGGAATTGCAAAGACCGGCTATTGCAATGGCAGAAAGTTATAATAATATAAGAGAAGCAGCCAGGGATGCCGCAACTCATTCCAGCTTTGACTGTATAATTGCGCCGGGCTTTTTGTCGGCATGCAAAAACGATGCTGCCGCCATAGCGGAGCTGGCTGCCATTATAAAGACTGCGGGCCCGGAGCTTAGCCTTGGCCTTGCAGAAAAGGAAGCCGTCCCTGGGATTCTGCCGGGGCTTGTAAAAGCCATTTTGGCTTCCGGCACCATGGAACTTTTTTACAAGGCCGATGCGGACTTTTTTGCTTCCGGAGCTAGCCCGGGTTACAGCCCAAAAAAGCTGGAAGCTGTTTTAACTAGCCTTGAACTGGAGCCCGGATACACAGGCTCATACAGGTACAAGCTTAAGCGCAGCCTTGGCGCCGGCGATATAGATGCATGGCTTGCGCCGTCATCAGCCTATGGCAAGCATATAAGAAGCTGCCTGAAACCTGCCGCAATAGAAGAAATACTAGACGCCCTTAAAGCGGCATTAAAAAACGCCTGGATAGACTGGCCTGTAACCTGGACAATTTGCACAGCCAAAAAAAAACAGGGTTTATAAATGGCTATCAGGCTTGTGTACGGACTTAAAACCGATGACAATTCCTATCTGGACAGCTTTTACCCGGCCAGGCGCTTAAAAGAAACCGCCAAAACCTTGGGCTTGGACTACGACGCAATGGTTTTTGGGCCTAATGGCGACATGCAAAAAGCTATAGCATTTTGCATGGGCCATACTGCCATTTTGCGTGGGGAGCTGCCGGCAAGGCTTTACAAAGCTCTGGAAGAAAGGGCTATAAAGACTATAAACCCTTTTGGCGCAGTAAGACTGGCTGACGACAAGCTGCAAAGCGCCGACTTTTTTAACAGGCTAGGCATAGCACATCCTGAAACTAAAGCCATTTTGGCAGACGGAGCGGAGCCGCCTTTAGCTATGCCCTTTGTGTGCAAGCCGCGCTTTGGCCGCATGGGCAGGGGCATAGTACTTGTAAGCAGCACGGAGGAATGGCTGGGCTTTTTGGCTTCCAGGCTTTTAAAAAGGGAGCCTTATATAGCCCAAAAATATATTAAAGAAAGCCATGGCAAAGACCTGCGCTTCTTTTTTGCAAAATTTGATGACAGCATGGTAAAGGTAGCAAAGCGGCAGGGACAGGGGCTTTTGTCCAACACCCACCAGGGCGCCATAATGAAGCCTTTTCTGGCCCCAGAAAGCCTCCTCAAAGAAGCCGCTTATATTTTTAAACAGAGCGGTCTAGTTTACGGCACTGTGGACTACCTCTTTGGCAGCAAAAAAGAACCAAGCTTTTATGTATGCGAAGTGAACGCCAACCCAGGCTTTGAAGCCATAGAAAACAGCTTGAAAATTGATGCAGCCAGGGCTATTCTCCTTTCTGCCTGGGGGTAAAAATGGAATTCCATAATCCGGAAGAAGTATATGCCTTTTTAAACCGCTTCCTTAACTTTGAGCGCAAGGCCGACCCAAAAGAATATCGCCTGGACAGAATGCAAAAACTAAAGGAACTTTTTGACAAACCGGACGAAGCATACCGCATATTCCATGTGGCTGGTTCAAAAGGCAAAGGCTCCACTTCTACCATGCTGGCAGCCATACTGCGTGCTGTTGGCAGAAGGACCGGGCTTTATACTTCGCCTCATCTGCTCTACTACACAGAGCGCATAAACATAGACGGGGAGCCAGTAAAAAACGAAATACTTCTGGCTGCTGCCAACGAACTGGCAGCCGGCTTGCCTGTAGAAAGCCCCGCAGCCTTTCCTGGAGGAGAAAGCCCCACCTATTTTGAGCTGTTAACCATGCTGGCATTTTTATGCTTTAAAAAAGCCGGCTGCGAAGATGTAGTGCTGGAAGTGGGCCTTGGGGGCCGACTGGATTCCACCAATGTTGTAAAACCCTTTTCCTGCCTTATAACAGAAATAGAGTTGGAACATACAGAGCTTTTAGGAAACAGCATAGCGCAGATAGCCTCAGAAAAAGCCGGAATAATAAAGCCCGGAATTCCGGTATTTACCAGCAGTACAAAGCCGGACGCGCTGCATGTTTTCAAGGAAAAAGCTGCCGGCATGGGCTCGGAAATACATGTCCTGGATGACGAATACAGCTTAACGGGAATTACCATAAGCCAAGGCGGCAGCAGTTTTATCATGGAAAGCATTTTGCCGCCCATCACAAAAACCGTTCTTGCCACAAAGCTTATAGGCCGGGTACAAGCCAGGAATGCCGCCCTGGCAGCCATGGCAGCCAGCCATGCCGGCTGCAGCCAGGGTCAAATAAAAGAAGGGCTGGCCAAAGCAGTTTTAAGGGCACGTTTTGAAATAATGGACAGGGAAGCTCCTGTAATCCTTGATGGGGCACATACGCCTGATTCCATTAAGGCTTCCGTAGATGATTTTAGGACCATCTTTCCGGACGGAGGCAGCCTTCTGTTTGGCTGCGCAAAAGACAAGGATGTAAACGCCATGGCCGGAATTTTGGGCCAGGTATTTTCAGAAGCCATAATTACAAGGCCTGGAACTTTTAAGGAGAGTGACACAGCAGCCATGATAGCGGCCTTCGGCAAAGCGGGCGTAGATACAAAACTTGTAGAAAACACGGAAGAAGCCGTAAAAACAGCTGTAAAGCTTGCACAAAACATGCAAAAACCCTTACTAATAATAGGCTCATTTTACCTTTGTGCGGCTGCTGCAGCTATCCTTCTTTGATTACGGCTCAAAAACCACCTTGTTTCTGCCAGAACTTTTGGCCATATACATGGCCTTGTCCACTTTTTCTATAAAGTCATCCATGTGTTCGCCAATTTTATAAACAGCCACTCCAATGGAAGCTGTAATTCCCACCTCTATTCCGTTTGAGTCAATACTGATTTCATCAATGGTAGTCCGTATACGTTCGGCTATCTGAAGGGCTATGGCTTCTTCCAAACCTTTCAGAACTATAAAAAACTCGTCCCCGCCATATCTTCCGGCAAAATCGCCTTTTCTTGTACAAGAGCGCAAAACTTCTCCTACCAAGTGCAGCAGCTCGTCTCCGACAAGATGCCCATAGCTGTCATTTATGGATTTAAAGTGGTCCAAATCTATCATTATTCCGTATAACGATTCTTCTTCGCCTTCCACACGCTGCAATTCAAGCTTAACCCTGGCATGTAGACTGGATTTGTTGAGCAATCCTGTAAGCACATCATAACGGCTTGCCACCAGCAACTTGCTGTTTTCCAGCTCCAGCTTGTCCTTGTTTTTTTCCATGCTGGAAAGTGCTTCTCTTAAATCAAACTGCTGGTCCAGCAGTTTTTTGGAAAGGCTTTCTTCCTGCCTTACCGCATAGCGATAAAATTCCCTTTCTCGTATAAGTTTTTCCTGGCTTTCCAGTCTTATTTTTGCCGCATGCAAACGCAGGTGAAATTCAAGTTTGTCAAAAGGTTTGCGTATAAAATCGTCAGCGCCAACAGAAATTATGCGCTCCAAATGTCCCTGGTTTATTTCTCCCGACATAAGTATGATTTCCATAGGCCTGCCTTTTGCACTTTTTTTAAGCTGGCCGCAAATTTCATAGCCTTCCTTGTCTGGCAGAATAATTTCCAAAAACACAATATCGGGCTTAACCTTTTCTGCCATTTCGAGTGCTTCCATGGCAGACTTGGCGGCATGGCTTTCATAGCGGCTATCCAGCATTTCCTGGACAGAAGCAACAAAAGCTCTGTTTTCATCTACAATCAAAACAATTTTTTTATTTACCATTTTTGGCCTTTTGGGAAGCTCTAAAAACCCTATGATTTTTAAAAACCATAGTTTTTTTTAAGCTTCCCTTGCGTTTTCGGCTGAAAACGCTATGTTTTTGAATGAAGACCTCTCAAAACTGAAGTTTTTAGAGGTCCCTTTTGAAAATTCTATATTATTTGAATAGAAAGAAAATGCTTTGAAAAATGCCGATAAAAGCTCCAAGAACTCCTCCCAATATGGTTATGGCTCCAAGCTCCTTATCCACTATTCTTAATATTATCTGTTCTAATTCCAGCATATTCAAATTTTCTATTTTTTCAACAACCAAAGTCCTGATATCCATGGATTTTAATATTTCAGAGCTTTGGTTGGCGGCAAGGCTGGACAGGCCTTGAGAAAGCAGTTCTGCCATTTCTTCCAGTTTGGCTTCATCAATAGAAAGTAAATTTTCAAGTGCCAGACTGGATGCATCCTTTTTAAATTGAGCGGCAAAGCTTGCCAAAAAAGAAGACATGGCAAGGCTCCATGGCTCAAGCCTGGCAGGCTCAAGGCATGGCAGGCTGGCAGCAAACACCGGTGCAGCATTGCTTTGGCCATCCTTGCAGCTTGAATCATTATTTATAAAGCGGTTAAGAAAGCTGCCAAGCCAGCACAAAATGATTTTGGCTATTCTGTCTGGCAGTTCCGGGAATCCGTCCAAAATGATAGCAGCCTTTTTGTTTTCTGCAGCCATTTTAAAGTAGCCGGACAGTTTGTCCGCAGACAAGCCCATAAGCATGGAAGCAAAGCTTTTTTCAAGTACTTGCGCGGACTCTTCCAGAAAAATCCGGTTCTTTAAAATAGCCATATCATAAAAAGGTTTTTGCAGCTGTTTTTCAACAAAGCCGGAAACGCTGTCCGCAAATGCTTTTCTTGTGGAAGCTTCCAGCAGTATGGAGCCAATAGCTTCTGTAAAATCGGCTATAACCGCAGGCATGTTTTCCAATATGGCTTTGTCATACTGGCCTATGCCTATAAAAAGCCGTTGCATAGGGCTGAAACGGTCCAAAGCCTTTCTTATGATTTTTGCTCCGGCCTTTTCCATGGAATGCCTGACAGTATCCCTGTTCAGCAAATGCCCCAATTCTGTCACCAGCTCCGGGTATGCATAATCCAGCATTCTGCCCGCCAGGCTTGCCCAAAAGACAGGCTCAATAAAAGCAGCAAGGCTTTTGTTAGAGTCAGGCAGCTCCTGAAGCTTTTTTAAAAACAACGAAGCAAAATGCCTGGACAGTTTTTGAGCATTCTGTTCTTTTTGTATATACGAAACCAGCAAATTCAGAGTACTTTCCGGAACAAAATCATGCAGGCTAATTTCATGCATAGTATCAAAGCCTGAAGCCAGGCCCTTTTCCAGTGCCTTTTTGAAGTACTCTGAGGAGCTTATGGATGCAAGCGACTCGATAAAAACATCACGGGCCATTTTTGCCAATTCCGGGTTGATACCGGAACCCAGCCCGGCAGTAGTGGATGACAGCACCTCATGCCCTACCTTGACTGCGCTTTTCTTTAAGGCTTCCGTAAAAGCGGGACTGGCAATACGTTTGGCTATGGTCGCTTCATCCAGCAGGTCTATGGCAACGGTATCTCCAAGGGATGTTGCAATACGCTCCCTTTCTCTTGGCAGGACACCGGGGGTAAAAGGAAGCTTTAGCCCCAAAACCCTTTTTTCTGCAAGAGGCCTGAACAGCATTTTTATGGCAAGCCAGTTTGTAAAAAGGCCAATTATTGCACCTACTATAGGCGGGCTCAAATAAAATAATACGTTTTTCAAAACCCTGCCTCTTTTGCTTTTATGGCTTCCGCTTCTGTATTGAACAAAAGCATGGAATCTTCCCTTATCCAGGAGCCTGCATGGTCCAGGCCCAGCCTGTACCATAAGCCGGGTTCTTTTGTGCCAAACATCCTTTTTCTGGCCAAAACCCTGGCTATGTCTCCCCTGCGGACTATGGCTCCGTCCTGCTTCGAGCTGCCTGGCTCATCAGACAGGCGGCTATAAGCTATGGTAACAATGGCCCAGCCCAAGCCCCCCGATATTATTGGAGTTTCTTCAAAAACCAGGGGTTCCGATACCTTCTGGGTGCAGCCTCCCAAAATAATGGAAAAAATCGTAAGCATGGTCATTATAAGCAGCGCATGTCTGTACACTTTATGCATTCCTTTATTATTGCTGTTTAGCTAGCCTTGAATTTACATAAAAATCGAGGCAAATTAAAGGGTAAGGTGCAAGCTAAACGGTTTTTTATACTACTGCTTATCATATTTTATTTTGCCGGCCATGCTGTTTGGGCACAGCCTGATTATTCTATAGCTGTCAAGACTGGACTTGGCTTTAATGCTGGCAGTACTTTTCTTAAAGAAAATGGCATGGGGCACGCCTTTGCTTTTACAAAGATTGCGGTTTTTTCCATGACCTTTGGCAAGCCCCAGGGTTTTATAATAAGCAGCAAGCTTTTATGGCAGGACCCATCCAATTATACTGAGCTTTGGTACCGCTACAGGGGCTTTTTTGGCATAAGCCTTGCCGGCGGGCTGGAAAGCAGCATTGGTCCCTTTGATTTAAGCCTTAGTGCAGGGGGCATATTGGCTCGCTACAACTTGTCTTATTCCTACTTTTGGTTTCCGTTTTTGGAAGCGGGACTTGCTTTGCCCATATTTGAATTTGGAGAAGGGCTGTCACTTAGCGGGAGCCTTGCCTTGCCCGTCTATTTAAGAAAAGATGTTGCTAGCTTTGCTGCCAGCCTGGGGCTAAAGCTAGAATACAAAAGCAAAGCATGGAGGCAGCCATGAAAAGAGCCACGGCTTCATTGATTAGCCTAGCCGCCATGCTGCTTTTGGGCTGCGCCATGCCGGAGCCCCCTAAGCGCATAGCGCTTCTTTATGGCGTATCCAAATACAATAGTTCGCTAAATGAAGGAGTATACCCAAACCTTTCTGCTCCGGATGATGACGTAAATGCAATGGAAGCAGGCTTGTTATCTAAAGGCTGGGAAGTAAGAAAAAAAATCAATGGCGTAGCCAGCAAAACCCAGATTAAAGCTGATATAGCCGCTCTTGCGGGCAGCAATGCTATTGTGCTTTTTTATTTTTCAGGCCATGGCGTTTCTTACAATGACACAGCCTATATATGCCCTTACGGGGCCATAGATTCCAGCAACAATCTGCTCCTGTATGAGTGCATTACTCCAAAAGAATTGTATTCATACTTAAAGTTAGCAGGGCTTGGGCATGCCATAATAATTCTGGACAGCTGCTATTCAGGAGCCTTTGTAGAAGAAGGCCCTAGCATAGACGCAATCCCGCCTGTTTTTGGTGTAAATGACAAGGGCTACATAAAATACAAGCTGTTTCTGGATGCAGGCCCCGAAGCCTTCTGGCAGTATATTTCTTACTCGCAAAGCCCTTCTTATGTGACCCTGTCGGCTGCTGGTTCAAAGGAGCTGTCCTACGAAACATCTAGCTGGGGCCATGGAGTGTTTACTTACGCAGTCTTAAATGCCATGGAAGACCCAAAGGCGGACCTGGACAAAGACAGCTATGTAGACAGCAGCGAGCTTTTTGAATACTCGAGAAACTATTTGAACAAGTATTGGAATAATATATATAAAAACAATTATGATACGGATTCGGGACAGTATGCGGACTATCATCCGCATCTGTCTGGCAGCCCAAGGGAGTATGCGCTATGGAAGAACGATTAAGGGATTGGCTCAGCTGGCAAAAAATGCTGTTAAGGCATCCTTAAGCTTTTCAGCTTCTTCCCGGCTAAGGGTTATGCCCTTGCCCATGCGTTTGTGCTCGGGGTCCCAGCTGCGTATGTCCAGCTTGGCGGGGCGCTCGTTCCAGCTGACCATGTTCAGTTCCAGGCTCCAGTTTTTGCCCGACGGGCCAAGCACAGCCAGGCTGCGCTCAATGCTGAATTGTATTGGGTCCATGTCTTTGGCCATCAAAAGCCTCCTGTGTCAAAACTCAAAGTCGGAATCGTCTTTAACAAACTCCGGAAAACGGTACACAATTACGCCGCTTGGCCTTACCCTCATTTCGCAAAAGCTTTTTGCTGCCAGTTTTTCAAGTGCCAGACGTGCTTCGTCAGGGCTGTAATCACTCTCTATAGCTATTTCTCCGGGGGTAACCAGGCCGTTGTTTTTCTTGGCAGTCCTTAAAATTACCTTTTCTATGCTTTCTTTTTTGGCGCTTTGATAGCCTGCATCAAAATAATGCTCCCGTATAACAAGTCTTTCACGAGGAGACGTGCCAAGGGCTTCACTGTAAGCGGCCCTCATATTGGCTTCTGCAACCTGGCGCGGAATGGTAAAAAAGTCATAAAGCGCTCCCACATAGCCCATTCCGCCAGTCATCATCCATAAAAGCCCGGTAGGAAACTTTCTTAAATAAAACCTGTGAAAGCCAAGGGCGCCAAAACCGCCCAAAGCCCACAACAAATATGCTATACCGGTACTAAAATACATGGCTCACTCCGTTATATACAGAAACAACAAGCATCCATATCTTTTGATGTACTCAATAATAACACATTTGTACAAAGTTGCAAAAGCCGGGACTTTGGCGATTTTGCAAATAATTTTACGCCGCGGGCTTGGCCAAAAAGCCAAAAAAATGCTATTACTATGTCTTATGAAAGACATAAAAAACATACTGGCGGAAGCTTCCGTCGGATCAGCAATAACAGCCAAGGGCTGGGTTCGTACCAAACGCGAAACAAAAAATGCCATTTTTATTGAGCTAAATGATGGTTCCTCTTTTAACGGCCTGCAATGCGTATTTGATGCACATGGCCTGTCCAAGGAAAATGCGGCGGCCCTGTCCAGAAGCAACACTGGCGCCGCCCTTTCTGTTAGCGGTACGCTTATAGACTCACCCGCAAGCGGGCAGGCGGTGGAACTAAAGGCGGACAGCGTAACTGTTATTGGCGAATGCCCTGCCGATTCTTATCCCCTGCAAAAAAAGGCACATTCCCTGGAATTTTTGCGGGAAATTGCCCATCTTAGGCCCAGAACCAATACCATAGGAGCTGCTGCCAGGATGAGGGACGAAATGGCCTATGCTGTGCACAGCTTTTTTCATGAAAGAGGCTTCCGCTACATTCATACTCCCATAATAACTGCCAGCGACTGCGAAGGCGCCGGAGAAATGTTCCAGGTTACCAACCTTGACCTGGACGCCTTGGTTAAAAGCGGCCAGCCTGCAGATTATGCCAAGGACTTTTTTGGCAAAAAGGCCTATCTGTCCGTATCCGGCCAGCTCAATGTGGAATGCTATGCCCTTGCGCTTGGCAAGGTATATACCTTTGGCCCAACTTTCAGGGCGGAAAACTCCAATACCACAAGGCACCTGGCAGAGTTCTGGATGATAGAGCCGGAGTTCTCCTTTGCCGAGCTTCCGGACAACATGGCATTGGCCGAAGAATTTATAAAGTATTTGTTTGGCTGGGCCATGGAGCGCTGCGGAGAAGACCTTGCCTTTTTTGACAAAAGGGTACAGCCCGGGCTTATTGCAATGCTGGAAGAGGTAAAAAATAAAAAGTTTGCCCACATGAGCTATACGGATGCGGTAAAAGAACTGGAAAAGAAAAGCTCTAGCTTTGAGTTCAAGCCTTACTGGGGCTGCGACCTCCAAAGCGAGCACGAGCGCTATCTGACCGAGTCCGTAATAGGGGGACCCGTCATAGTTACAGACTATCCCAAAGAGTTAAAAGCTTTTTACATGCGCCTTAACGAGGACGGCAAAACGGTAAGGGCCATGGATGTGCTGGTACCTAGGATAGGAGAAATAATAGGCGGCTCCGAGCGCGAATACCGTTATGATGTTTTACTGGAAAACATCAAGGCCAAGGGACTGGACCCCGAGCCCTATTGGTGGTATCTAGAGCTTAGAAAGTTCGGCTCGGCTCCCCATTCCGGTTTTGGCCTTGGTTTTGAGCGACTGCTCCGTTATGTTACCGGGCTGGAAAACATAAGAGATGTAATACCCTTCCCGAGGGCGGTCAAGCAGGCAGAGTTTTAATGCAAAAAAAACTGCTGTACCCTAGTATTTTCCTGTTGATTTTGATTCCCGCAATAGCCATTGGCCTGTCTCCAAGACAGGATGTCGCCCCGATTACAGGGAGCCCGATTACGGGGAGCCCGATTACAGGGAGCCCGATTGCGGGGACCCCGATTACGGGGACCCTGTCAGGAACCCAGCAAACGGGCAGCTACCGGGAATCCGCTATGGCAATACTGCCTGGCAATGCGCCCAGCCATGGAGCTTTGGCCGCTGCTATTTTTGCCCCTCCAAAAGTGGATGCAAAATCGGTCATTATAATAGACATGGCCAGGGGCGACATTCTGTACGAACTGAATCCCGACGAAGTGATTTCTCCGGCCAGCCTTACAAAAATAATGACCATGAGTCTTGCGCTGGAAGCGGTAAAAAGCGGTAAGATTGGGCTTAAGGAACAGTTTGATATAACAAAAGAGGATGTAACTCTGCCTTATCGCTCTGCCCTAATGTACCTTAAAGAAGGCATGAGCGTGCCATTCGAGGATCTGCTCAAAGGCATGGCTGTAATATCCGGCAATGACGGAGCCAACAGCGTGGCCAGAATACTTGCAGGCAACAATGACGACTTTGCCGTTCTTATGAACAGGGAAGCCCTGCGCCTTGGGCTAAGCGCCACCAGCTTTGTGGAGCCATCCGGCCTGTCCGAGCATAACCTTACAAGCGCAAGGGACATGGCCAGCCTTGCTAGAAGCTATATGCAGCGCTTTCCGGATGCGTTACTAAACTATCACTCCCTTACCTACTTCAATTTTCCAAGGGCGGATGTAATGCCCGACTGGATGGAAAAACCGGCCGGAAAAATCCTTCTTAAGGCTACAAACGGGCTGTTGTTCAGTTACAACGGCTGCGACGGCCTCAAAACCGGATATATAGACGAAGCGGGTTATAATTTGATAGCTACTGCAGAACGCGACGGCACCCGCATAATTTCTGTAAGCATGGGAGGAACGGAAGGGCCGGCTGCAAGGGACAGGACAGGCAGAACCCTGCTTGACTGGGCTTTTGAAAACTGGAAAACCGTAAAGCTTCCGCTGCCAGAACTGGATAACGCAAGGGTTTGGGGCGGCAGCTACAAGTATGCTAGGCTCAATTACGGCGAGCCCGGCATGCTTACCGTACCCAAAAAACTGTCCGGCAGCATCAAGCTGCGAATTGACATGGACTCCGACATAAAGGCTCCGCTGGAAGCGGGTACTATCCTGGGCAAAGCCGTTGTGCTGTCCGGAGAAACAGTTTTAAGGCGTATAGACATATTAAACGACTCGGATATTCCCAAAGGCAATCTGTTTGTCAGGATGAGGGACGGGCTGGAAAGGCTGCTCAGAAAGAGCTAGCCTAAACCAGCCGGCTTTGTTGCCTACTCCCCAAAAATATGCACATATTCATGCAGCAGTTCTTCTGCAGCTTCCTTGCAGCCTCCGCAAACCGTGCCTATTTTGGTTTTCTCCTGCAGGCCAATCCAGTCTCTTGCGCCTTGCTTTACCGCGTCCTCAATGTCCCGGTCGCTTATATTAAGGCAGGTGCAGATGATCTTTACGCCTTCGTTGCGGAACTCCCCTGCCCTGCCGTTTTTTTCCAGATAGTTGTCAATGGCTGCCCTCAGAGCCTTGTCTCCCAGCACCGAACAGTGAATTTTGTTGCTTGGCAGGCCGTCAAGCCGCTTTACAATGTCCTCGGGCTTTATATTGTAAGCTTCTTTTAACTTCATTCCCTTAATGACTTCGGAAAGCATAGATGTGCTGGCAATGGCGCTAGCACAGCCATAGGTCTTCCAGCGTACATCCCGGATGCTGTCATTTTCTATTTGCAGCATAAACAGCATCTGGTCGCCGCATTTTATGTTTCCGGTCAAACCCTCGGCATTGTGATCAAAGCCCTCGTCCGGCCTGAACACGTTTTTGGGGTTGGTAAAATGCTCCTTGACAGTATCCGAATATATCCAGCTGAATGCATCGCTCATATAAAAACCCTCCGTTAAAATTCCACTGTAGACATGGCCCTGAGGCGTGCTATGACAGGCGCTATTTTTGAAGCAACATAATCCACGTCTCCTGTTGAAGTATCTCTGCCCAGACTGAAACGTATGGAGCCGTGAGCCAGTTCCGGTCCCAGGCCTATTGCCAAAAGCACATGGCTTGGGTCAAGGCTGCCAGATGCACAGGCGGAGCCCGTAGATACCCTTATGCCTTCCAGGTCCAGTGACAAAAGGATGGCTTCTCCCTCAGCCCCTGGAAAGGACACATTCAGGGTGTTTGGCAATACCGCTTCCGGATGCCCGTTTATCTTGGCTTTTGGTACTGTATTAAGTATGGCGTCCTTGAGCCTGCTCCTTAGGGCGCCAACATTTTTGTTATAATCTGCCAGCTCGTTAAAAGCCAGTTCTGCTGCCAGGCCAAAGCCGTAAATGCCCTGGTTGTTGTAAGTGCCAGCCCTGTGGCCATGCTCCTGGTGGCCGCCTCTGATGAGCGGCTCTACAGGCGCTTTTTTTCTTATATACAGGCCGCCTATGCCTTTTGGTCCGTAAAGCTTGTGGCATGACAGGGTAAGATAATCTACACCCCAGGAATCCACGTTTACCGGAACCTTGCCGGCAGCCTGGGTTGCATCGCTGTGGAACCATGCTCCCGCACCTTTGGCAATTTTACCTATAGCAGCCATGTCCTGTATGGTGCCGATTTCGTTGTTGGCAGCCATGACTGATACCAATAAGGTATCCGGTCCTACAGCTTTTTCCAGCTCATCCATTCTGATTCGGCCGTACTCGTCCACGCCCAGAAAAGTAACAGGGAAGCCTTCATCCTTTAGCCACATAGCCGCGTTAAGCACACAAGGATGCTCTATCTGGCTGGTTACAATTCCGCGCCTTTTTCCTTTGCGCCCAAGATGAAACATGGTGGCAAACACGGTATTGTTGGATTCCGAACCGCCGCTAGTAAAAATTATATTATCAGGGTCATTTGCAGACACCAGTTTTGCAACACTGGCCCTTGCCTCCTCTATTCTGAAGCGGGCCTTGCGGCCGGCTTCGTGCAGGCTAGAAGCATTGGCAAACAGCTCAAGGTCCTTTATCATCTCCTCTTTGACTTCCTGTCTTAATGGAGTAGTTGCGTTATAGTCCATATAGACAGTTCTATGCGTATTCTGGCTTTGCTCTGCCATGGAATTACCCTTCTGCGACGTCTTTAAGTGTATGTTCTGCCAGGTAGCCGTCTATCGCCGCTTTCAGGCCCACCCAAAACCGCCTTGGAAGACAGGCAGCACCCATGGAACACAATTCTGCCTTGTCTACACAAGTGACAGGCTTAATTCTGCCTTCTATGGCTTCTACTATATCCAGCATTTTTATAGCGGATGGATCCAGCACCATCCTGTACCCGCCCTTTTTGCCTCTTTCGCTGTCTACAAGACCAGCAACTTTAAGGCGCCTCATAATACCTTCCAGGTATTTGGCAGGGATGTTCTCCGCCTGGGCAATTTCCAGAGAAGTGGCATACCTGCCTTCCATTTTGGCAAGGCAGGTCATGGCTCGTATGGCATACTGGGTTTTAGCTGATACAGTAAACAAGTTATTCCTATTATTCCTATCGGTTTAATAGGAATATAGCAGGCTATTAAAACTTGGTCAATAGTTTTTCTTGGAAAAAGCGGGGCCAAAAGCCATGCTGATGGCAGTCAGGAAGTATGGTATGGCCATCAAAATGTCTGTGGGCAAAGCCAGAAATGACTGAGCCCTTGTTGCCAAGGCTAAAAGAAATGCAAAAATAAAGCCGGCCAAAAGGCTTCCAAAAAGTTGTCTGCCTCCCAGGTAAACGGCCACCAGCGCAATCCAGCCGCGGCCAGCACTCATGTTTGGTACCCAGGCACCGACCGATGCTACCAAGCTGGCTCCGGCTGCACCGCCGGCCAGACCCGATAGCAGCAAAGCGCGACTGCGTATGCTGCCAGGCTGCAAACCTGCCATTAAAACGGCATCCTCTTTCATGCCAAGGGCTATGGCACGCCTGCCAAAGGCTGTGCATTGCATGATCATGGCCAGGGCCAGCATGCTTGCAATGGAAGCATAATCGCTGTATCTCAAATTAAATACAGAAAAAAACGAAGAGCCGGGCTCCACGCCAGGAAGCAGTCTACCGGACAGCAAATGCCCAAGCGGCATGACTCCCTTGGTGTTAAAAATTACCAGAGACAGTATAGAGGCAAAAGCCGGAAAGGCCATATTGAGTCCCAAGCCCACTACAAAGGAGTCAGCCCCGGACTTTTGGGAGAACTTGTCTGCCAGCCAAGCCAGTATTCCAGCTGCGGCCATAGCTCCCAGATAGCCAGCAGCCAAGCCAAAGCGGGCCCCCAACGCGGCAGCGGTAAAAGCTCCCGCCAGTATAAGGCCTTCCAGCGCAATATTTAGGCGCCCCACATAATCGCTGGCCAGGGCCCCAACTATGACCGGAGACAGGGCTGCAAAATAGCCAAGGCTGTCAAACAGCGTAAAATAGAAGAGCTTCATTTATAAATGCCGCCTTTTAAGTTTCATGAGCGCCGGACGTATGCCTATTACCAATATAACCATGGCTTTTATTGCCATGCCCGAATCTGCCGGCAATTCAGCAAGGATGGAAGCCTGCCTTGCCCCGGCATCCAGCCAGGCAAAAAGAAATGCTGCGGCAAAAAGAGCAGAAGGCTTGGACGAAGCTATAAGACTTACTCCAATTGCACTCCAGCCTATGCCCCCGCTCATGCCCCTGATGGCCGAGCCTCTCAATCCCAATACCATGACAGCTCCCGCAAGGCCATGGAATGCCCCTGACGCGACTATGGGCAGCCATGAAAAAAGCCTGGTATTATAGCCTTGCAGCTTTGCAAAACGGCTGTTCCTGCCGTAAAGATCATGGGCAGAGCCGGTCCTGGTTCTTTCAAAATAAAACGAAGCCAAGAAGCACATGGCCAATGCCAAAAAGGGCGCTGGGCTTAAAGTGGAAGGCGGGGCGAGCCTAGGAAGCAGCATGGCTTCCGGTACAGGGGGCATGGCTATAAGGTTTCTGGAACTGTCCCTTAAGGGGCCGGATATGGCCCAGTCTATCAGGTAAATAAAACCCTGGGAAACCAAAAGACTGGAAAGGAGCACTTCTGTTCCTGCAAATCGGCTACCGGCTGCCGGTATGGCAGCAACCAAGGCTCCAGCCAGGGCACCAAGCGCAAAAGCCATAACGACGGCAAAAAAACCCGAAGCTCCCGGCATAAAAAGCGCAAACAATGCAGCGGCAAAAGAACCGGCATAAGCCTGCCCTTCGCCGCCCAAACTAAAATGCCCTGCCCTGAAACTTATAACTACTCCAAGGGCGCATAAAGCAAGCGGGGCTGCCAGCTCCAGCATGGACAAAAATGCCGTAGCAGAAGCAAAGGGCGTAATAAAAAAAGCCTTCATGGCTGTTCCGGGCTGCTTTGACAATAGCAATGCAGCCAATGCAACCAGCACGGCGGAGGCGCTGCCAGATAGCACAAGCCTTAAAGCCGAAGCTGATGGCCCCGTATCCTTTATGCTGCGAAAGGAAATTTTTTTCATTACTCTGCTCCGGTCAAACTGGATGCCCATGCTGCAGATCCTGCTTCAAGAGGCAATAAGCTGCCCCTGTAAAGAGCAAAACTTCTGTCTGCAAGACTTGCGGCATCTTCAGGGTCTGAGCTTAACAAAAGCACAGCAGAGCCTTCATCTCTCATGGCACTAAGCCGCTCAAAAACCAGTGACCTGGCAGCAGCATCCAGCCCCTGTGCAGGGTTGGCTGCAATTACAAGGGCCTTCTGGCCATCCAGTTCCCTGGCTGCCATTACACGCTGTCTGTTCCCGCCTGACAGGCTGTCTATCCGGCGGCGCTGCCATGCCTTTACACCAAAACCGGCCAGCATGCGTTCTGCCTCTGTTAGCGGACTGCGTCCCCTGGCGTATTCTGCAAATCCAAAGTCATACAGTTTTGCAGCCACAGCATTAAGCCCCGCACTAGCCTTCATGCACAAGCCTCTAGCTTCCCTGTCTGTTGGCAGATAAGCCACAGTATGATGACTCCTTTTCTTTCCTGCCATGGCTCCCGGCTCCATGCCAAGAATGCGTAGCTTGCCGCTGTCAGGGCTTTTTTCGCCAGAGAGCATGGACTCAAGCTCTTCAAGCCCGTTGCCGTCCAGGGCTGTTATTCCAACAATTTCGCCGGACTTTACTGCCAGGCTAAGCTTGTCAATGCTGCTGTTAAGGCTTATTTCTTCAAGTTCAAGCACAGTCTTGCCAGCATTTACTTTTGTTTTGCATTCTGCCTTTGCAAAGCTCAAGTCGGCAGAAACAATAAGTTTGGCAAGGCTTTGTTCGGTCAGTTCTTTTGTATCCACGCTGCTTTTAAGTTTGCCATCCATCAGCACTGTAACCCTGTCTGCTATGTCCAGGATTTCTCCGCTTCTGTGGGAAATATATACTATGGCCAGTCCCGATTTTTTAAGGCGCCTTATAAGTGTAAAAAGGGACGAGCTTTCCTTCTCTCCTAAAATGCTTGTAGGCTCATCCAGAACAAGGATATCGCCCGCCCTGGCCAAAGCCCGCATAATTTCCAGTTCCCTGCGCTCGGACTGGCTTAGCTGCAAAACCGTTTTTAAAGGGTCCACAGAAAAACCGAAGCGTTCTGCCAAAAGAAGAAAATCGTACTCTGCCCTGCGCCTGTCATAAAAAATTCCCAGCTTTCTGGGTTCATGCCCAAGGGCCAGATTGTCTGAAGCTGTCAGGCCATGAGCCAGCATGGAGTATTGCGGAACATAGCCTATACCAGCCCTTTCGGCATCCTTATGAGAGTAAAACTGTACTTCCCTGCCACGCAAAACTATACGCCCGGAATCAGGCCTTAGAAAACCGCACAAAATGCGGGCCAGAGTGGACTTGCCGGCACCGTTTTCTCCTACCAGGGCATGAACTTCTCCCGTATTAATATCCAGCGATACGGAATTGAGGGCCCTTGTGCCCGTGTCCGGAAAATATTTGCTTATAGAATCAAAAGCTGCCAAAAGCATATGCACTAAGATAGTATTAGAAGCTGTCCATAGAAAAGTCCGGATTGCCGTTTTTCAAGGAAGCAAGGGCAGCTTCAAAGTTGCTGCGAATTTCATGCGGCAAGGTCCTGTAGCCGGGGCCATCCGGATCAAAGTCAATATAACCATCTCTTATAGATGCAATATCAGCCCTTCCGTAAATAGAAGTATCGCCAAGCAGCGCTGCTTTCAGCTGGCCGTATACCAGCTTGTCCTGGGCCAGGGTTGCACAGCCTATAACTGTGTCAGGATCCATGCTGTAGCCATCTCCATCGAACCATACCACGTTGCAGCCTCTTTCTTTGGCCGCAGAAACTACTCCCTGCCCGGCAGACCCTG
>JAKPMS010000096.1 GCA_029548805.1 Spirochaetota bacterium | reverse complement strand
ATAAAAGAGGGAGAAGCTGTCTTGTCTGGAGAAAAAGGCGCAGAGACAAGGCAAAAACTGGACGATATAGAAGTTTCCATAAGTGAAGAAGATACTGTTACCATAAGCTATACATCCGGCACAACAGGAAACCCCAAGGGAATAATGCTAAGCCACAAAAATTACCTGCATAATGCCACAATGGCAGCAGAGCTGGTAACTGTGTCTGAGGGCTGGAAGAGCCTAATAATGCTGCCCCTGGATCACTCCTTTGCCCATACGGTTGGCCTTTATATTTTTCTTTACAGAGGCTTGAGCATGTATTTTGTGGATGCCAAAGGCGGCCCAATGGCAGCCCTCAGAAACTTGCCCAAAAACTTGGTGGAAGTAAACCCGGACTTTTTGCTTACAGTACCGGCCCTTTCCGGCAATTTCATGAAAAAAATAATACAGGGAGTGGCAGAAAAAGGCCCGTTCATAGATGGCATATTCAAGCGCGGCCTGGCTGCGGGCATAGCCAGGGCAGGCAATGGCTATAATGCCGTGCCTTTGGCTGTAAGGCTTAAAAGCTTCTTTCCGTGGATAGCGGCCAAGCTCCTTATTTTTCCAAAACTTAAGCTTATATTCGGAAAAAACATAAAGTTCTGCATTGGCGGCGGGGCCTTGCTGGAAATAAAACAACAAGAGTTTTTTAATGCCATAGGAGTGCCAATTTACCAAGGCTACGGATTGACAGAAAATTCGCCTATAATATGTACCAACTCTCCGCAAAAACACAAGTTTGGCACTTCTGGCCTTGTAATCCCCGGGCTGGAAGTAAAAATTATGAGAAATGATACGGAAGAATGCCGCATAGGAGAAAAGGGCCAAATTGTTACTAAGGGGGCTTCAGTAATGAAAGGCTATTTTAAAAACCCCGAGGCTACTCTGGATACCATAAGGGACGGACGTTTGTGGTCAGGAGATTTGGGCTATATGGATGAAGACGGCTTCCTTGTGGTGACCGGCAGGGAAAAAGCACTGCTTATTGCCGCAGACGGCGAAAAATACAGCCCGGAAACAATAGAAGAGGGCATAATAAACAACTCCTTGCTAGTAAACCAGCTGATGGCTTATAACGAGCAATGCCGCTTTACATCCGTGCTTGTAACACTTAATACGGACAGCCTTAAATCCCTCATAAAAGAAAAAGGGATCAGCGCCAAGGATGATTCAGCTCTTGACCTGATTATAGATCTTGTCAAAGAAGACTTGCTGTCTTTTGCTTCCAATCCGGATTATGCATTTATACCTCCACAATGGAAGCCGGCATCCTTTGCCATAATCCCCGAAGCCTTTGACGAGAGCAGCGGCCTTATCAATTCCACCATGAAGCTTGTCAGGCATAAGGTAAGGGAACATTATGCGGACAGAATAAAAGAAATTTATGCAACAGGAAGCGCTGATCCCCACACAGCCGGGAACAGGGCTGCGTTAAGGGCCATTCTGTCGTAATGGCTTTTTTTACTAGTTCCTTGAACCTTTGATACAGTTGCTTTTGGCACTATATATAGGGTGAAAAGGAATGCTATATACTCTATATGGTACCGTTTTTGGCAAAACAAGCTTTCTCTCAAAGGTTCCAGGAACTAAACATGTTTTTAAGGGGGTGATATGGGCAAATACCTCATTTGTGTAAGCGGAGCCAGCGGAGCAGTTTATGCCAGGCGCTGTATAGAAGCCCTGCTGGAACGCTCGGAAGAAGTGCATGCGGTGTTTTCTGACTGGGCTCTTCAGGTTTTCAGGGAAGAGCAGGGCATAAGTGTTCCTGACTGGCTTTGCAGCATAAACTTCCCGCCAAAAAACCTGTATTCAGCGGACGACCTTTTTGCCCCTCCGGCTTCCGGATCATGGCCATTGGACGGAACGGCAATTGTGCCATGTTCCATGTCCAGCCTTGGGGCCATAGCCAACGGCACAGGCAATAATCTTTTGCACAGGGCAGCAGCCGTTGCACTAAAAGAGGGCAGACCCCTTGTAATAGTACCCCGGGAAACACCACTATCTCTTATAGACCTGAGAAACATGACCAGGCTCGCAGAAGCCGGCGCCGCCATACTTCCTGCCAGCCCGGCTTTTTATCACAAACCGCAAAGTATAGACGAACTTGCAGATTTTATTGCCGGAAAAATCCTGGACAAGCTTGGAGTGGCAGACAGGGCCGGCAACGAATTGTTCAATAGATGGAAGGGCAGGGAAGCTTGATATGCATAACAGCTATTTGATTCATGGGGGGAGGGCTGCAAAAACAGGCCTTGTTTTGTTACTGGTTTTTATGGTTCCTGCTTTGCTTCTTTTTGACTCGTGTTCGATTAAAAAAACTCAAGAAGTTTTGCGTTTTGGCATAATGCCGGATGTTGATTCCATGCCTTTTCTGGCAGCAAAAAGCCATGGCCTTTTTGAAAAGTATGGGGTAAATGTGGAGCTGGTATCCTTTTCCAACGCACAGGAGAGGGATGCGGCTTTTCAGGCAGGCAGGCTGGACGGGACTATATCCGACCTGTTGGCTGCTGTTTTGTTGGCTTCTGGCGGCTTTGACATAAAAGTGACCAGCGCCACTGATGGCAGATACGGCATAGCATTGGCTCCGGGTTCTGCTGTTTCTTCTGTAAAGGAACTCCAGGGCAAAAAAATTGGACTATCTACCAACACCATAATACAGTACTCGATTGACGCCATTGCAAAAAATGCCGGACTTGAAGCCAATACATATATTCCCATGGCTATACCCAAGATGCCAATACGAATGGAACTGCTTTTGTCTGGACAAGTGGATGCAGCGGGGCTCCCTGAGCCTTTTTTAAGCATGGCTGAGCTAAGGGGATCCAGGATTCTGGCTACCAGCAGCGAGTATGGCCTGGATGCTGCAGTAGTGCTGTTTGACAAGGCCTATCTTGATAAAAACTTGTCCAAAGTTAAAAAGCTGTACAAAGCCTATGCCGAGGCTGCAGAAGACATAAACGCATCTCCCGCTTCATACAGGACTTTTCTTGTGGAAAAGGCTGCCTTCCCTGAAGAAGTAGCAAGGCTTTTCCGATTTGTGGATTACAGGGAGCCTGTATTACCCAGTATGGATCAGCTAAAGGCGGTCATAGCATGGCTATCCGGCAGATCTTTGCTTTCCAGGCCAGTAGACGCAGCCAGCCTGATGGATGACAGGGCCATAGGCAAGTAGGCACGGAGTAGCGCATTTTGCTGGAAGCCAGAAACCTTAGCCTTGATTATGTGCTTGGCAAAAAAAGAAAGGCAGAACTAATACCCGCTTTCAGGGCTTTGAACATGGCCCTGCCTTCAGGATCCATTAGCTCTGTACTTGGTCCATCAGGCTGCGGAAAAACCAGCATTTTAAACGTAATTGCCGGACTTGTTAGACCAAGCAGCGGCAGCCTTTTGCTGGATGGAGCGGAATTATCCGGACTCAGGCCAAAAACTGCAGTGATTTTTCAGCATTACGGCCTGCTGCCATGGCGCAATGTAGAAGCCAATGCCGAACTTGGGCTTTTAATACAGCGTTTGCCTGCTGCAGAACGGAAGAAAAAAATCCATCCCATACTGGAAGAACTAGGCCTTATGGACTTTAGGCGTTTCTATCCTGACAGCCTGTCCGGCGGCATGAAGCAGCGCGTTGCCATAGCCAGGGCTTTGGCTATTGAGCCCGACCTACTGTTAATGGATGAACCTTTTTCCAGCCTTGATGCCCTTGGCAGGGAAGCAGCCCAGGACTTCCTGCTTGAATTGCGCAAAAAGCGGCCCATGACCATATTGCTTGTAAGCCATTCCATAGAAGAAGCTGTATACTTGTCTGAACGTGTTTATGTAATGGCTGGGCGCAACCCCGGCTTTATTGTGGACAGTTTTGATATTGAGCCCAACAGGGCAGAAAAGCGTTTTGGAAACGACAGCTATAGCGCAGATTACCAGAACATGAGAGACAGCAAAGAGCTGCTGGTTTATGCCAAAGCAATAAGGGCTTCCATCAACAGGTTTATGTCGGACGAAAAAGAAGCCGTACCCGGGCAAGGCGGGCTTGCATGAAAAAGTACAAAAAGCCCTTGTCCGCTCTTATGGCCTTTGCTTTACTGCTTTTATTGTGGGCTTTAGCTGCGTTTGTAATAAAAAAGCCTTTTTTACCGGGCCCTTGGCTTAGTGCTAAGGCTTTTTTGGCTTTGCTGAAGTCCGGGGCTCTTTTAAAGCATGCGCTGGCCAGCCTTAAAAGGGTGCTTGCCTCCCTCGGCTTTGCTTTTCCGTTGGCTGCTGCCCTTGGCCTGTGGGCTGGGCGTTCCGTAAAAGTGGATAGCCTGGTTTCTCCCCTGGCTTATGTATTGCACCCCCTGCCAAAAGCGGCCCTGCTGCCTGTTATTATGCTGCTTTTTGGCCTTGGAGACTCAGCCAAAATCATCCTGCTTGGCTTGGTCATATTTTTTCAGGCGCTTGTTTCTGCAATGGACTCAGCCAGACGCCTGTCCAGGGAGCTTGTGGACTCTGTAAGGTCCCTGGGAGCAGGAAAAAGGGACATGGCATTTATTGTAATACTGCCAGCTGCCCTGCCTGAGCTGTTTACCTCTCTAAGGGTAAGCCTTGGAACTGCGGTGGCTGTGCTGTTTCTTTCCGAAACCTTTGCTACAGAAAATGGCCTTGGCTTTTTGATAGTAGATTCCTGGGCAAGGATTGCCTACCCGGAAATGTATGCAGCCATCCTGGCCCTGAGCTTTCTTGGTCTGGGTCTTTTTGCCATGGCTGATGTTGCAGAAAAACTGCTATGCCCCTGGGCTGCCCAGCGGCGCAACTGACAGCGGAAAGCTTAGCTTTACCAGTGTGCCTGGGTTCATGTTTTCTATGCTGTAGCTACCGCGCAACTGTTGGCTAAGCGCATGGACTATGG
>JAKPMS010000083.1 GCA_029548805.1 Spirochaetota bacterium | reverse complement strand
TAGCTCTAATAAAGTTTTCTATATACTCGGAAGCGTCTTTCCCGGGGATATTGTACCAAACCTCGCCATTTCTAAGCAGAGTTTTTATGTCCATTTTTTTTATTATGATGGATTATGCAAAATCAGGCAAGTGTGCCTTATGGGAAGCTTGGGGTAAAAAGCTCAAACAGCATAATCATGCTATTGGGCCCCGCTATCCAAACGAGTCTGCCTTGGCATATTGCTTCAAACGGCATTTGGCGCTTTGGCTGCTATCAATAATTAACCATGCAGCTAAGGCTTGCTTCCAAACAGACGGGCTGGTTTTTTTGAGCAGCATATATTGGTATTGTTTTACCTTAATGCCGTTATTGACAAATTCTGTTTCTTGCCTTACCATTCCAAAAAAGAGAGGAGTTACCGGATGAGAAAAACATTGACGCCGACCGTTTCCTGGGTTGGCAAAACAGATTGGGAACTTACCCGTTTTCATGGGGATGAATACTCCACACACAAAGGCTCCAGTTATAACAGCTATGTCGTAGAAGAAGAAAAAACCGTTTTGATTGATACTGTGTGGCTTCCTTATGCCAAAGAATTTGTTGACAATCTTGAGGCAGAAGGCTTGTTGGCCAAGCTGGATGCGGTAATCGCCCAGCATGCAGAGATTGACCATTCCGGTGCGCTTCCAGAACTGCTCCGAAGAAGGCCGGACTTGCCTGTATACTGTACTGCCAACGGAGTCAAATCGCTTAAGGGGCATTATCATGGCAACTGGGACTTTCATGTTGTAAAAACCGGAGACGAATACGCGCTTGGAAACGGAAAGAAGCTTGTATTTGTGGAAGCACCCATGCTGCACTGGCCAGACAGCATGTTCTCGTATATGACGGGAGATGCAATACTTTTTTCAAATGATGCTTTTGGCCAGCACTACGCCAGTGAACGCTACTACAATGACCTTGTGGACCAGGATGAGCTGTACAGTGAATGCATAAAGTATTACGCCAACATTCTTACCCCTTTTTCTGCCCTGGTTAAGGCCAAGATTGAACAGGTTTTATCCCTTAACCTGCCTGTCGCAATGATTGCGACCAGTCATGGGGTTATATGGAGGGATAATCCCACACAGATAGTACAGAAGTACATGGAATGGGCCCAGGATTACAAAGAAGACAGGGTTACCATTCTGTATGACACCATGTGGCAGGGCACAAGGATTTTGGCTGATACCATGGCAAAGGCGATAAGCGAAGCTTCTCCTTCTACCACAGTAGTACTGCACTGTCTGTCCAAATCGGACAAAAACGATGCCATTACGGATGTTTTCCGCTCCAAAGCCATTCTTGTGGGCTCCCCGACCATAGGCAAGGGTATTTTGACAGCTGTTGCCGGCTCCATGGAACAGATCAAAGGACTGCGCTTTAAGGGCAAAAAGGCTGCCGCCTTTGGTTGCTATGGCTGGTCCGGCGAATCACCCAAAGTAATAAGCGAGCTCCTAAAAGACTCCGGCTTTGAACTGGTAGACGATGGATTCAAGGCCTTGTGGAATCCGGATAAAGACGCCATAGCTTCTGCCTATGAATATGGCAAGGCTTTTGCCGCAAAAATTTAAGCCGTAATTGTTATTGAGCAGGCTGATGACCAGGGTTTATGCCTTTGTCATCTGCCTGCCGGTAAAAACTTGTTTCAAAGGAAGGTTTCGGGATGCTCGAAAAGGAATATAAGTATACGCTTACGGACAATTTTACAATGGAGAAAATTGTTGATGACGACAACGTAAACATAAACCACATTGTGGTGGCTCCGGGAGCTTCTGTACCCGTACATGTTTCCAATTCGCATGTGCACCAGATAGTGGTAAGGGGTGTCCTTAGTCTGTCACTTGAGGATGAGCCGGAAAATGAACACCATGCCGGCAGCATTGTGGCTGTGCCTTTTAACCTGAAAATGGCCATTCACAATCGCGGCAAGGAAACCCTGGAGTTTTTTGTAGTCAAAGCCCCTAATCCAAAAAATATGCCTTCCACCAAGTCCATTTAGCGGGCTAAACAGGCAGTTCGGTCCTGTCCACCATGCTGGACAGGACTATGTTGGAACTTGTTTTGTCTATACCGGGCAGACTGGCCAATTTTGTTCTTGTAAACTCGTCAAAGGCTTCTATATTTTCGCAAACCACTTTTATTATATAGTCTTTTTCTCCGGCCAGGCGGCAGCATTCCAGTACTTCGGGAAATTCCCTGATGCGCTCACTAAAGGCCTGTATACCTACATTGCTATGATCCTTCATGGTAATGGACACAAAGGCTTTTATATGAAGATCCACTTTGGGCATATCCACAAGTGCAACATAACGCTTAATTACGCCTGCTTGCTCCATTTTTTTTACACGTTCCAGTGTGGATGCGGGAGAAAGGCCAATTCGTGAAGCCAGATCCTGATTGGTAATTGAAGAATCCTTTTGCAGAATTCTTATTATAGCCAAATTGGCTTCGTCAATCTTTGTCATAAAGCTTATAATATCAGAAAAAGACTTAAAAGAACAGTACAAAAGCCTTAATGCTTTAAGCTTGTACTATACTTTTGTCAAAACAGCTTAAAGCTGCTGGCGGCTATCGCAAAAAAACCCCGGCTATGCCTGCAGCAAATATGGCTGCCACACTTGTCACTATATTGGAAATTACTTCTATATCGGGGACAAGCTCTGTTTCTGCTAGCTTTCTGTTGCCGGTGTCCCGGACAAAAACCCTTAGCATGGTCCTGGCCACTATAGCCGCGGGCGGAAGGCTAACCATGCATGCAGAAACCAGCAGCAAGGCTTTGGACTTGCTTAAGCCTAGAATTCTGCTTGCCAACAAGCCTACTGCAAGCAATACAAGGGTGCCCAAAGCCATCGAAATTATTGCAATGGGGGCCAGCTTTAAAAGGGCCAATGCGGGAGTCTGCGCCATGGCATCCACCATCAAGGCCATAAGGCCAAGCATCAACAAACCCATGGAATCGGCTTTTGAAAGCGGGTCAGGTTCCAGTATGCCCAACTGTCCAAATATTATACCAAGCACCAGGGCTGACATTGCCGGATGCATGCCAAAGCGCGCCAAAAAAGCGCCGTATATAAAATTGTTCAGAAAGGCCAGGGCCATAAGTGAAGCCAGATAGTAAGCTGCGCCCCTGTAAGGCACAGGAACTCTATGCCACAAAGCTTCCTTAATTTTTGCCCCGCTGCCTGATGCAGCCAGTTCAGCAATTGCCGCAGGCTCCGGAATAAAAGCTTGTCCTTTGCCCTTGATCAGGCTTTGAGCCTCCTTTTTAAGGGACAGTGCAAAAATTGGCAAGCCAAAAAAGGCCTGGAACATGAATATTAACCAGGGAAAAATGGCCAGCTCCGGAGCTTTTTTGGCGCGCATTGGAAGCTATGGCATTTGCGGCCCCTCCCCCGACCACTGGCCCTACTGAATAAAGGGCTATTGCGGAGCCGAAAACTGGCGTTAGAACAAGTGCAAAAACAAGCATAAGCATGACAATGGAAACAAGCCCTATAAGGCTTGCAGCCCTTTTTGCCCTTATAGCCTTAAAGTTGATCAAGGTTCCCGAATGCACCACCAGTACGTTAAAGGCAATAAAGCCCACATCCCTAAGCTTGGAAACTCTGGCAATATCTGCAGGTATTATGCCAAAAGCAAAGCCCAAAGCACTTATTATGCCAAGCGCAAAGGGCAGAGAAAAAAGGCCCTTTGTAGCAACAGCTATGGCCTGAGAAGCAAAGGCTATCAACAAAAAGCAAAGCAGACTGGCTTCAAAACTCCAGGACATTTATGCAACTCCAAATAAAAATGTTAAAAGAAAAAATGCAGGCCCAAAGGCCTGCATAAACATTAGTGTGTGGCTCCGGCTCCCGAAGCACCAAAACCTCCGCCCTGGTCATAGCCCTGAAGCCAGTTTTCTCCCGGCGTAGAAGGAATATGGGGCATTAGCAGGTAGGACTGGTATTCCTTGTCCCTGTAAATCTTGTAATTGATGGTATTGGCACTGGGTAGCGGGCCCATATTGCCAACCTTGCCTGTCCAGGTTCCATCCTGATGCTCAAAAGGATCCATGGCTTTTATTTCCAGCTCAAGACAGGTACCCGGGTCAAAAACCATGCCAATGGGGTTTACTTCAATAACATACTCCCTGATTTCACCAGCTTTTACCGGAACCCGCTTGCTATGGTCATGTGCCGGAATTCCAAGCTTGCTGTTTTTTTTGTCCAGCTGGTGCGAAGCTTTCAGGTATCCCGCACGGCTGAGCGGCATCCTGGTACCGCCTTGGGTGATTTGCCATACCTTTACTACAAAGTTGGCATCATCCGCATCTATCGATGCAAACAGATGCAATTCTATGGGCCCGGTAAACTCCATGGACTTGGCAAAACGGTCAGTCCTGTACACAAGGCTCTCCACTTTGGTGGTAATGTTTGGCGGCCTGTGGGTAAAGCTGTCGGGCGGCAGATTGGCTTCGGGGTCGGCTTCCCAGCGCATTTGCCCAAAGGTTCTGAGAAACAGCTTTTTCCATTCTGTCCGCTTAAGAGGGTATTCATGCTCATAGCGATAACCCCTGCCAAGTATGTTCATTTTAAAGCGGGGCTCCTCAAGTATGCCGGTGTCTATGCCCTTCATCCAATGGTCATACCAGCGCAGGCATTCCTCGTTCATAAAGCGGTATGGCAGCTCCATTCCGCCATATGACTCCATTACGCCGCAGCGCTTGTATACATCTAGCTTTTCGTTGGTCATGGCATTGAATACGGTAGCGCTCCAGCGTCCGCTGGGTGCCCAGCCGCATTTCAGATAAGTGGGAACCTTTACCTTGCCATAAACTTCCTTGGCGGAGCGCTGCTTCCAGAACTCGTCCTCTTCCGGATGAAGCAGGTAGTCCAGAAGAAAGGTGTGATATTTTGGCGGCCAGGTGTTAAAAATTTTGTTAAAATAGGAAACTATGGCCACATCCGGATTTTTCTGGACTTCCTTCATCCTGGCTTTCATTTCTTCTTCTGTATACATTTTTGAAGACCAGGTTACTGGGTTATTTGCAGGGCATAACTCCCAATACATGCTCATGTAGGTATTGGGCACCCCGCCGTAATAGCCGTGCTGGTAATAGTCGTCGGTAAAGGACAAGGGCATGATGCAGCTAAGATGAGGGGGCTGCAGGGCTGCTGCCAGCATCTGGATTATTCCATAGTAGGAATAGCCTATCATGGCCACCTTGCCGTCAGAATGCGCATATTTTGCGCCAAGCCACTCTATTGTGTCATATACGTCTTCCTGTTCCTGGGGATTGTATACCCCAAGGAATTCGCCTTCTGAAATCCCTATGCCCCTGGGATCAGGAATTACAAAAACATAACCGCGCTCTACAAAAAAATCTATGTCGCCGGCTTCAAGGCTGTGGTCAAAATAAAGGGACGAGCCGGGAAGGGAACCGCGTTTCATGGCCTGCATGGTTTTACCGTAGGCAGCCCAGGAAAGAAGCACGGGGGCCTTGTCCAGCTCCTTGGGCCTGTAAATATCGGCATAAATTTTTATACCGTCACGCATTTCTATTTCTACGCTTTCTTCAAGCACTACCGTATACTTTGGCTTGGACAGTTTATCCAGGTTTTTTGTATACCTCCTGTCCCAATATGGCGGGATTTTATCCAGCCCAGTCATTTCTTTAAATTCGTCCAAGTTCATTAGAAACCTCCATAGTTTTAATGAGCTCCAAAAGCTGTGCTTGATGGAGCCCATTCTTCATATTAGCAGCAAGTACTTTTTTTATTTGTCCCGCCTGCGACAAAACAGAAAAAATTAGTCAAAAGACTGCACCCAGTTTTCTCCGGGAGAATTGGGGATATGCGGCATAAGCAAATATGACTGGTGTTTTCCGTCCCGGTAAATTCTGTAACAGGTGGATTGGGCACTGGGTATGGGGCCCATACTCTGTACCTTGCCGGTCCAGCTGGTTTTATGCGCAGGGTTGGGGTCCATGGCCTTTATTTCCAGTTGTATCCTGTTGCCAGGAAGGAAAACTTTGCCGCTCGGGTTTATTTCAATTATGTACTCGTTTATCTCTCCGGGCTTTACTGGCACTTTTTTGCTGTGGTCATGGATGGGCTGCCATGCCTGCGATTTTTCGGGCACATACTTGTGCGATGCTTTTAGCGCGCCAAAAGACGGCATGTAGTGGCGCTCCCCGTTTGGATACAGTTCATGTACCTTCACTACAAAATTGGCATCTTCACTGTCTATTGAAGCAAAAAGATGCAGCACTATGGGGCCGGTAAACTCCATTGGCCTGGTCAGGTATTCACTGGTGTAGCAGAGGCTTTGCACTTCCGAACTTATGTTGGGAGGGTTGTGCACAAAAGCGTCGGGTGTAACATTTTCTTCTTCTTCGGGTTCCCAGCGAAGGCGGCCAAAGTTTCTTAAATACAGTTTTTTCCAATTGGTGCGCTTGAGGGGCCATTCATGTTCATACCTGTAGCCCGAGCCAAGAATGTTAAGCTTTATGGGCGGCTCGTCCATCATGCCAGTATCAATGTTCTTGAGCCACAGATCATACCAGCGCAGGCATTCTTCATTCATGGAGCGGTATGGCAGCTCCAGTTCTCCGTAGTCCTCAAGGTTTGCGCGCTTTGGAACATCCAGTTCCGGCGAGCTGAACGCCCTCATAAGCGGAGTTACCCAGCGGCCGTTGGGCGACCAGGCAGAGTTCAGGAATACCGGTACCTTTACCTTGCCATACATGTTTTTTACGGAACGGTCTTCCCAGAACGGACCATTTTCTGGATGCAAAAGATAGTCCAGATAGAAAGTGTGGTACTTGGGCGGCCAGGTTGTAAGGATTTTCTGGAAGTAGGAGTTGATGGCCATATCCGGATCTTTGGACCTTTCTGACATCAGTTCTTTTGTCTTTTTCTCCCCGTACATTTTCAGGGACCAGGGTACCGGGTTATTGGCGGGGCACAGTTCCCAATACATGCTCATATAGGTGTTGCCAACGCCACCGTAATAACCGTGCTGGTAATACTCGTCAGTAAAGGACAGGGGCATGATGCACTTGAGATGAGGAGGCTGTTTTGCCGCTGCAAGCATTTGCACTATGCCAAAATATGAATATCCTACCATGCCCACATTGCCGTCGCACCAGTTCTGGGCAGCCATCCACTCTATATAATCGTATACATCATCATGTTCCTGGGGGTTGTAAATGCCGTAAAATTCTCCTTCTGACAAGCCTATTCCTCTGGGGTCCGGAATTATGAATACATAGCCGCGTTTTACAAAAAACTCAATGTCTCCGGCTTCCAGGCTGTGGTCAAATATGATGGACTCGGGCGGCTGGGGTCCGCGCTGTATTGACTGTATGGCTTTGCCATAGGGGGACCATGACAAAAGCCCGGGGAACTTCCCGTCTGCATCGGGTCTGAAAACATCGGCACACAGCCTTGTTCCGTCCCTCAAGCTCATCCATACATCCTTCTCAACTTTTACCTTGTACTCGGGCTTGGAAAGCTTGTCCAGGTTTTTTACATAACGCCTGTCCCAATATTTTGGCAGGCGGCTCAAGCCGGATTTATTTAAAATCTCTTCTCTTGTCATTTTTCCCTCCAGCATTCCGCATAAAACGGAATCAGCTAATTATAGTTTTTTAACTTTTTTCACCCGGCATCCAGAAAATCGGGTTCATGAGCAGAACATGGCAAGAAACAGCTGCTGTTATTGCCCCGCAAGCGCAGCCACTCTTGCGCGTCGCGCTTGCGCACCACGCCTGCGGGGCGCGCATGCGCGATTATGCTTGTGAAGCCTGTTATAAAAATATCACGCGTTTCCTTTAGCCAGTTTGGCCTTGGATTCCTCTTCCCTTGCAAGCCATGGTTCGTATGGTTTTTTCATGTTTGCAAGCATGTCGCTTCCGTCCTTCTTTTTAAGGTACCGCGCCCTGGCTACTACATAGATAAATGCAATAATGTAGAAAACAATCATGGTGATCCAGTTCTTTGGCGCCATCTGCTTGATTACATAGCTGCCAAGAAGCACGCTCAACACGGAGGCCACAATTATTATCAGTATATTCAGCCAGTGGGGCGTCTTGATATAAGAAGCCTTGTAACAGTTGGGATAGTATTTGGGAATCCAGAATACTGCCGCAAAAATAATCGGAGACAGCAGCAGGCCGGGAATGGAAGTGATGTTTACTACGTCTGTCAGGTTGTAGCCAGATGCCATGGCTGCCACGGCAATTACGGTATTAAGCCATATAGCGTTGGCTGGAGCACCATGCTTGTTAATCTTCATGATTCCCTTGGGATACAGCCCGTCCCTTGCAGCCGCCATATGAGAGCGCGAGAACATAAGTATGGCAGAGTTGATACTGGTAACCACTGCAAGAAGAGCTCCGCCGGAAATGAAGAATGTCAGGGCTGCCGGATTCATGAACACTTTGGCAACGGTTGCAAGATTGTCTATTTTAAACCATTGGGGCATTACACCAACGGCTACATAGGCAATGGCTGCATAAAGAACAGCGGTAAAAATGGTACCGACTATAAAGGCTATGGGTATGTTTTTGCTCGGGTTTTCAATTTCATCGGCAACATAGATAAGCACGTTGGCACCAATCAGGCTGCCATGCATGATGCCCATGGCTGCCCACAATTTGCTAAGCTTAAAGGTGGTTTTAAGCACATCACCAAGCGAAACAACAGCAGCGCCCCATCCCATAAACACATACATGCCAAGAGCCACCAAAAGTACTGCTACAAGCACATTCTGTACCCAGGAAGCAATTTTTATTCCGTAAAGGGTAAGAACAGTAAAAATAAGTGTGATTGCAATAGCAACCACCACCGGCGGGATGCTTGGTACAAGCATTGCAAAGTATGTAGAAAAAGTAAGAGCCATTGTGGCAACCTTCATAGGCCCTACCACCAGGTAGTTAATGGCATGCAAAATGCCCATGGATGGATGAACCAGCCTTGTCAGGTGCATGTAGGAGCCGCCGTTTGCAGGCAGGGCAGACGAAGCCACCATTTCCGGCCATGTTTTAATAAAAACAAACAGCGCTGCCAAAATAAATCCCCACACTATGCCGTTTCCGCCCATTATTTTAATTGCAATGGGAGTAGTGGCAAAAATGCTTGCCCCTATGATGCTGCCAATACCCATAAGGATACTGGAAAACAGCGTCATTTTTTTCTTGTCGTTATCCATACACTTCCTCCGTATTAAACTGGAAATTTTGTCCGTTCTGCTATCCCCCTGTTTTACACAGAACAACCTGAATTTAATAATAAATAAACTTATTGAAAGTACTGTCGCAGAGGAGACATTGTTTTGAATAAATTCCAAAACAATTCTAAAAAAACCTTTTGGCTTGCCTAAGTTGGCAAAGAATATATAATAATATGGTAGACTCGGGACGAGGAGGCCTCTGCATGGATCCTGTCAGCCGCTCCAAAGCCATACTGGAATGCTTGAAGGAAGCACCCCTTTTTCAAAATGTATCAGATAACAGCTTAAAGAGGCTGGCATCTGTTTCAAGCTTAAAGCAGGTGGACAAAGGAACCATACTCTATAGCGAAGGCGAAGACGCCCATCAGCTTTATATAGTCATGTATGGGAATATAACTGAATATGTAAGCGGCCCCAATGAACTGGAAATGATAGTAAAAGACAGAAAAACCCATGACTATTTTGGAGAAATTGCCATAATAACCGACTGCCCCCAGCCGGTTACTGCCATTGCATCCCAAAACAGCAGGCTTGTCAGCATTCCAAAAAATGAATTTCTGGCTGTATTGCGCAACGAGCCATCGCTTTCCGTCTATATCATAAAAATTCTGTCTCAACGCCTGCTTTTGTCTGCAAAACACCAGATAGCCTTTTTGTACCTGGATGCTTCATCCAAATTGGCTTATCTGCTTTTATCTCTGGAAGCGGACTCCAAAGGCTCCGGCGTGGTTGAATCCACACAGGAACACCTTGCACAGCGTTGCGGCCTGTCCAGACAGACTGTTGCCCGCATACTGGGTGAATGGAACAAGGCAGATATGATTAAAACTTCCAGGGGTAAAATCGAAGCAATAAACAAAAAAGCTCTTAAGCACATTATTAGCATATCCAATTTTGACAGGGATATTGATACTGCTTTACTATTTCAGAGGGATTAGTCGATACTTACAGAGTACTTAAAAGAGGACCTCTAAAAGCTTCAGTTTTTAGAGCTGCCCAAAAACCTAAAACTGAAATATTTTATCGGAGGTTCTATGTCTTGGTATATCAAATGGGTGTCAACAAACATTCTTTTATCCGCATTTATCCAGTTTTCAATACTTGGCACCCTTGGAGAGCTTCTTGGCATAGTTGCAGCCAAGCGCAAACCTTCCAACAAGGCTATTGAATGGCTTTTAAAAGCTATTGTGTGGGGCTTTTTGGGCATACTTGTAAAATACAGCTTTACCGGCTTCAAAGGCTTTTTGAATGCCCTGATAGAAATCGGCTTCTGGCCAAAATTCCTGGCAGAAAACGGCTTGTTAAAAGCCTTGTGCCTGTCGCTCCTTACCAATTCCATGTTTGGCCCCCTGCTTATGGTGCTTCACAGAACAACGGACAATCTTATAAGCAGGGCCAGGGGTTATGCCGGCATAGAAAAAAGCCTGGCTACCTTGGCCTGGTTCTGGGTTCCTGCCCATACTGTAACCTTTGCCCTGCCTTATGAGCTTCAGATAGGCCTGGCTGCGCTTTGGTCTGTGGCCCTGGGGCTGATAATGGGTTTTACAAAAAGAAAAGCCTGACCGGCTTGCAGGCAAGGAAGGGTTTATGCATATAAAAAGTCCCGCAGTCAAAATGCTGTTCTTTTTTCATTTGTCCATCTTTTTGCTGCCCTTGACCCTTCCTGTTCATGCAGAATATGTACCTTTTATTCCGGTTTTATCCGGCGACCCTGTTTTGCTTCGCTTCCATTATATAAAAGGTGACAAATACAGGGTAATTTCCAGCGTTGACGAGGATGTATATATTAATCAGCGCTACTCGCATTCGGCAAGAATTGTCAACCGCATTGCTTTTTCTGTAAAGGATACCAGGGACGATGGTGCAGCCCTGCTTAATGGCGATTTTTCTACAAGCGTAAAATATGGCGGAGCTGCTTCCTACTTAACAGACAGGATATACAAGTCCGAATACTGGCTTTTGCCCAATGGCAGCTACGAAATTGCTCCCCAATATTACATGCCAACCGTCCGCAATGTGCCCAGTTTGCCGGAAACCCCGATAAAACCCGGAGACAAGTGGTCTGCTCCGGCTGAAGAGCGCCATGATTTTAGGGACGACTTTGGTATTGCGGAGCCTTATGTAATACCCGTTGACGTAAATTACGAATATGAGGGGCAAGGCATAATGGATGGGCAAAACGTTCACCGCCTAAGGGCTTCATATACGGTATTTTACAGGCCGGGGCGGCCGCTTTCATGGAGAATTGCATATCCGGTGCAGATAGCCGGTTACTCTGACCAAATTTTGTATTGGGATGCACAAAAAGGCGGCTTGGCTGCTTATGAAGAGCGCTTCAGGTTTACTTTTGACCTGTCTGACGGGCGGACTGTGGAATACCGCGGGGCAGCAGCATCCAGGGTAACAGAAGCCGAGCTTATGGACCGCTCCAGGCTTGCAGAAGAAATAAAAGAGGCTGTAAAGGATATAAAAGATGTAAGCGTAAAAACTGACGAACAGGGTGTTACCATAAGCCTTGACAGAGTGCAGTTCCTGGCAGATTCATCCATACTGCTTCTATCAGAGAAGGAAAAAATAGCCAGTATTTCGGAAATTCTAAAAAACATAAAAAACAGGGACATACTTGTAAGCGGCCATACAGCCCTTGCCGGCACTGCGTCTGCCAGAAAACAGTTGTCAGAAGATCGCGCCCGCGCGGTGGCAGACTATCTTATAGAACTTGGAGCCAGAAAGGCGGAAGCAATTACCGTTATAGGTTATGGAGCAGAAAAGCCCGTGGCTCCCAATGATACAGAAAGCAACATGGCAAAAAACCGCCGGGTAGAAATTACAATTCTGGAAAACTAGGCGTTCAGTTTGTTCAGCCGCCTGTAAATATAGTATATCAGACCCAGGCCTCCGCTTATTGCTGCCGGAATGGCAAGAACCTTGTTGCCTGTTTTGGGATACAAAAGAACATTAACCAAGCCTCCCAGAATAAAACCGGACAAAATGTCCAGTAAAATTTTAAGCTTTTTTTTGGGTATTTCTATACCCGCAAGCCTGTTGCCTATTATTACTCCCAAATCTGTATATAAGCCAGTAAGATGGGTAGTACGGATAACTGCACCGGAATATGTAGTGGCCATGGCGTTTTGGAGTCCTCCAGCCACTGCCAAAAGCAGCAATCCAAACTTTGGCTGATTTTCCAAAACATACCATGCCGTTAAAATGATGACTGACTCGAGCATCAGGCTTACACCATAGCGCCTGCCCAGCTTTAGGTGATAATCTTTTATAATAAATCCGCTCAATATGGATCCTGCCAAAAAAGCCGCAATTACAGTTAAAATGAATAATGCATAAGAAAGTTCCCCATGGCTGACAGCAATTATCATGGCAGAAGTATTGCCGGAATGGTGGGTTACAGCCTGCCCCATCATGGTGTTCATGGTAAAAACGTTTATGGCACCTGCGGAGAAAGCCATGGTAAAAGAACCCAAACCAATCCAGGCAGGCAGCTTTTGTATCATTGAAAAACCTCCGGATACTGTTACATAATAACCCAAGATAAGATGGCTTGAATAGATAAAAATTAGTCTTTAGAAAGCGGCGTAAATGAACAAAATAGCTTTGATTAGCGGCGCGTCTTCCGGTATTGGCGCATCCTTTGCAAAAAGCCTGGCCAGCCATGCCGCAGCCAAAAAAAAGCGCCTGGCCTTACCCCAATTTGACGAACTGTGGCTTGTTGCCAGGCGGCTGGACAGGCTGCAAAGCCTGGCTGCCGAATTGCGCAGAATTGCGCCGGAGCTAATAATCAGGCCTGTAGCCACAGACCTTGGCAGCCCAGGGAGCATTCATGATTTAAGCCAAGAGCTGCAAGCCTATTCGCAGGATACTGCGGCGCAGGATACTGCGGCGCAGAACGCTGTGCCCATAAGCATTTTTATAAACAACGCGGGCTGCGGTACTTATGGCGACTTTGACAAAACAGATATAGAACGCAGCCTAGCCCAGCTGGACCTTAACTGCAGGGTATATACAGAAGCCCTTGCGCGCTTGTCGCCGCTGCTAGATTCCGGGGCTGTTGTTATCAATACGGCAAGCCTGGCCGCATTTGCGCCTCTGGGAGGTTTTGCTGTGTATGCGGCCACAAAGGCATACTGCCTTAGCCTGTCAGTTGGCCTGGCAGCAGAATGGAAAAGCCGCGGCATAAGGGTATGCGCCCTGTGCCCGGGCCCGGTAAAAAGCGAGTTTGCCATGGTAGCTTCGGAAGGCGCCATAAAGGAAGTAAGGCATGGCTGGTCAGCCGACAAAACCGCTGAACTCAGCCTTAGGGACGCTGCAAAAGGCAGGCAGATATCCATGCCCAGGTTTGTATGGCGCTTCCGGCGCTTTGCCGGCTGGCTTTTTGGCCTGGAATTGTCTGCGGCTTTTGCCAATCGCTTTATGCGCAGAACCTGACATTCCTGTACGGTATATAGTCATAAACTGTTCTTAACTACAGGCTTGGGTTGATGCTTTTTTAGGGACTCACCCGTTTTCTGTCTCTTGGAAACAGGCTTGCTTCCTTTACATTGCCAAGCCCTAATATTTTCTGGGTTAGGCGCTCGCAGCCTATGGCAAAACCTCCATGTGGAGGACAGCCATATTTGAACACATCCAGATACCCTGACAGTTCCTCGGCATTCAGGCCAAAACGCGGAAGGCTTTCCAAAAGGGCCTTGTAGTTTTCCTGGCGCCTGCCGCCGGTAGTTATTTCCAGGCCGCGAAAAATGGCGTCAAAGCTCATGGTGGAGCCGCTGCTTTGAGGGTAAGCATAAAAGGGTCTTTGGCGCCTAGGAAAATCGTTTATGAATACCAGCTCGCTGCCCGTTTCCCTGGCAGCCCATGCACAAACAAGCCTTTCGGTTTCTGGGCTTATTTCATACTGTTTTTTACTGCCCTGCCCAGCTTCCATGACTGCAACTTCCAAAGCTTCGTCATGGCTGATTATCGGAGCTTTTGCAATGCTTTCCGGTTTTGGCAAAACGGCGTTCCACAACACCAGCCCTGCTTCCTGCTTCTGTCTTAGCTCTTCAAAAATGTATGCAAGCAGCTCCTTCTCAAGCTCTATAAGGTCCAGCTCCGAGTCAATAAAAGCCATTTCCAGGTCCATGGACACATACTCGTTCAAGTGCCTTGGAGTATCGTGTTTTTCTGCCCTGTATGCATGGGCCACTTCAAAAACCCTTTCCATGCCGCTGGCTACCATGGTCTGCTTGTAAAACTGGGGTGATTGTGCCAGATACAGCTTTTTGTCAAAGTACTCAAGCTCAAAAAGACCTGTTCCGCCTTCGGTACCGGAAGCAATAAGCTTGCTTGTTTTTATTTCTGTAAAATCCTTAGCTCGCAAAAAGGAAGAAAAGGCTTCTATAATTGTGGATTGTATATAAAAAATTGCCCTGATTTTGGGATTTCTTAAGGAAAGCACTCTTTTGTCCAGGATGATATCAAGGCTAGTTTTAGCCGGATCACTGTTTATCTGAAAGGGCAAATCCTTTTCTGCAGCAGCAAGAATGTTAAGGCGTTTAACCTTTAGCTCAAAGCCGCCGGGAGCTTTGTGATTGCTTTCAACTATGCCTGCAGCTGTTACAACATATTCAAGCCCAAGCTCCAGTTTTTCTTCCATGACAAGCTGGGCAAGACCGCTTCTGTCCCTCAATATTATAAAAGTTAGCCCGCCCAGCTCCCTTAACCTGTGCACCCAGCCGCATAGCTCAATTTCTTCTCCGGCAACATGCTTGGACATGTCCTTGACCAGCACCCTCATGGCTTATTTCCCCGACCTTTCTTCAATGCATCTTTGTACTTCTTCCTTTACAAGCTTTGGATCCGCCCTGCCTCCGGATGCTGCTATGGCCTTGCCAACCAGATAGGCGCTTAGCGCTTTTGTCTTTGCGGCGTCGCCCCGCAACATGGCGCCAAGAACATCCGCCAGAGCCAAAGCTTCCGACTTGAAAGCCTTCTCTACAGCATCGGAAATAGCCGCTGGGTCAGTGATTATGCCCCAGCCACGCTCTTTTAGTATTGCTTCGGGTTCGCCTTCTCCGGCCAGGCAGGCATCAAACACAAGCCTGGCTGCCTTGCTGGAAGCCCTGCCTTCCAGGGTCATGGCTATGATGGATGCAAGTTGCTCAGGCCTTAGTCCAAGGCTGTATACCGATTCGGCACCCAGGCCCTTCTGGTTAAGCAGCCTGCGTATTTCGCCGGACATCCATACAAAACTGCGCTCTCCCGCTGTGCTTTTTGCAATGCCCAGCCTGTTCTGAGCTGATACGCTTTCTTCAAAAAAATCCGCAAAAAGCTTTTCTTCGCAAATAGAAGAAACCTGCCATCGGGACAGGCCATATTCTGCTGACAGCCGTTTTTCCCTGTCATATGGCAGTTCTACCATGGAAGCTTCCAGTTCGGCCAGAAAAGCGGCGTCCGGCTCAAATGGCGGTATGTCTGGCTCCGGAAAAAAGCGGTAGTCATTGGCTGCGCCCTTTTCCCTCATGCTTTCTGTCTGGTCTCTGTTTTCGTTCCAAAGCCTGGTTTCGGCTTTTACGCTTCCGCCTTTTTCCAGTATGGCTGTCTGCCTGGCTATTTCATGATCGAGCCCCAGGCGCACAAAGCGTGACGAGTTAAGGTTTTTTATCTCCACCTTGGTGCCAAGTCCGGCCCCGGCCAGGTTTACAGATACGTTGGCGTCGCAGCGCATGGAGCCTTCTTC
>JAKPMS010000075.1 GCA_029548805.1 Spirochaetota bacterium | reverse complement strand
GCATATGCCTGCCGGCTTTACAGAAGAATTTGCGGCCAGCCTTAACAGGATATGCCCGCTGGAAGTAAAAGAAGCTGCAAATGGCGATCTTTTAAAACCGGGCAGGGTGCTTATTGCTCCAGGCGACTGGCACATGGAAGTAGAAAAGCGTTCCCTGGCAGGAATGGTAAGGCTTCATCAGGAGGCAAGCGAAAACGGCCACCGACCCAGTGTGGATGTATTGTTTCGCAGTGTAGCCAGGGAATATGGCAACAGGGCACTGGCCGTCATAATGACAGGCATGGGAAAGGACGGAGCCAGGGAACTTGGCAATATATATATGGAAGGCGGGCTGACCCTAGGGCAGGATGAATCCAGCAGTGTTGTTTACGGAATGCCAAAAGTAGCCTATGAGATGGGAAATGTGGAAGAACAGGTAAGCCTGTCAAGAATGGCTGACAGGATATCGGAGCTTGTAAGAACTACCAGATAAACTTGTCAGCCCCTGGCAGCCAAGTTTGTTTAGCCTTGGACAACCTCTGCTACTTCGGGGATTACCTTTTTAAGATAGGCCTCTACCCCCTGTTTTAATGTTATAGTGGCCATGGGACAGGAACCGCAGGCTCCCTTAAGCCTTACTGTTACCTTGCCGTTTTCGTTTACAGACAATAATTCTATATCTCCACCATCGGCCTTAAGAGAAGGCCTGACATCCTGGATAGCTTTGTTTACGGTTTCAAAAGTAAGCATTTTCTCTCCTTGGCCAATAATTTATCGACTCGGGGGCTATGAGTCAAGGAAAAATGTCCAAAACGGCCAATAAATACTTGATAGAATCATCAAAAATACAATATATATAGATAAACAAATTTAGGGTGACTTTCATTATAAAAAAACTTTAATTGCCCTATAAGGCAGCCTGCAAAAACCTGTCAGATTATTACAGGCTGTCATTGTAATTCTATATAAGAATTACATTTTATTGTGAGGTAATCCCTGTTTGCTGCAAATTTGGGATTTACCTAATAATAATCATTGACCATATGGTATTAAGCCATAATAATCTTTCGGGTTAATGATGAAATACCGCATTTGGTTGGCGGTGAGGAGTACATATGAGCGAAGTAAAACGCATACTGATCGTTGGCGGCGGCTACGGTGGGGTATGGGCAGGCAAACTGTTGGAGAAGCGTTACAGAAAGGATAAAAATGTCCAGATTACCCTTGTAGACAAGCTTCCCTTTCATACTCTTATGACTGAACTTCATGAAGTGGCCGGCTGGAGAGCTGATCCGGAATCAGTACAGGTAAGCTTCAGGAAGATTTTTGGCGCAAAAAACATTGAAGTAGTACTAGATGAAATTAAATCTGTGGACTTTGCGAGCAAAAAGGCTGAAGGCAAAGTACAAAGCTATGAGTTTGACTATATCGTTGTAGGTGCCGGAGCCGAGCCGGAATACTTCAATACTCCCGGCGTAAAAGAAAACTCTTTTAGCCTGTGGTCTTTTGATGATGCCATGAAAATAAGGCATCATGTAGAAGACATGTTTGCACGGGCCGCAAAAGAAACGGATGCGGAGAAACGCAAGCGCCTTCTTACTTTTGTAGTGGCCGGGGCAGGCTTTACCGGCATGGAAATGATAGGCGAGCTTCTTGAATACCGTGATGTAATGTGCCGCAAGCACTACATAGACCGCGCCGATACAAGGGTGGTCAATATAGAGGCGCTTCCTTCCATTCTTCCCATTCTGGAAGAGCCCTTGAGGGTAAAGGCAGAACGTTATCTGGAAAAACAGGGCTGCGAAATTTTGCTTAACGCTGCCATTGTTGGAGCTGAGCCGGGAAAAGTGCTTTTGAAAGACGGCACCGTGGTAGAAACAGAAACCTTTATATGGACTTGCGGAGTAAGGGGCAGCTCCTTTGCCGCAAAGCTTGGCCTGGCTACTGGTGAGCGTTCCAGGGGCAGAATAATAGTGGATGCCGAGATGAAAAGCCCGGATTATCCCTATGCCTATGTTGTAGGTGACAACTCCTTCTTTATAGAAAACGGCAAACCCCTGCCGCAGATAGTGGAAGCAGCGCATCAGACAGCAGAAGTGGCTGCAAAGAACATAATTGCGGACATCAGCGGCGGCTCGAGGCATTCTTTCAAATCAGCCTTTCACGGCTTTATGGTTTCTTTGGGCGGCCGTTTCGGCGTAGCCAATGCCGGCGGAATTAAAACAAGCGGCTTTTTTGCCATGGCCATGAAGCACATGATAAACATGTGGTACCTCTTTAACATTGCCGGCTTTAACCAGGTTTGGGAATATGCCAAGCACGAGTTCCTGGACATGAAGAACCGCCGCTCGTTTATAGGCGATTTTGCTTCGTACAAGGTCCGGGGCTACTGGCCGCTTTTGCTGCGCATGTGGCTTGGAATCATGTGGATTATGGAAGGTGTAAACAAAATTTCCGAGGGCTGGCTTAACTGGTCTTTGGGAACAAAAAGCGCATGGATGTTCAGCTGGACAACCCGCCAGGCCGGTATTCCCGAGGATGCCGTCTCGGCAGCCACTGATGCGGTGGAAACGGTCGCCGAAGCTGTCAGCGCTGCTTCCGACGCAGTAACAGAAGCCATAACAGAGGCAATAACAAGCGCTTCCATGACCATAGAGGCAGTTTCCGACTCTGTAAGCGCTGCCACTTATGTTGCAGGCAACGGAACCCGCCAGGCTTTTACAAAAGTATGGGATATTACTAAGCCCATTTTTGACCCTTACGGACCGGTTCCTACCTGGGTCAGGGTAAACATAATGGACAATATTTTTGCCAAGCTGCCGTTTCAGGGCTTTCAGACCATGATAGTTGCCATGGAAATACTGATAGGATTGGCCTTGTTTGGAGGCTTCTTTACCTGGTGGGCAGCCGTAGCCAGTATTGGCATGTGCTTTATATTTACCCTGTCCGGAATGTTTGCCTGGGATCAGCTTTGGTTTGTATTTGCGGCCATACTCATGATGGGCGGAGCCGGGCGTTCTTTTGGTCTGGATTGCTGGTCTGTGCCCTTCTTCAAGCGCTGGTGGAATGGTACCAAGTTTGCAAGAAAGTGGCATTTCTACGCCGACGATCCAAGCAAATAAGACGAGAAGAGCCCTTTTGAACAAAACAGATGCTCGCAGCACGGAAAACAATACTTTTTGGAAGGGCTACCCGGAAATAGAGTCAGGCCTTGACTCCGTTTCCAGGCGAATGCATGAAATTGTCAATTCTGGTAATTTCCCGTTGGCAGAGGCTGTAGAAAAACTGATCAATGCCAACGGAAAGATGCTTAGACCGGCTTTTATGCTTTTGTCGGGGCGCTTTGGCAGGCAGCCCAAGGATTTGAGCGATCTGGCTGCTGCCCTGGAACTTCTTCATGTAGCCACACTCATTCATGACGATATTATTGACGAGGCAGGCACCCGCCGGGGCGTTCCTACAATCCACTCTGTGCACGGGGTAAAGGGTGCTGTGCTGGCGGGAGATTGGCTTTTTTCCAGATCTTTCAGGCTGGCCTCATCCAGTTCCAGCCCGGCCAATGCAAGGCTTTTGGCAGCTCTTGTCGGAGCCCTTTGCTCGGAAGAAATTCACCAGGATCTGGACCGCTACCGCTGGCCCAGAAGCGAGCGCAACTACCTGCGAAAAATATCAGGCAAAACTGCTGCGCTTTTTGCCTTGTCCCTGCGTGCGGGAGCGGTGGAAACAAAAGCGGCCCCCAGGCATGTAATGGCTCTTACCAGAATAGGCTGGGCCACCGGCATGGCTTTTCAAATCATTGACGATGTGCTGGATTTTGAGTCCACAGAAGGGGTTTTGGGAAAACCCGTAGCAGCGGATATGAGAGACGGACTATGTACCTTGCCGCTTATTATTGCGCTAAAAAAGGTGCCCGAAAAAATAGAAGCCTATTTGGGCAATGAAAAATTATGCAATGACGGAATTGAAAAAGTTCTTGCCGCCGTGAACAGTTGCGGAGCCCTTAAGGAAGCCAGGGCGTGTGCCGGGATTTATACCGCCAGAGCCATGCAGGAACTGGGGCATTTGCCAAAAGGCAAGGCCAAAGAAGAACTGCATGACATAATAAAACAGCTGTTGTCCAGACATAACTGAAAAAACTGCCAGCCGTCCAAGGCTGGCAGTTTTTATTTCAGGAAAGTCCCTTTATTCTTCCTGTTTCTACATCAATATCCATACCCATAAATCCTGGTTTGCTGGAAAGGCCAGGCATTGTGTTTATCTCTCCGGACAAGGGATAGATAAAGCCAGCACCTGCGGCAAGGCGGACATCGCTGATAGGAAAGGTGAAGCCCTTTGGAGCTCCTTTAAGATTGGGGTCGTGGGAAAGTGAATACTGGGTTTTTGCCATGCAGATAGGCAGATTGCTGTAACCAAGATCGGCAAACTTTTCTATGGCCTTTTCTGCAGCTTCAGAATAGCTAACCTTGTCTGCGCCGTATACATTGCCTGCAATGTGCTCAATTTTTTCTTTTATGGAAAGGTCCAGGGAATAGAATGGTTTTATGCTGTTTGGCAGCTCTGCGGCCTTTTCCACAGCCTCGGCAAGCTTTACAGCGCCGTCCCCGCCTTCCGCCCAGTTGTTGGTCACAACAGCATCAACGGCTCCTGCTTTTATGGCGCCTTCTCTTACTGCTTCCCATTCCTTTTCTGTATCTGTGGGGAAGGCATTGATGGCCACTACTGCCGGCAGTCCAAACTTTTTGACTATATCCAGATGGGCTTGCAGGTTTACAAGGCCTTTTTTTACAAGTTCCACGTCTTCCTGTACATAGGCTGAAGCCAAAGGCTTGCCCGGGCTTACTTTTGGCCCGCCGCCATGCATTTTAAGAGCCCTTACCGTGGCTACTATTACAGCAGCGTCGGGGAATATGCCGCTTTGGCGGCATTTTATGTCTATGAACTTTTCAAAGCCCATGTCCGCACCAAAGCCGCTTTCTGTAACTACATAGCCGCCAATCTTTGTGGCTATCATGTCAGCTATTACGGAGGAGTTGCCATGGGCTATGTTGGCAAAGGGGCCTGCATGCACAAATGCAAGCTGTTCTTCCAGGGTCTGCAATATGTTGGGTTTTAAAGCATCCTTTAAAAGGAGGGTCATGGCGCCGGCAACGCCAAGCTCTTCTGTGGTAACGGCCTTGCCCTGCTTGTCCAGTGCAACAATTATTTTGCCAATGCGTTCCCTTAAATCCTTAAGGTCTTTGGCCAAAGCCAGTATGGCCATAACTTCGCTTGCAACAGCAATGTCAAAACCGCTTTGCCTGAGGGGGCCGTTGTCCACTCCGCCAATACCGTACACAATATTCCGCAATGCCCGGTCATTCATGTCTATAACCCTGCGCCACAACAGCTGGTACTGGTCTATGTTGAGTTTGCTCATGCCCTGTTTTTCAAAAAAGGCGTCGGACCAGCGGCTTTCATGGTACATTCTGGCATCCAGGGCTGTAGAGCAAAGATTGTGCGCCGCAGTTATGGCATGTATATCCCCGGTAAGGTGCAGGTTAAAGTCTTCCATAGGTACAATCTGGCTGTAACCGCCGCCGGCAGCGCCTCCCTTTATGCCAAAAGTGGGGCCCATGGACGGCTGCCTGATTGCGGCTATGGATTTTCTGCCAAGCCTGCCAAGGCCCTGGGTCAAACCCACAGTTACAGTTGTTTTGCCTTCTCCTAGAGGAGTCGGGCTTATGGCTGTTACATCTATATATTTTGCTTTTTTGGGCTTGTCGTTATGGCTTTTTATAAAATCCAGTTTAACTTTGGCTTTGCTGTTGCCGTACAATTCAATAGCATCTCCATAAATTCCATAACCGGCAGCAATTTCGGAAATGGGCTTTATTACAGCCGATTGGGCGATATCTATATCGCTTGGAACAGGTTTTTTTTTCTGAACGGACATGTATGCTCCTTGTTTAAACAGAGTGGTTTTAGCACAATTAATGCTCTATACGCTTTTTGCTGTTTATTAGAATATCGAAGACTTGTATGCATGTCATCCCCTTTTTTTGAAAAAAACCCAGGTTGACCCAAACTTGTTTGGGAGCTAGGATGCCGCTATGACCCAATATCGTATAGAAGGGGGACACCCCCTTAGAGGCACCATTAAAGCCAGCGGCAACAAAAACGCAGCACTGCCCTGTATAGCAGCCTGTCTGCTGTCTGAAGAACCTGTTACCTTGCGCAATATTCCTGAGATAGAAGACGTGCTGGTAATGCTGGACATATGCAAGGCTTTGGGTGCAAAAGTTGAACGAGTGGACAAGAATGCATGGCGTATAGATGCATCCAGCCTTGAGTCATCAGAAATTCCGGCCAGCCTGTCCGCAAAAGTAAGGGCATCCATACTTTTTGCCGGCCCCCTTCTGGCAAGGCTCGGAAACCTAAGCCTGCCCCCTCCTGGCGGAGATGTAATAGGCCGCCGCCGCCTGGATACCCATTTTCTGGCACTGGAAGAACTGGGAGCCAGGATAGAAATAGACGGCTGCTTCAAATTCAGCGCCAACAAGCTTAAGGGCAGCGATATTTTTCTTGACGAAGCCTCTGTTACAGCCACAGAAAACGCGGTAATGGCAGCAGCCCTTGCAGAAGGGCGCACAATAATACGCAATGCAGCCAGTGAACCCCATGTCCAGGATGTATGCAGGCTGGTGTCAGCTATGGGTGCAAAAGTTTATGGCATAGGCTCCAATATTCTGACCGTAGACGGCACAAAAAAGCTGCATGGCGCAGATTTTTCCATAGGCCCTGATTTTATGGAGATAGGCTCTTTTATAGGCCTAGCAGCTCTTACCCGCGGAGATATTACCATTACCGGAGTTGTGCCTGATGAGCTCAGGATGATGAAGCTGGCCTTTGCCAGACTGGGCATAAGCTGGAGAATAGACGGAGACAGTCTTACTGTACATTCTGGGCAGTCCATGAAGGTTGTACCGGATTTGGGCGGCCAAATTCCCAAAATAGACGATGCCCCCTGGCCAGGCTTTCCGCCGGACCTTACATCCATAATGACCGTTGTTGCAACCCAGGCAGAAGGAACGGTGCTGATACACGAAAAAATGTTTGAATCAAGAATGTTCTGGGTAGACAAGCTAATAGGCATGGGCGCACGCATAATATTGTGCGATCCGCATCGTGCTGTAGTGTCCGGCCCTTCCAGGCTTAGGGGCGATTCTTTGACCTCACCTGACGTAAGAGCGGGAATGGCTCTAGTTTTGGCTGCACTTTGCGCCGAAGGAACCAGTATAATCAAAAATGTGTATCAGATAGAAAGGGGTTATGAACATCTGGCAGAGCGGCTGCAAGCACTTGGAGCCAGAATAGAGCGTTTTGAAGGCTGAAATTCTGGCTGCACTGCCATTTTTGCAAAGACTAGGTATCAGGCTTTTCTGCTCATGGCTGCTGCCGCAAAAAGGCTGATGGCTGTAATTATTGCCATAAAGCCCAGCCATGCTCCAATGAAAAAATCGGGATTTATAAAGCTGACCATAAGCTTTACAGAAAGCTCCAGCAGCCATTTTGCTGTTTTTAGGGCCGGAATGGACAAAAGCGTAAATATTGGTGCAGTAAGCAGCCTGAATGCGCTGCCAATTGGTTCTGTAGCCCTGAACCTGAGGCCAAGTCCGGTACCAAGCATAACCAGTATTATTACTATAAAAGGATAGGCGCTTCGCTTTGATATTTCAAAAAGAAGGGGCTTTATGTCCATGCTGAATGCTTTTGCCTCTCCCAGGCCCATAAGCAAATTTTTTACAGGGATGCTTTCCGGTTCACTGGACAGTAGTATGGCATTTGCAATCCGGTCCGTTTTTGCTGGCAATACAATTGCATAATCAGAGCTGTTGCTTGTCCGGCTTTTTGAATCAGGCTTTTTGGTATAGACAGGATCCCATACCAGTTGCGGGTTGTTCCTGTCCACAGCCCGGACAACAAGAATGTCTTCATTCAGACGGGCAAACTTGCTATTCAGTACCAGTTTGTCATCAGCACTTATTTCAAGGATCAAATCTCTGAAGTAAATTGTCTCTCCCATTATGGCCGCCCCTGACGCGCTCATACTGAGTGACCAGTCAGCAGTGGAGTATTCAGCGGAGTTGCTCATGTCCGTGTTTGGAGAAGCCGCTTTTGAAGCTTGCTTGCCGCTTTTTTGTGTTTTGTTTGCGGCGGAATGCAGGCTTATGGACAATGGTTTGTAGTCGGAGCGCCTGAAAGCTTTTTCATCCTCGTCTATAAAAAAGGCTATTGTACTCAGGCCTTTTGCGCTTTCTGCCATGTACTGGTTTACATCGGCATCTTGCCGGTTTTGCTTGTACAGTTCCTGGAACAATCTGTATGCCTCCAGGTAATTCCGTTCCTGAAAAAGCATATATGCCCTGAGTTTTTCCGCATAAAACCTTTTCTGGTCCAGGCTTTCCTGGCTTGCTGACAGTTCTTGCAGCTTTTGCCAGGTTTCTTCCACAAGGGCTTTTACTTCCGGGCGTTTTGAATCCAGGGCTATGGATCTTTTGGCAAGGTAGTGTGCATCGAATATTCTGCCCTCATCCCTGGCTTTAAGAGCTTCAAGATAAAAGCGGTTTCCTTCTACCCAATTTTCTTTTTCTGACAAGGAAAGGTTTTTAGCCGGGCCCTCCTGTTCCAAAGCCAGTCTTTGTTTTAGCAATTGTGACTGGAGCTGTTCCGCCAGTTTAATAAAGTCTTCATCTTTTGAATCTATGCCAATGCAGTTGAGCAATGCATTGTTTGCATCTTCTATTCTGCCTTCTTTTAAAGCCTGGTCTGCCAGCTCTATGGAAGTTTTAAAAAGCCAGCTTTGGTTCTCATACTTGCGCTTTGTTTTTTCCAGACCGGGAACAACAAGCAAATAGAAAATGGAAACAATTGCCGCCAGCACAAAAGCCGGCAACAAAAGCTTTTTGGCTGTATCGGCAAAAGCCTTGTCTGCCGCGGTGGACTCTGCAGAAATTGCGGCGGAACTGAGCAGAATGGCGGGAGCCCAGACAGCCATATATAAAACAGCATTTACCAGTTCCCATAATAAAAAAAACTTGGGTAAAAGGCCGGCATTTCTTATTGAAAAAAGCGCTATTGAAAAACCGGCAAAAAAAGCTATGGCAAAAAGCTCAAATACGACAGTAATAAAGCTGGTTTCTTTTTCAGGCATTACGCCCTCCGCCTAGAGGTTTCCTGGCAAAGAGTATATCTAAAAGCATCATGATCAAGGCGGAAAAGCCAGTAAAAATGGCAATTGTATAAGTTCTTGGTATGGATAGTTGCAAATAGGAAAAAACGGCCATGGCAGGAGCGGACTGATACACGTTAAACAGGCCAAGGTTCAAAAAAATGCAGCCCGGTGCTGCAAATGCGCCCATCAACGGACGGCTCCTGGACAATCTGGTACAGCCCCAAAAAGAAGAAACAAAGAATGCAAAAGCAATGGCAGCCGGTATGAGCTCCATGTAGGCCAGCATGGATGTATCGGCAAACCACAAGGGCATGGCCGAATAAACTTCGGGGAGCTTTTTTGCAAGGCTGAGCACCCCGTCCCTGTTTATATTCCCGCATACAAAAAGTGAAGCTGTAACAATAATGCTGTTAAACAGCAACAGGATTGCATAGCCTTTAAGCCTTGATGAAAGCACGGAATTGAGACTGAAAAAGGTCAAAAACGAAGACAAAAGCACTGCCATGGGTATGGAAGCCAGAAGGGAGCCGGCTATAATGCCGAAAGAAAAGCTGTCATTGTCCGCAAATCCGACTGCACAAAAAACAATTGTTATGCACAATTCGCAAAGGAGGAAATTGACCAGGCATTTTGCAAAAAGCCGCAATACATTTTTCATTGTACGAATTTTAACACGGTCGGGTAGCATTTACAAGGCAGCGCCCTACTCATATATATAGGCTCCACTTACACATTTTATGGAATTGGCAGCGCTAAAACAGCCGGAGGCACGCAATGCAAGCCTGAGCCTGGATATGCGCATATCCAGCTTTCTTCCGTTTGCATTTTTAAGATTCAGGGCCAAAGCCAATTCCTGCCTTGAAAAGGCCACGCCCCTGTTTTTGGAGAAAAAGGCAGCCAGGCGATACGAGTCGGCTCCGGCAAAAAGAGGGTCCAGACAAAAAACAAGGTTGTTGGCCCATGGAAAGTTGTCATTTTGGCTTGGGTATTTTTTGTTTTGCAGCTGCAGCCTGCATAACAGTTCATCTTCCTGCCATGGAACCCTTAAGTAATCCGAACAGCCGTATTCAAAACATTCCCGAATAGTGGATTGTTTCCCGCTTGCAAAAACAGGCAGCATTTGAAAGCATGAGTCGTCAATTTCAGTTTGCAGAAAATCAATTGCGGGAATAATTACTGCCCTGTATTTATGCAGTTTTTCTTTTTCCGGCAGGGTGGCTGAAAAAGAAAAGGAGGACCTTGTGATGTCCTCCTTTTCTGAAATATCAGCTTTAAATCTTTCCTCTGTACCCAAAAAGAGGAAATGCATAATTTTTATGCTTTATGATTCGCTGCCGTCTGTAAGCATTTTACGCTTGAGTTCTTCAAGCATATAATCTGCTCCGGCTCCCGATGCTTCCAGTTTTGCAAATTCCTTTTCCAGCGATGCAGACTGGGACAGATCGGCGAGTTCTGCCTGTGCATCGGCCTTGGCTTCCAGCTCGTCCACCTTTTTAGCCATGCGGTCAAAGGTGTCAAAAGCGCTGGTATTGCCGGATACACTGGCCAATGTGCTTTGAATTTTTTGCTGGGCTTCTGCCCTCTTGGCCCTGGCAATAAGTATGTTTTTCTTTCTGGCGGCTTCGTCTATTTTGTTCTGCAGCTGGCGCAGGGTTTCTTTAAGTTTTTCTACGGATTCTTTTTGCCCTTCCCATTGGGGTTTCAATTGCTGGTAATAGTTGTCAGCTTCCTGCTTGCGCATAAGGGCTTCCTTTGCCAGGTCGTCCCTTCCGGCTTTTACAGCAACAACGGCTTTTCTTTCCCAGTCTTCTGACTGGCGTTTTTGCTCAAGCAGCTCCCTTTCCATTTTTTTTTCATCAGCTATGGCCATGGCAACGGCTTTTTTGGATTCTATCATTTGCTGGTTCATGTCTATGATCAGCTGATTGAGCATTTTTTCCGGATTCTCGGCTTTGTTTATCATATCATTGATATTTGAGGATATAACTGTTTTAAGCCTGTCAAATATACCCATATTAATTAGCCTCCTGAGTATTAGTCCCGATATGTGCCGAGTATGCTGTAATGCTTGGACAGCGCCAAGCCTATGGAGTCCAGGGCTGCTTCGAATTCGCTTTTATCCATGGTATCGTATTCCAGGGTATCTACCAGTACCAGGTCGTTTCCGTCAATTCCGTAAGCCCCGTGGACCATATCAGTGCCATTGAGTTTCAGCAGTTGCTCGTATAAGGCTGCCTTGTTACCGGATGGAAGTTCCATAACTTTGGCTCTTACAACTACTATTGGCTCGTCAAGGGTAACAGAAATCCCGGGCAAACCCTTGCCGGAATCATTGACAAAAAAAGCGTTTGTAGAGACTTCTTCATATGATATACCAAGGTCAATCAAATAAGCCTCAATTTTGGTCATGCCAGGCATTGTCTGCTCCTTGTTTTGTTCGGTTAAGCTTGCTTTTATCAGCCCAGGAAAACCTGTCCGGAGTTGTCTATTGCAAGTATGGTCTTGCATTCCGAACAGCGGAATCGTCCAGGTTTTGATGCTTTAAGCTTTTTGGTACAAATGGGACAGGAGAAAATTTTGGGGAAAACAGACTGGGCGCTTGCCTGGGTGCCCTGCTTGAAAAAAGCAATGGCATCATCAATATTGTCTTTGATGTTGAAGAATTGCGAAAAACCCAGAAGCTGAAATACCTCATAAACTTTTGGCTGTATTTCCAGCAGTACTACGTCTCCGCCCCTGGGTTTTACAGCCTTTAAAAAAGCCGTAAATGAACCAATTCCGGTGGATGATACATAGTTCAGTCCGCCACAGTTAAAAATAAGCTTGAAAAAACCGCTGTCAATTGCTTTGCCTGCTCTTTTCTGAAAAAAGTTAGAGTTATAGGTGTCAATATAGCCCGTAAGATATAAAGCCAGGCAATTTGTATCAATTTTTTGAAGCCTTATTTTTAGGCTGTCGTCTTTTTCGTCATCAAAGCCGGGAACAATATCATTATTGGCCATATAACTCCTCTTCAATCTTGAGGTATTTTTACAAGCTAAAATTCAATTCTATGTGCAAGCTTGATAATCGTCAACGCCTTTATCATAGTAACCTGTTGCATTGCCTAATGCAAGACGGATTGTTATAATTCTACTATCATATCGGCCCTATTTCCACTTTTCTTAAACAATAGCATGATAAAGCCGGTTTTGCCAGCTTGAGCTCAAAAAGAGTATAAACCCTTATCTGCATTTATTATTGAGCCGTTTACAAGCTCCATGTCGGATGAAATAACCCTAAGCGCCAATGCGGCCAGCCTGTCCGTACTGATCAGTTCCTGCCCGGGTGACAGCAGCCTGTATTTTTCCCGTGTTTCCTCATCCAGGTATTCCGTGTCAACAAAACCGGGGCACAGCATGGCACAGGCCAGCCCCTGTTCCCCGAACTCCATGGCCAGGGATTTTACCAAAACTGCCAAAGCGGTTTTGGCTGCAGCGTAAACAGCATTCATTTTATAGCCCCTTATGGCATCCGTTCTTGTCCCTCCAAAAAAAAGAATACGGCCAAACCCCCTTTTTGCCATGCCTTTTGCGGCTTCTGTTGCCAAAACCCCCGGCAGCGCCAGACAAGCCAGGCTAAGTCTGTACCAGTCTTCCGGCCTGGTGTTTGCAAGGCTGCTGTACAGAAATGGCGCATAGGACAAGACAAGAATATCGCAATTCCTGGCTGCTTCCGCAAGCTCTTCCGACGCAATGCCATCCTGCAGCTCTGCCACTATGAAAGAGGAATTGGCTCCAAACTGCCTGATGCATTCTTCTAGCTTTTTCTTGTTGCGCCCCTGTACAAGCAGTTTTGCACCGCTGGCTGCAAGATGGCCGGCTATGGCCTTGCCAATGCCGCCGCTGCCGCCCAAAACAAGGGCTTTTTTGCCCGATAAATTGCTGTATAAAATACCTGGTTCGTTCTGTATCATTTATAGTTCCCCAAATCTTAGTGTTAGAGCCCGTTTTCCAAAAATATTGGCATATATTGTATAGGTTTGAGCAGCTTCATACAATATATGGTACCTAAAAGAGCTGACACTAATCTTCTGGGAACTATGTGTATCATTAATACCAATATAACTTTCCTGACAATTTTGGTAAAGTCTGAAGCCGGGAGTGTGTTTGTGGGTAACGAATCGATGCTGGATGCATTTACAGTTGTTCTTTGCAGGGTGGAAGGCGCTGCCAATGTCGGAGCCTGCTGCAGAGCCATGAAAACCATGGGCTTTAGCAAGCTGGCCATGGCGGAATGTCCGGGGTTTGACAAGGACATCATAAAAACCCATGCGCTGCATGCCTATGATATTTACGAGAATGCAAAGTTTTATCCGGGGCTTAAAGAAAGCAGCGCAGACTTTTCCATGCTTGCGGGATTTACGCGGCGACAAGGCAGCAAACGCCAGGACGGAATGGAGCTTGCCAGCTTTTCCGCATGGCTAGGGCAAAACTTTTTTGTCAATGAAGCCGGGGCGGAAACAAAAACTGCTTTGCCCGGCTTCAAGCCGGCCATCGTTTTTGGAAATGAAAAAAGCGGCCTTACTAATGAGGAGCTTGGCATTTGTGACGAAGCGGTATTCATTTCCAGCTCTGCCGCTTTTCCTTCGCTGAACCTTTCTCATGCCGTTCAATTGGCTTGCTGGGAGCTCAGAAAAGCACTGGTAATTTATAACAGGCCGGGTTGTTATGCCCTTGACAAAAAGCCCGAAGAACTGCCGGGCAGGCACAAGACGGATGAAGCAGCGGAATTCATCATGAACAGCCTGGCCGAAATGGGTTTGTACAAGCTGGGAGGAAGGGCGGAAACAGAAGCATTGCTGCGAAGATTGTTGTCACGATCGGCCATGTCGGAAAATGAGCTGGCTCATGTAAAAGCTTTGTTCTTAAAAATTCTTGGAGTATTTACCGGCAGAAGGCTGTCCGGCGACGGTTCAGAATAGGCTACCCTGCCTGTATGTTTCATGTCGGTCTATTTCTATGTGGGAACTTCTTATTACTTTTTCTTTGGCTGACAGGACTATGGCCCTTTTTACAATATTTCTTAGTTCCCGGACATTGCCCGGCCAATCCCAGCTTTCCAGCTTTTTCAGGGCCTGGACATCCATTACTTTTGTTTTTCCGCTTCTGCGAATGAACAAATCGGCCAGATCAGCTATATCGCATTTGTGCTCACGCAGGGGAGGCATCCTTAAAACCAGAGTGTTTATCCTGTGCAGCAATTCCGGCCTGAAATTTTTGTTGCCATACAAATTGGAATTTGTCGCTGAAACCAGGCGAAAATCATAACTGTGTTGCTCATGGGAGCCAAGCCTGCATCCTTTTTTGCTTTCAAGAACCCTTAAAAACTTGGCCTGCATTTCTTGCTGCAACTCGGCGATTTCATCCAGGAATACGGTTCCACCTTTGGCTGCTTCAAAAGCGCCTTTTTTGTCTGTGGCGTCTGTATATGCCCCTTTTGTAGTGCCAAAAAGATTGCTTTCTACCAGCTCCTTTGGCATGGCAGCGCAGTCTATAGGAATGTATTTTTTGCTGATGCGCCCGGAGTATTTATGGATGGCTGATGCCGCAAGCTCTTTTCCGGTACCGCTTTCTCCCAAAATAAGGACAGGAGCAGAGCTCCCTGCATACAGATTTATGCGTTCTCTTAGCTTGTCAAACAGCTGGCCGCTGCCAATTATGTCCGGCGCTATCAAAGCTCCCCTAGAAGGCAAGGAATGACATAAAAGCTCATTTTTTGCCAAATGGGCAGATGATGCCTGCCTTATTGTTTTTAATAGTGCAGTACTGATATAAGGCTTGTATACGTAATATTCCTGCTCCTGCTTCCTGGAACAGGTGTTTTTGTCATTATTTTCGATGTTTTTTTGGCTGTCAGCCAAAACCAGGCAGGCAGCCGGCAACATTTTTTTAATGGCTTCCAGGTCGTCATTGCAATTTACGGTTTTGGCATCGGCCAGTATTACCGCAACTTTAAAGCAGTCTAAATCGCCAAGTGATGATACAGCAGAACGGGGGCAAGAAAAGCTTTTTATATTGTACAACGAACCCAAAACAGCCTCTGCTATAATTCTGTCTTTTTTGATTTGGTCTATTATTAATATTGTGGTCATGAGCTAATTGTACGGACCCTGTTTTAATGTCAATGGCTAATAAGCCATGTTTTAGGCTGGCTTTCTGTTGCCGCTGTTGCCGGCAGTCTTTGTGTAGTTCCCCAAATCTTGTTGTAAAGCCCTTTTTTATAAAAATAATGGCATATATTGTATAGCCTAGGAAAACCTCATACAACATATGGTACTTAAAAGAGCTTACAACAATCTTCCGGGAACTATATAATATATACAAAATGCTTGGCTTAAAAACAAAACCGGTGTATTATTTTAATTCATAAAATTTTTGGGTTTTTATATCCAGTCCGGTCAAGATAGATCTGAACTTGTTTAAAAATTTTTATATGTAACAAATGTTTGGAGAAAAACATGGCAGTAAACGAACTTGTTGTTGATGTTGCCAAAATTAAAAAAGCTGCTCATAGCGCAATACCACTTACAATTACCACTTATACTTTACCCCATGAAATCGAAGTGTATATTGAAGAAGTCCTGGAAGTGTTTCTTTCCGAATTGGGACAAGCAAGGCTTAAAGACTATCTGGTTTATTGCCTGAGAGAACTGGCTGTCAATGCCAAAAAGGCCAATACAAAACGTGTGTATTTTGAAACAAAGGGTCTTGATATTTCAGATCCCGGCGAATACGAAACCGGAATGGAAAATTTCAAGACTGATACATTGGAGAATATAAATTATTATCTCCAGAAGCAAAAAGAGAAGCAGTATTACATAAAAATTGTTTTTCATGCCCGCGGATCCAATGTAATACTGGAAGTACGCAACAACTCAGAATTGACAAGGACAGAATATCTCAGAATACAGGACAAGCTGGCCCGGTCCAGAAAGTATGACAGCCTTGAAGAAGCCATGTCACAGGTGCTGGATTCTTCAGAAGGGGCTGGCCTGGGCTTGGTCATACTAGTGCTTATGCTTAAAAAGATGAGTCTTGATGAAGACTGCTTTGACATACGTACTGATAGCGGAGAAACTGTCGCAAGGCTGACTGTACCTGTAGCTGCAGCCAAAATTGAAAGCCTGTCCATACTTACCAATGAACTGGTGCGCCAGATTACCAGCTTGCCGCACTTTCCTGAAAACATACTCACAATACAGCGCCTGATAGCAGACCCCAAAAGTGAAATGATGGAAATAGCCACCAATATATCCACCGATCCGGCTATGACAGCCGATTTGCTTAAATTGGTCAATTCCGCGCAGTTTATGCTTCCAAGGCGGGTGGATAATATTGTGGATGCGGTCAAGCTGGTTGGCTTGCGCGGCATTAAAAACCTGCTGTTCTCTTATGGCTCACAAAAAATTCTGTCCAATGAAAAGGGTATGGATCAAAAAGCTCTTTGGGATCACAGTTATCGCTGCGCATATTATGCGTACAATATTGCCAAGAACTTCAAACCGGGGAACAGGACTCTTCAGGATGATGCCTATGTGGGCGGAATGCTTCATGACATGGGCAAGATCGTGTTTTCTTCTGTCCATCCCGACCTGTTAACCCATATTAAAGCCTTTTGTGATGCCAAAGGCATAGAAAGAACAACCTTTGAGGATCTGGCCGGAGGCATGAATCATTCTGAAATAGGTGCAAGGGTGGCTGAAAAATGGAATTTTCCGGAATCCCTTGTTGCGGCCATACGTTTTCACCATGAGCCCGGCTTAATGACCACCGACTATAAGGATGTCGTGTTTACCGTTTACCTGGCCAATATGTTCTGCCATTATGAAATTGGCGAAATAAGTTTCAGCCAGATAGAAAAATTGGTACTGAATGACTTTGGTTTTAACAATGACAAACAGTTTGGCAAGATAGTTGAGCAGTTTGCCGAAGGTTTCAGGCAGGAAACCCTTAAGCAAAAAGGGATAAGCCCGGGTAAGTTTTAGGTAGTTCCCCAAAGCTTAATATCAAGCTACCTGGGCAAACTTGGGTACATAGTCAGGCTTTTCTTTAAGGGGTGTTTTTGCTTGCTTTAGCCAAATCCTTTTCTCTTCATCACTTAGCTTTAGCT
>JAKPMS010000058.1 GCA_029548805.1 Spirochaetota bacterium | reverse complement strand
TACGATATCCACTTCGGACTGGCCTACCCCTACAGTTTCTATAATTATAAAATCATAATTGGCAGAATCCAGTAGCCGTACCGACTCGGACACGGCTCTTGACAATCCGCCAAGATGCCCCCTTGTGGCCAGGCTCCTAATAAATACGCCTTCATCCAGCGCATGCTGCTGCATTCTTATGCGGTCTCCAAGTATGGCCCCGCCTGTAAAAGGGCTGGAAGGGTCCACGGCCAATACAGCAACCCTGCAAGAGCGTTTCCTAAGATTGTCCACAAGCTTGTCTGTAAGGGTGCTTTTACCGGCTCCAGGCGGACCCGTGACACCAATTACGTGGGTATTGCCGCCATTTTTAAACAGCAGCTTAAGCACAGCCAGCCTGTTGGGGTCTTCTGCTTCAATCAAGGTGATAAGTCGGGCTATGGCTCTTGAATCTCCGTTTTTGATCCTTTCTGCCATAGCCTTGGCGTTTTCATAACTCATCAAGTTCTTCGTTTGATATTATTTTTTATAAAGTCTATGGTTTCTGAAGTAGGAGTGCCAGGAGTGAAAATGCCTGCAATGCCTGCAGCTTTCAAGCCGGGTATATCATCATCAGGAATTACTCCGCCGCCAAGCACCAGGACATCATCCACGCTTTTTTCTTTAAGAATTTCCATTACCCTGGGGAACAAGTGGTTGTGCGCTCCGGACAATATGCTCATGGCTATTACATCTACATCTTCCTGGATGGCAGCGGCAACAATCTGTTCAGGAGTTTGCCTAAGGCCGGTATATATGACTTCCATGCCGGCATCCCTCAATGCCCTTGCAATAACCTTGGCGCCTCTGTCATGGCCGTCCAGTCCGGGTTTGGCTACAAGTACTCTAATTTTGCGATCCATAATTGACCTGCCTCATAGTATGACTTTCTGTTGGTATTCACCAAAAACGCCGCGCAGCTCATCACAGATTTCTCCAAGGCTGGCGTAAGCCTTGACTGCTTCCAGAATAAACGGCATCAGGTTTGCTTCCCCTTTGGCAGCTGCATTCAGGGCAGACAATTTTTCCTTGACAAGCTGGTTGTTGCGCTTGGCCTTTAATGCAGCCAGCTTTTCTTTTTGCCGCTCTCCGACTATGGGATCCACTTTCAGAAGCCCCTTTGGAGACGCTTCTTCTATCTGGAACTTGTTCATGCCTACCACAATACGCTCGCCCGATTCCACATCCATTTGATATGCAAAAGCGGCGTCCTGAATTTCCTGTTGTATATAGCCTTTTTCTATAGCTTTTACGGCTCCGCCCAGCCCGTCTATGTTTCTGATATAGGCCTCTGCCTGTTTCTGAATGCTGTCTGTAAGGCTTTCAACGTAATATGAGCCAGCCAGGGGGTCTATTGTTTCTGTGGCGCCTGCTTCGTGGGCAATGATCTGCTGGGTGCGGAGGGCTATGCGTACCGAATCCTCTGTAGGCAGGGCAAGAGCTTCATCCCTGGAGTTGGTGTGCAGGGACTGGGTTCCGCCCAGGACTGCTGCAAGAGCCTGTATGGCCACCCTGACTATATTGTTGTCGGGCTGCTGGGCAGTAAGTGTGGAGCCGCCAGTCTGGGTATGGAAGCGCAGCATAAGGCTCTTTGGGTTTTTTGCTCCAAAGCGTTCCCTCATTATTTTGGCCCAGACCCTTCTGGCTGCCCTGAATTTTGCCGCCTCTTCAAAAAGGTCGTTGTGTGCATTAAAAAAGAAAGACAATCTGGGTGCAAATGCATCCACATCAAGTCCTGCCTTTATGGCGGCTTCTACGTAAGCTATTCCGTCCGCTATTGTAAAGGCCACTTCCTGTGCGGCAGTGGAACCGGCTTCCCTTATGTGATAGCCCGATATGGATATGGTGTTCCAGTTTGGCACATTTTTGGAGCAAAAACCGAATATGTCGGTAATAAGCCTCATGGACGGCTCGGGCGGGAATATGTAAGTTCCCCTGGCTATGTATTCTTTTAGTATGTCGTTCTGGATGGTGCCTTCAAGCTTGTCCGGGCTTATCCCCTGTTTCTCTGCAACGGCTATATACATGGCCAAAAGAACCGAAGCAGGGGCATTTATGGTCATGGATGTAGACACCTTGTCCAGGGGAATTCCGTCAAACAGGATTTCCATATCCGCAAGAGAGTCTATAGCCACTCCAACCTTGCCAATCTCTCCCTGCGACAGGGGATGGTCCGAGTCATATCCTATCTGGGTAGGCAGGTCAAAAGCCACTGAAAGGCCTGTTGTGCCCTGGGCAAGCAAATACTTGTATCGCTTGTTGGACTCCTCTGCGCTAGAAAAACCGGCATATTGACGCATGGTCCAAAAACGCCCGCGGTACATGGTATTCTGGACGCCTCTGGTATAAGGGTACTCGCCGGGAAAGCCAATTTCTTCTGTATAACTGCGTTCTATAGAATCCAGTTCTGTATAAAGCCTTTTTACCGGAAGTTTGGAACCAGTGGTAAAATTTTTTTTACGCTCCGGGAATTTTGCAATGGACTTTTCAACTCCGGATTCATAAAATTGTAAGTCTGCTCTTGTTTTGTCTATTTCTTTCATGTTTGTATGTCCCCTCAGTTGCTGTCTCCGGATGCCAGTTCAAAACCGGCACGCAAGGCCTTCAGGTTAAGCTCTTCTGTGCCTTTTGGCACCCTGTTGAGTACAGCGGCTTCCAGGGTTTCAGCTTTAACCACTTTTGATATTCCTGCTAGAACTCCAAGGGCTACTATATTGGCTACCACTTTTTTGCCCAATTTTTCGGATGCTGTCTCCAGTATTGGAATTTGTACAGTTTTGGCCTTTATTTCCGGATCAAGCACCACGCTGGAATCCGCAATTATCAGACCCTTGCCATGTATTTTGCCATATGTTCTATATGATTCAGTTGTCAGTGCTAGAAGGTAATCCGG
>JAKPMS010000040.1 GCA_029548805.1 Spirochaetota bacterium | reverse complement strand
GACGCAAAGGGCGGTATAAATAAGGTGTAGAATCCGCTATAGGCGCTGACACTATGAAAAAGAGACAGAGTTTTGACAAGGTATTTAAGGTAAAAGTGGTTCTTGAAGCGTTAATGGAAGAATGCACAAATATTTTAAAGTTTGATTACAGATACACTTCTTTTCTATGCCCTATTCGAATAACTGTAATATTTTCATCTTGAATGTCACAAACAAGCCTATAATCTCCAACTCTGTATCGCCACAATTCTGCAAAACTTCCAGCAAGCGATTTACCTCGATGACTCCTTGGATTATCAAGTCTTACTAATTCTGCAATAAATTTCTTATTTCACAGGAATTTTGAAAAACCTTGATTAGGTGTATAAAACACTCTTTAAAAGCCTGGAAAAGGTGTAAAATTGAGCTTGCAAAAACCTTGATTTGGTGTAAAGCATTCAACAAAAGCTTCTTTACAAGAAAGAGCTTTCATGTATATTAGAAGTTTGAACTCTAAATTACATAAAAAACATATCTTCCGCGAAAACTAAGAACAGAACTTCATGCCATACTAGGTGAATACCCAGTAGAAAGTATTTTATAGTGCCCAAAGCTTAGTTATTATCAAATTCTATACTTTTTGTTGTATGAAGGGGCTATGGCATATACAATACTTGGCATGTTTTTGGACAAATTTGCATTTGCCACTAATCTTCGAAGAACTAAGAAAAGGTTGCAACAGAAACCGTTTTAAAACAGGCAGAGCTTATTGCCAATGAGCTGGCCGGATAGACGCAAATCCTGTCATGAGGCCATTATAGCCCGTCTTCTGTAGCCGGGAGCAATTAAAGCCTGTGTATTCTGTTTTTTCCTTCCGATTTTGACTTGTACATGGCATTGTCAGCCCTGTTCACAGCATCCATAAAACCATGGTCCCCGGGCAGGAAATAGGACATACCTATGGATATGGTAGCCCTTATTTTGTTTGCACCTGCATCAATATCCAAATTTGATACCGCATGCAGCAATTTTTTTGAAAGCGAAACAGAATCCTCTTCATTTAGCCCGTTAAAAACTCCAACAAATTCGTCTCCGCCCCAGCGCAGCAAAACATCTCCGGCACGTATGTTTTTTTGGACGCTTTCCGCAACAGAACGAATAACCAAATCTCCCGCAGAATGCCCATATAAGTCATTGATGCTTTTAAACGAATCAATATCAAAAAGCAAAATGCCAGGGGACCGTTCGCCCGATTTGAATCTTTCAAATGATAAAGACAGGAGTTCTTCGCCAAACCTTCTGGTTCCCGTTTTTGTAAGCGGATCCGTATTGGCCTCAGACATGGCGTATGTTAAGAAAGTGTAATTATCTTCCATTTCGTCCCTTGCGTGCCTGATTATGAACAGGTATACTCCTGCCGCAAACAGGAACAATATGGCCAGGCCTGCAAACAAAATCTGCCTGCTAAGGCGGTAAACGGGCTCCAGCAAGGAATCAGCATTTTGGCTTATTACAAAATGAACATCATCCTGCAAATAAAAAGCGTTGTAATATATTCCGGCCTTGTAAAAAAGCAATGAGCTGTCGCTTTTTTGCAATACAAGGGCATCCAGACTCAATTCGTCAAATTTATCTTTATATAAAAGCTCAGAATTGATGGTTTCTGTGCAAAGCGAATGAATTTGCCCGCTCAAATTAAAATAAAGCATGTCTTGCCCTATTTCATGCCCTTTAGAAAGGATGGGCGAGCGAGTCACATAGTATTCATAATCAGCTGTCAAGTACAATACCGATGATCTGTCGAGCAATTTGATTTCATCCAAAACCGTACATGAAAGCTCTTCATACAGCCCTGAAGTGTAAATGGCGATTGCATAATCATCTACAAAGCGCTCCGCTTTAAGCAAGTATTCCAGGGCTGCCGCCCCGTCCTCGTATTTTGACTGTGTAATTCCCCTAAGAGTATTTAAGTCAATCTTTCCGGCTTTATAGTCAAGTATGGCATCGCGTATTACGGTTCTGCTTGACAGGCTTCTTGCCCCCTCCAAACTGCGCTCTATCATGTTTTGCAGCGATGCATACCTGATATATGAAAGCTGCCTAAAATTATCTGTCAGGCTTTTTTTTAGCTCTGTATTTAGTGGCAGGTAAATTAGAAGAAAAATGGCAGCCGCAGATACAGTGATCAAAACACTAAGGGTTATTATAACCCGTCTGCTGAATTCTTTTACTGAAAAACTATGTTTTTTGCGCCTGAATCTGTCTTTTATACTTGCTTCCATACCGCACCTAAGCTGGTTTTGTTCTGTAATATGGTCTGTTACTGATAAAAGTATATCATAATTCCGGAATAATAAGAATATGAGCGTAAATTGGCACAGAAGTAACCGGGCAATTACTTAAATTTTTATAAAATGATAAACTGCAAATACGACCCCGAAATACTATTGGTATTTTGCTGTTAGGAAGCAATATACAAGATTTTCAGATGCTGTGTTTATGTCCCGTATTTTGGGGCTTCCGGTTTGGATGGGCATAATAGCTGACGCGCTTGGCAATGGAGTATTTATGAAAAGGCCGCTCAATAATTATTCAGCTTTACTGGACTTGGAAGCCCGGCGCGTGGCTGCCCTGTGGAAAGGCGCAGTAGTTGGACTAGCTGTGGGTATAGTTATAGTTCTTTACCGTTTTGTGCTTTCCAAAATGGAAGAGCTGGCGCTTCGCTATTACGCTTTTTTTCTGGCGCATCCGGCCATGCTTCCGCTTTTGTTTATAGGCCTTGGCGGCTTGGGTTATGTGGTAGGCTTTTTGGTGGATAAACACAGGCAAATAAGCGGCAGCGGCATACCGCAAACCAAAGGCATTATGCTTGGCCACTTCAATTTTCCATGGTTTGGCACTTTATGGGCCAAATTCCTTGGAGGTGCGCTGGCCATACTGGCCGGTCTTTCTGTGGGCCGGGAAGGGCCATCCATTCAGCTTGGCGCCAGTGTGGCGGAAGGCATAGGCCAAAAGATTTCTTCGACGAACACTGAAAGGAAGTACATTATTGCCAGCGGCGCCAGCGCCGGCCTTTCTGCGGCATTTAACGCTCCTTTGGCCGGAGTAATATTCGCAATGGAAGAAATTTTCAAATACCTTTCTCCAGTAGTACTGCTTTTTACTACTGTAGCATCTGTAGTGGCCAGCTTTGTTGCGCGCATGGCTTTTGGATCCGAACCGCTTTTTTCTTTTCCCATAAAAAGTCCGCTTCCATTGTCCGCATACTGGATGGTTTGCCTGCTAGGCCTGGTCTTGGGCGGGGCAGGAGCTCTTTACAACCTTACATTGCTAAAAACCCAGAAGCTTTACAAAAAGATCGAAAGCCTGCGCTTTCGAGTTATGATGCCTTTTTTGCTTGCAGCTGCGGTCGGCTTATTGTTCCCCGTAGCCCTGGGCGGAGGGCACGGGGTGCTGGAACATATACACAACTCTGAGCCCTTTTTGACTTTGCTCCTCATTCTTGTTGTCAAGTTTGCTTTTTCCATGCTCAGTTTTGGTTCCGGCGCTCCTGGCGGCATATTTTTCCCTTTGCTTATTTTGGGCACGCTAATGGGCGCATTGTTTGGCCAGACAGCAATAGCATGGTTTGGACTGGATGCTTCCCTGTTCAACAATCTAGTTATCCTGGCCATGGCTGGCTATTTTGCAGCCATAGTACGCGCACCCCTGACCGGTACTGTATTACTGCTGGAAATGACTGGTTCTTTCGACAACCTTTTTTCCCTGGTGCTGATAGCGCTAATAGCAAGTACAACAGCGGATATGCTAAAAAGCGCACCCATTTACGATGCTCTACTAAAAAATTTGCTGAATGATCAGGAGGGTTTTGAAATTCCGGACGAGGGCAAAAAGATCACCATGGAAACAGTGGTGCATTTTGGCGCTCATGCAGCAGGCAAGCTGGTATCTGAGCTTGCTCTGCCGCAGGACTGCCTTTTAATAGCCGTGCGCAGAGAGGGCAAAGACATTATTCCGAAGGGCAGCACCATGCTCAGAGCCAACGATGCGCTTGTTTTTCTGATTAGTGCTCATACCGAAGCCAAGCAGCGAGAAGCCATTTCTACCCTTACGGAAAATGCCTAAACATCACGGTTTAATAAAAAATCATGCGCGTTATTTTGCCCCGGCCTTTTTGAGTATAGCTGGTATTTTTACCAAATGGCTTCTGGCGGCCAGCTCAAGGGCTGTTCCTCCGTCGGGGGCTTTGTAGTTTACATCAATTTTTGCAGCGATCAGGGCTTCAAACTTTTTGTAGTATTTTTCATCCAGCTCTTCCGGGTTGGTTTTTATTTTGAACTCTGCCCAGGCTGCAAGCATGTTATGGACCAGTATGTTTTGCTTGTAGTCGTTAATGTGGTTTGCGTTGGAGCCCTGCTTTAACAGGTAGCTTACCACTTCAGCGTTAAGAATATTGAACAGTGGAGTGGAGCCGAACCTGTCTTTGCTTTCTATATTTATTTTGGCTGCAACCAGGGCTTTGGCAATGTCCAGTGATTCGCTTTGTGCAAGAGCGGATAGGCCGTCCCTGCCGGGCGCATTTAAGTTTATTCCTGTTGTTGCAAGCAGAGTTTTTACCCTGGACAAATGGCCAATGCTTGCCGCATTGCAGAGCGGGGTATTTGAAGCGTGATCCGTTCCGTTTATGTCCGCCCCGCCTTTTAATAGAGCCTTTAGTGTTGCGTTGTATTCTTCAATAGTATGCTTGCTCTGTCTGTTGCGCGTAATTATGTTTAGTGCGTCATCGTTGTAAGCGTCTTTTGTATTGGCTTTGGCCCCAGCATCAACAAGTATATTGATTAGGGCATAATTGTCCTCTGCTGCGGCTATTACAAGCGGCGTCTGCTTGTTGCTGTTGTATGCCTTGTTTATGTCATAGCCAGCCTTTTGGTAAAGCTTTACGGTCTCGACCAGGTCATTTTTGTTAAGCCACAGCCTGGCTTCCATGTCAGCGGCATTAACGGAATAGCCGTAGGCTTTGGCTTCGTCAATTACAGCCTTTTTGTCAGCTTCACTTGCGGGAAAAGCCAAAAAGCTCCACAGCTCAAACGGAGTCATGTTTTTTATCCTGGATACATAAAGGCTGTTGGCTCCCGCTTCCAGCAGCAATTTGACTGCTGCAGGTTTTTTTGCCAATGCCAAGGGGCCCAGGTCATCCCTGTTAGTAAGGTTTACATCGGCATTGTTGTCTACAAGCAGCTTAATAATGTCGCTATAGTTGTTGGCTGCGGCCAGGTGCAGGATGGTATCCGTGCTTACGCCGCGGGAGTTGGGAGAAGCGCCGCTGTCAAGCAGCTGCTTGGTCCGGTTAAGATTGCCCTGCATGACAGCAGTGTAGATTTCCTGTTCCATTGGAGAAGGCTGGTATGATCCGCCTCCAGTGCTTACACAAGCCAACAGGCTAAAAGCCATAAGCAGCAGCATAAAAAAAGCGTATTTTGTTTTCATTTTGTACCTTTCGCCGGGAATATTAGATGTTTTTTGCATATTTGTACAAGCAGCGCAAACAAACTGTTAGTTCCCCGAAGCTTGGTGGCTATTAAAATTATGTACATAAAGCAATTACAATAAAAAAAGCAAAGCAAATCGCTCCTTTAATGCTGAAAATGCTGCATTTCTCCAACTTAAAATCCGTTTACTGTTTATATGGCTGTAATTACTTGTCACCAAGCTTCGGGGAACTACGATTTTTTTACAAAGTTTTTCAAAAGGGGCTATAATAATGCAAAACCCAATAAAAGGAGACTGGTAAATGGGAAAGAACGTAAACATTGATTGGGCCAAGCTCGGTTTCAGTTACATAAAAACCGACAAGCGCTATATTTCCTATTGGAAAGACGGCAAATGGGATGACGGCGCCCTTACAGAAGACAATACGATCCATCTTAACGAGGGATCAACCGCTCTTCATTATGGCCAACAGTGTTTTGAGGGCCTAAAGGCATACAGCACCAAAAAGGGCACCATACAACTTTTCAGGCCAGATCAGAATGCTGCCAGAATGCAGAACAGTTGCAAGCGTATTGTAATGCCGGAGTTCCCTACAGAAAGGTTTATAGATGCCTGCAAACAGGTTGTTAAGGCCAATATAGACTGGGTGCCGCCTTACGGAAGCGGCGCTACCCTGTACCTGCGCCCCTTCATTATAGGTGTGGGCGAAAACATAGGCATAAAACCTGCTCCGGAGTATATTTTCTCGATTTTCTGCATTCCTGTTGGCCCTTACTTTAAAGGCGGCATGAAGCCGGTAAACTTCATGGTTTCTGATTACGACCGTGCTGCACCCCAGGGTACAGGGGCAGCCAAGGTAGGAGGCAACTACGCTGCAAGTCTTTATCCCCATGAGCAGGCAAAGAAAGAAGGTTTTGCAGATTGTGTCTACCTGGATCCGTCAACTAATACGAAAATTGAAGAAGCCGGTGCTGCAAACTTTTTCGGAATTACAAAAGACAATAAATTTGTTACTCCAATATCCGATTCCATTTTACCGAGCATTACAAAGTATTCCTTGCTGCATGTGGCAAAAGAATATATGGGGT
>JAKPMS010000036.1 GCA_029548805.1 Spirochaetota bacterium | reverse complement strand
TTATATGGATTCTTTACCCATTGATACAGACACTGGCCCAAATGTAGTTCTGGAACTCATATACAGACTCAAGGTCAAAGATGTAATGAAAGACGAAGTTTATACTGTGACTCCTTCTGACAGTATGAGGACAATACAGCTGCTAATGAAGGCAAAAGGCATAACAGGTGTGCCGGTTTCGGAAAATGGCAGGCTGGCAGGGCTGGTTTCCATAGGCGATATAATAGAAGCCCTTGATGGCGGCTGGATAAATGATGCTGCAGAAAAGCATATGAGCCGGGCTGTCATTGTACTGGATGCCGATATGCCCCTTTCTTTTGCGGTAACATATTTCAACCGCTACGGCTACAGGCGCTTTCCGGTCTTGGACAAAAACGGTAATATTTCAGGCATAATTACCGCTGCAGACATACTTAGATCCCTTCTAATAGAAATGAACAAGGAAGTCGAACGCCTTGAAGAGGGCCTTGGCAAGCATGTACAAGGCAAACACATTGATAAAGACGGAAAAGTCGGCTTTGATATGCGTTTCAGCAGCAAGCGTTTTGACTTTGAGGCCGCCGGAAAAGCTTCTGGAGAACTGAAAAAGGCCCTTAACGAGCTGGGGCTGGATTCTGCTGTCATAAGGCGGGCTTCTATCATCAGTTACGAGCTTGAAATGAACCAGGTGATTCATTCTGTAGGCGGAACAATGGAGTTCAGCGCTGCTGACGGAACAGTAAGAATAACCGCCAGGGACGAAGGCCCAGGTATTGCAGACCTGGATGCAGCCATGACCGAAGGGTTTTCTACAGCAAACCAGTGGGTAAGATCCCTTGGCTTTGGGGCCGGGCTCGGACTCCCAAACGCAAAACGTTCTTCAGATGAATTTTCTATAACTTCAAAACCCGGCAAGGGGACCACTGTACTTGCCTTGATTCATTATGAGGAGAAAACATGAAAGTTTCTGATTTGGCTACTGTATTCGGGTTCGAGGAGTTGTGCGCCGCTTCGGCTGAACAGCCAGTCAGAGCGGGCTATACTTCCGACCTTTTGTCCGACGTGATGGCCAAGGCCAAGGATGATTCGGTTTTGATAACCATACAGGCGCACAAAAACAGTGTGGCTGTTGCCACCCTTGTCGGCATAAGGGCCATAGTCATATGCAATTCCAGGCCTGTTCCCGATGACATGAAGGATGCTGCCAAATCGGAAGGAATAGCCATTTACAGGACAGATCTTAGCCAGTTTGAAGTTTCGGGTCTTTTGTATACCGCTCTTAAGGAAGCTTCCGAAGGCAACTTTTAAGGCAAAGAGCAAGCCTGTGGCCGTGCTTGTAACATGTGATTTTCATAACCACTCCTGCCTGTCTCCATGCGGAAGCCTTGAGCTGTCTCCATCCCTGATTGCCCGTTTGGCAAAGCAGCGCGGCCTTGAATTGCTTGCCCTTACTGACCACAATTCTGCACTGAACACTCCGGCTTTTGAAGCCTGTGCAAGGCGGGAGGGCATAAGGGCGCTTTTCGGAATAGAGGCTACCAGCGCGGAAGAAGTGCATGTTATATGCCTTTTTTCTTCCTCCAAAGATGCATTGGCTTTTGGCGAGTATCTGTCCGGGCTTTTATTGCCCCTGCCATACAATGCCGAGCTGTTGGGGGACCAGGTTGTTGTTGACGAAGACGACAATGTACTGGACTTGCCGGAACAGTATTTCGGCTCTGCCCTTACCCTGGAATACGGAGAGTTGTGCAACACAATTATTGAATGGGGCGGACTGGTCATACCTGCACACATAGACAGGCCCATGTTTGGTGCCATATCACAGCTTGGTTTTTTGCCGGACGGACCTTATAGTGCAGTAGAAGCTATGCGCCCCCATACACCCGGCCTTCCGCAAAAATACAGTATTATTAGCGGCTCCGACGCTCATTACCCTGAGCATGTAGGCAGGAGGCCTTTTGGGCTGGAGCTTCCGGACAATTGGGCGGATACCTGGGACAGGGGTTCCTGCATTGATATTTCCATTGTTGATTCAGCACTTAAAGCGGGATGTGTAAAAACAGGATTGTATCAATAGTTTTCTTAGTTCTTTGAAGATTCGTGGCAAATGCAAATTTTCCCAAAACCATAACTGGTTCCTGGAACCTTTGAGACACTTGCTTTTAGTACTACATATTGTATGAAAAGAATGGCTATATACTCTATAAAGTACTATTTTTAGCAAAATCGGTTTTCCCTCAAAGGTTCCAGGAACTAAATATACAATAAAAGGTATAGAATTGGATAACAAATAAGCTTCGTGGAACTATAAAATTTATTAAGCTTGTGCAACCTTCCATGGATTACATGGTCTGTTAACTAGAAACTCATTGCAGATAATTTCTGGAAAGGCTTATTATGTATGTTTTAGTTTATGAAAACTTGGGCCCTCAAAAAAAAACCTATCCATTGGGAGAAGAAATCGCAAATGCCATAAGTCACGGACTTTGGGCGTTATTGTCCGTAGCCGGGCTTGTAATCCTTGTAGTCAAGGCTGCCATGCACGGGAGCGCATGGCATATAGTTTCTTTTTCAATTTTTGGCAGTAGCGCGGTTTTATTGTTTACAATGTCAACCTTGTACCATGCCATAAGTGCTCCACGAGCAAAACGGGTGCTAAAAATACTGGATCATTCTTCCATTTATGTTTTAATAGCTGGCACTTATACTCCTTTTGCGCTTACCATTCTTAGGCCAAGCATGGGATGGATGGTTTTTGGCATAATATGGGGCTTTGCAGCTTTGGGTATATCGCTTAAACCCTTCCTTGCCGGAAAAGCCAAGGCGCTATCCACCATAGCTTATGTTGCAATGGGCTGGGTTATTATAATTGCATGGAAGCCTTTAAATGCGGCAGCCACGCCGTATGTAGTACGCATGCTTTTTTTGGGGGGAGTAACATATACTCTTGGCGCTTTGTTTTATATGCTAAAGGGCAGGGTATGGTCGCATCCCTTGTGGCACCTGTTTGTGGGCGTGGGTGCTACCTTTCATTTTTTTGCTGTTTTGGGGCTTTTACCATAATAAAAGGCTTTCTGTGCCATAAAATTCGGGATATGGCTGAAGCCACTGCCAGGCCTCCTGCAATGGCTCCAGCCAGGCTAAGGGTCATAAAACCGGTTTTGGCAGATGCTTCCGCATCCCCCATGACAGCTTCAAACATGGTTCTGTACATTCCAGCTCCGGGTACAAGGGGTATTATGGCCGAAATTATAAAAAGAGTGGCTGGACGCTTGAGGATTACGGATGCCATTTCTGTATACAGTCCCACTATGATGCTTGCAGCAAAATAGGACTGGCTGTCTGAAGCATTTAATAGTTTAAAAAACAAATAGGATCCCCATGCCAAGGCGCCGCCAAGAGCTGCAAAAGGCAAGTCTCTTATAGGTGCCTTGAACAAAAGACCAAAACCTATGGTAGCCATAAAAGCCCATAAAAGGCCAACAATATCCGGACTGATCATATATACTTTCCAAGCAAAAGGCATAAATGAAGAGCAAAGCCCACTCCTATGGAAATACCAGCGGCAGAAATAAAGGCATCAGCAAGCCTGGAAGTACCAGCTACCAGATCTCCGGCTATCATGTCCCTTATGGCATTTACGATCATGACTCCAGGTACCAGCAGCATGATGGCACCAATTGTTACTGTATCCGGATTTCTGGCCAGTCTCAGAACGAAAGCTCCCCTGGCTATGAGGGCAGCAAAGGCGCCGCCAACAATATTGGAGAAAAAGTCGGATACTTTTATTCCGCCAAGCCAGGAAGCTAGCTTGCCCAGGACCACTCCAACCAGTGCTGCCACCAGGGCATCGTACCAGGCGCCGCCAAACAGCAGGCAAAAAAATCCGGTAACAATGGCTGCTCCTATTGAAGGAACCGGAGCCGGATAGGCCGAAATGGAGTCAATGGCACATATTTCTTTTTCTATGCCGTCTTTATCGATTTTCCCAGCCACAGCATCCCTGGCAAGTGCGTTTATCCTGGCA
>JAKPMS010000025.1 GCA_029548805.1 Spirochaetota bacterium | reverse complement strand
TCCGATATATTGGCCAGTTCCGACAGGGCTATGCCTAAAAAGTCCATGGCAAGGGCAATGGGCTGCCCATGAAAGTTGCCGCCGGAAATAATGGCTTCGTCCTCCGGAAATATGATGGGGTTGTCGGTAACGGCTCCAAGCTCCCTGCTTACAATATCGCATACATAGGCTATGGCGTCCCTGCTGGCACCATGCACCTGGGGAATGCAGCGCAATGCATATGCGTCCTGGACACGCAGCTCTCCCTGCCTGGTGGCAAGTCCGGAGTTTTCCAGCAGCTTCAGCAATGCGGCTGCAGAGCCAGCTTGCCCTTTTTGCCCTCTTAGCTCATGTATTCTTGGGTCATAGGCATCTGTTATTCCGCGTAGGGCCTGGAAGCTTAAGGAAGCCACAATTTCGGAAAGAGCCACAAGATTTGCGGCATCGGCGCAAACAAGGGCGCCTATGGCTGTCATGCACTGGGTACCGTTTATAAGAGCCAAGCCTTCTTTTGCAGCCAAACTTATGGCTTTAAGGCCGGCGGCTTCCAGCGCTTTTGCCCCAGGCATGCGCTTGCCCATGTAAAAGGCCTCTCCTTCTCCAATAAGGACAAGAACCATATGGGATAACGGAGCCAGGTCGCCGGAAGAACCAAGGGAGCCTTTTTCAGGCACCACAGGGATGACCCCCTTGTTAAGCATGCCAAGCAGGGCTTCTACCGTGGACACCCTTACTCCGGAATACCCCACAGCCAGGGCATTTACCCTCAACAGCATCATAACGCGTACAATAGCTTCCGGCAGGGGCTCGCCCACTCCGCATGAATGGCTTATTATAAGATTGCGCTGCAGCTGAGCGTTTTCCGCTTTGGAAATTACTGTATCACAGAACTTTCCGAATCCTGTGGTAATACCGTAGCGCACAAGGCCGTCTTCCACGCAGCGTTCCACCAGTTTTCTGGACGCTTCCATCCTGCTTATGGCGTCCCTGCCCAGCTCTACATGAATATGTTCCGCAGCTGCCTCTGTCCAAGCGCTTTTAGCCACCGCGGATATATCTTTTAAAGTCAAAGGTCCGGAACCAATGATCAGATTGTTCATGCTTACTCCTTTTACAGACTAAAAATAGTTCAAATATAGCAGTTTGTAAAATTAAAAATTGCTATTGTTTATTAGAAGAATTAATAAAAGCAGCATTGCGGTAAATTAAAATACATGACAGTATTTTTATATCAGTTCCTTGAAGATTGTTGGGTTTAACTTTTACTACTATATGTTGTATTAGCCAGGCTTGGCATGTACCATACCAAGCCTGGTTTTTGTTCTAATAGCCTTAATCTCCAAGCTCCCAGGAACTAGCTATGATTCACTAAACCGAGAACGGAGGAATGCCATGGCTATTCAGATTTTTGGTACAAAGAAGTGTCAGACTACCCGAAAAGCAGAGCGCTTTTTTAAGGAAAGGGCAGTGCCTTACCATTTTGTGGACTTGCAGGAAAAAGGTATAAGCAAGGGAGAGCTGGAATCCATTGCCCGGGCTGTGGGTCCGGACAAACTAATAGATAAAACCAGCAAACTGTACAAGGACAGGGGGTTTGAGTATATGGACTATGATGCCCTGGAAGAAATACTGGCCCAGCCAATGCTGCTCAAAACCCCTGTTGTACGAAAGGCTGCCAAAGCTGTTATTGGCGATGAGCCAAAAGCATGGTCGGACCTTGTTTCCGGAAGCTGACCGGAAATTCCGGCCTTTTCAGGCCAGCCCTCTGCCCCTGAGCAGCGCTTTGGGATCAGGATCTCTGCCCCTAAAGCTCCTGTAAGCTTGGGCGGGATCCATACTGCCCCCTGCAGAAAGCACATAACGCTTGAAACGTTGTGCCAGTTCCTGGTTGAATACATCTCCGGATTCTTCAAATGCTTCAAAGCCGTCACTGTCCAACACTTCTGCCCACATATACACATAATAGCCTGCAGCATAGCCGTCATCAGAGAAAAGGTGTCTAAAATGAGGCAGCCTGTGCCTCATGCCTATGGCTTCCGGCACTCCCAGCCTTTGACTCTCGCTTTTTTCAAACTCGTCCAGCTTTAAACCCTTGGGGTCCTTTATGCTGTGCAGCGCCATATCTACAAGAGCACAGGAAGTATAGGCAACAGTAAGAAAACCCTGGTTAAAATGCTCGCTATTTTTTATAAGCTCAATT
>JAKPMS010000005.1 GCA_029548805.1 Spirochaetota bacterium | reverse complement strand
GCTGGTAGGGACAGGAAAAATGACCCTGTCCGGGCAGGCTTTTGTCATGCGATCCAGGAGATAGTATTCTCCCTTTCTTGCCCTGATTTTATAATCCTCTGCTCCAAAAATTGCGGACACTTCATCAGCAAAAAGCCCGGCGGCATTTACAGCATAACGGGCTTTAATGCTTCTACCGTCCTCTGCCCGCACAGTCCACTCGTCTCCCACCCTTGCGGCATGCTCCACCTTAAAGTCGGTAAGTATTTGCACTCCGTTTTTTTTGGCGCTTTCTACCAGGGCAAAAACAAAACGGTATGGCTCCACTATGCCGCCGCCAGGAACCCAAAGGCCCCCGAGAACATCCGGATGCAGCTTAGGCTCCAGCTCCAGCAAGCGCTCCCGTGAACACATTTCCAGGCCTATCACACCATTGTCCACACCCTGCATATAAAGCTGGTCGATGGCCCGCATTTCGTCCTCATGCAGGGCCGCCACCACTATGCCGCTGCGCTTGAAAGGAAAGTCCAGTTCCTGCTGCAGGCGGTCAAACATCATCATGCCCTGTATTTCCAGCCTGGACTTCAGATATTTTTTGTTATGGTGAAAGCCGCCATGTATAATGCCCGAATTGGCTTTTGAAGTGCCAAAAGAGACATCCACTTCCTTGTCTACAAGAATTATATCCAGGTCATAAGCCGACAAGCGCCGGGCAATATTGGCGCCGCTAACGCCAGCGCCTATTATCAGCACATCACAGCGATTTTTTTCAGCTTTCACCTATGCCTCCATACCAGCAGCCACATAATTGCTTTATAAAGAATATTGCCATGTTTGAGTTTCATATTACAGCTCCTGGCAAAAAGCTGGCAATACGCATATATACTATTTTGTACTTACAAAAACAGCCACCCTGTATGCTGTGGCTGTTTTTTAAAAAAATCCTGTCAGGCCCAGCGGACCAGTTCGGGTATAAATGGGTGGACCAGCCCTTCGTGTTTGGGCAGTACGCGTACAGAATAACCGTGCTTGCCCGTAGTCTGGCATACAATATTGACGGTATATTCCCATACAGTCCCGACTGTTTCTCCTGCTGCCATCTCCACCCTATCCGGGTTAAAAATTTCTCCGGTGCTTGCCAGAGGGCCATGGTACAGTTCCACAAGGACCTCTTCCGGTTTGAGGCTGCCTAGGTTTATTCTGGCACCAACTCCCATCCTGTCTCCACGCTCTAGAACAGGCCTGCCGTCAGTGAATATTTCTTCTATAGATATGAAAGACCATTCCCTTCTGGCTTTTTCCAGATAAGCAGCAGCTGCCTTGGCTGTTTTGTATTTGTCTGCCCTGAGCCTTTCCGCATTTTCCAGGGCTGGCAAATAATACTTTTCTGTATACTCCTTAAGCATGCGATGGCTGCAAAAGCGCTTTCCGGTATCGCGTATGGAGCACTTGATCATTTTTATCCAGTCCCTGGGCAGGCCGTCCCTGCCGCGCTCATAAAAGGCAGGTATTATTTCCCGTTCAAGCAGGTCATAAAGGGCATTGGACTCTATTTCGTCCTGCATCTCTGTATCCACATATTCTTCGCCCTTGCCTATGGCCCAGCCGCATTCGGGATTATAGCCCTCTGCCCACCAGCCATCCAGTACCGAACAGTTAATAACCCCGTTTATGCCGGCTTTCATTCCGCTTGTGCCGGAAGCCTCAAGCGGACGCCTCGGGGTATTTAACCAAATGTCGGAGCCGCTGGTCATATAACGGGCCATGGTCATGTCATAGTCCTCAAGGAACACAAGGCGCCCTGCTACATCATCCCTTTGAGAGAAGTGGACCAGGTCTTTTATTATTTCTTTGCCAGGCAAATCATGGGGATGGGCTTTGCCCGCAAAAATAATCTGGATGGGTCTGTCCTTGTCTGACAGCAGCTTTATCAGCCTGTCCGGATCCGACAAAAGCAGCTTGCCTCTTTTATATGTAGCAAAACGGCGGGCAAAACTTATTGTCAGTACCGACGGAGACAGGGCATCATCTGCCCTGGCCAGGCTTTTTTCCGACACTCCCAAGCGCCGCATCTGCTTTTTAAGGCGATCCCTAACAAAAGCCACAAGGCGTTCCCTGCGCCTTTCATGGGTGCGCCAAAGTTCGTCGTCGCTTATGCGTATTATCCTGTCCCAAATGTCCAGATTTACGGGCTCCTCCTCAAAACGCGGGCCAAAATATCTGTCCAGAACTTCTAAAAGGGTATAGGGTATCCAGGTCCTTGTGTGAACGCCGTTGGTTACATGGCCAATGGGCACTTCATCTTCTGTCAGGCCTGGCCAAATGGATTTCCACATGCCCCTTGACACATGCCCATGCAACTCTGACACGGCGTTGGCATAGGCAGACAGCTTTAGCGCCAGAACTGTCATGCAGAAGGTCTCGGATTCGTCCTGGGGATGCTCCCTTCCAAGAGCCAAAAAGTCCTTCCAGTCCAGCCCGATCTGCCCTATCCAGTCATGAAAATACTTGTACATAAGCTCTATTGAAAAGCGTTCGTTGCCGGCAGGGACAGGCGTATGCGTGGTAAAAATGTTGGTGGACCACAAAGCCTGGGAAGCCTCTGCAAAGCTAAGCCCTTCTGCCTGCATGAGTTCCCTTATACGCTCTAGACCCAGAAATGCGGCATGGCCTTCATTCATGTGGGCTACAGCCGGGTTGATTCCAAGCGCCCGCAAGGCTCTAATGCCGCCTATGCCAAGAAGTATCTCCTGGCGGATGCGCATTTCCTTGTCTCCGCCATACAAAGTGGCTGTTATAGTCCTGTTCTCCGGGCTGTTTTCCTCTATGTTAGTGTCCAGCAAATAAAGCGATGCCCGGCCCACCGATACCACCCATACCTTTGCCACAATATGCTCGCCGGCCATTTCCACTACAATTTTAACAGGCTGCCCGTCCTTGGTTTCGCAGCGGCGGACAGGCATGTTGTACCAGTCATTCTCCGGATACTCTTCCTGCTGGAAACCGTCAGCGTTCAGATATTGCCTGAAATAACCCTGCCTGTACAAAAGGCCAACTCCCACAAGCGGCAGCCCCAGATCGGAACTGGTCTTCATGTGGTCGCCGGATAAAATGCCCAAGCCGCCGGAATATATGGGCAATGAAGGATCCAGCCCATACTCCATGGAAAAATACGCGACAGTATCCTTGTAATCTCCCCTGTACCATGGCGGGCTGTTTTTATATGCCTGAAACCTGCTATAGACTTCCTTTAATGCTGCCAAAAAAGAATCATCCGCTGCGGCGCTTTCAAACCGCTCCTGGGATACACTGCCCAGCATTTTGGCAGGATTTTGCCGGGACTCTGCCCATACCTCGTAGTCAAGGCGTATAAAAAGCGTAATGGCATCAAAGTTCCAGGATATCCACAGGTTGTGGGCCATTTCTTCAAGGGGGGCCAGAACTTCAGGAATTTTGGGTTTTATGGTATGTGTCAAAACTTTCATGATTCACCACCATTGTATCGTGGATGGGCAACTGCCAGGGCTGCCAATGCTTGCTTAAAGAATAACTGACAATGGCAGCCTTGGCAATGAATCATGATGTTTATCTAGTTCCCCAAAGCTTGTTGTAAAAGGCAGTTTTTACAAAAACACTACAAGATATTGTATAGGCTTGCACAGAATCATGCAACATATAGTAGCCATAATGGGTAACAACAAGCTTTGGGGAACTACATATTGCGTTGATACTGAAAAACTCTATCTGGCCGCTTCCATCTCCCTGAAATATTTTACTGTACCCACCTTTAGCTCCAGGGTAGCATCCTCATCGCATACAATAATGGCATTTGGATGAAGCTGTACGCAGGAAATGGTCCACAGGTGGCTAAGGCTCTCTTCCACGCCATGACGCAAAGCCCTGGCTTTGCCGGCTCCGGACACGAGTATCATTATTTCTTTGGCATCCATGACAGTGCCAACGCCCACCGTAAGGGCTTTGGAAGGAACAGCTGCGGGATTACCGTTAAAAAAACGGGCATTGGCCTCCCTTGTGTCCCTGGTTAAAGTCATAACCCTGGTTCTTGAGTACAAAGATGAACCCGGTTCGTTGAATGCAATATGGCCGTCTGTTCCTACTCCGCCAATAAAAAGGTCCACTCCGCCAGCATTCTTTATGGCTTCTTCATAGCGGGTGCATTCCTTATTCAAATCTTTGGCATTACCGTCAAGAAGATGGGTATTGCCGGCGGGTATGTCCACATTCCGGAAAAGGTTGGAATTCATAAAGCTGTGGTAACTTTCCGGGTGGTCTTCCGGCAAACCGACGTATTCATCCATATTGAAAGTAATTACGTTTTTAAAAGACAATTTGTCTTGTTTGTGCATGTCTGAAAGACGCTTGTACATGCCCAGAGGCGTTGACCCTGTTGGCAAGCCAAGCACAAAAGGCTTTTGTTTGGCTGCCTTTATACGGCTGGCACAATACTTGGCAGCCCATTCAGATACGGCAGCATAATCCTTGCAGATGACTAAACGCATGATTGCTCCTTATGACAGTTCGTTTTTGACAAAGCGCCCGCCAACCATGGATGCAAGCACATTAAAGTCCTTGTCAAAAACCGTTATGTCCGCCTCATATCCTGGAACAAGAAGCCCCCTTTTGCCAAGCCCCACAATACGTGCGGGATTACTGGCTGCCATTTCTATTGTTGCTTCAACTGCCACCCCCCAGCCTACCAGGTTTTTTATACCGCCTATCATGGTAAGGCAAGAACCTGCCATTACTCCATCCGATTTGCGCTGGAATACTCCATCCACTAGCACAACTTCCTCCCCATTGGCTATGAATGGCTCTTCTTCCTGTTCTGTAGGCTTTAGTGCATCCGTAACAAGTACCACTTTGCTCTGGGATTTGTCTCTTAAAAGCAGACGGATAAGGTCAGGGTGGACATGCTTGCCATCAGCAATTATTTCGCATGACAGTTCCGAATTTATCAAAATGGCACCTACAGCCCCCGGATCCCTGTGATGCAGGCGGCTCATGGCATTAAAAAAATGGGTGGAGTGCAAAATCCCTGCCTGCATCCCTTCCAGCATGTTTTCATAGCTGGCATTTGTATGCCCAGCCTGAAGCACAATGTTCCGAGACAGGCAGTAAAGCGCCAGTTCCCTCATGCCTTTAAGCTCGGGGGCAACAGTCATATTGCATACATGGCCCCGGCTTGCCTGATACAAGCGATCCATAATCCCTGTATCTACCGGTATTACAAATTCACGCCTTTGAGCACCAAGCCTGTCCGGAGATAAAAAAGGGCCTTCCAGATGTACGCCCATGATTTTTGCCCCTGTCTCCCGCCCCATGGCATCAACACAGGCTTTTATGGATTTTTCCATATTAGCCAGCTCCATGGGATAAATAGTGGGGCAAAAGGAAGTTACACCATAAGAAGCCAGCTTGTCAGACATGGCAATGATTGCTTCCACACTCATGTCTTCTGTACCAAAACCGGCAAAACCGTGAATATGGCTGTCTATAAAGCCTGGAGACAGGTAGGCTCCATGTGCATCAAATATTTTTGTATCAGTAAAGCGTTTTTGTAAAAAGCGTTTCTCTGAAAAGACATCAGAAATCCTTCCATTCTCTACAAGAATGGCACAATTTTCCATACGGGCATAGCCGGCCAAAAGATTTGCGTTATGAATGCATACAGGAGTCATTTATTTCCTTTAATACAAATTTACTCAAAGAAAGCTTAACTGGCAAATTACCTGCCCTGCAAACAGACCCATAATTGGCTTAAAAGCCGTATTTGTTAGCTAGTTCCTGGAACCTTTGAGACAGTTGCTTTTTATACTGCATATAGTATGAAAAAAATGATCATATACTCTATATGGTATTGTTTTTAGCAAAACAGGCTTGTTCTCAAAGGTTCCAGGAACTAAATATTTGTTGCAATGGCTGACAATACATTTTCTTTTTGCAAGAAAATATGTCATCATGCTGTTATGAACAAACTTCTTCCCTTTATTATTGGCGGAACAATCTTGATGATGCTGTCATGCAATGCAACAAAGCCCGAGCTGCGCGCCACTGAAATACATGAAGCCCAAAAGCGGGCCGAGCCCGCGAAGGACCCCCGTTTGGCTGAAATATCTAAAGCCCTGTCTTCTATGTCACAAATATCACCCGAAAGGGCGTTGGCTGCAATTGCTGCAGAAGCAGCCATCTTGGCAAACCCCGGACGCTTCCTGCAATTGCTGGAAAAAATTGAGCAGGAAGAAAAGGCTGTCCCCGGCTTGTTTCTTCTGGTAGATAAACAGCACGAATTACCCCAAAACTATGAACCGGATGATATCGTATCCCTTAATGATTATCCTGTTTCTATTGCGCGGAAGGATTTAAAGCTTAGAAAATCAATAATGATTCCAGTTTTAAAACTTGTGGAAGCTGCTTTAAATGACGGGGTAGACCTGGTATTTGCTTCCAGCTACCGTTCGTGGGAGTATCAGAAAGGTCTTTTTGAGCGTTACAGCATGAGCTACGGAGAGGCTGAGGCAGCTCGCTTTTCTGCCAGGGCAGGCCAATCCCAGCACCAGCTTGGCACGGTAATGGATTTTGCTCCCATAAGTGACGACTTTGCCGCAACAAAAGCCGGACACTGGATGAAAGAAAATGCAGCAAAATACGGGTTTTCCATTTCTTTTCCAGAAAACATGGAAAACGTTACAGGCTATATATGGGAAAGCTGGCATTACAGGTATCTATCAATACCGGCATGCAGTATGGAAAAAGAATATTTTGGCGGAATACAACAGTATTTGCTGGAATTTATAAATATTTTGTGTAGTTCCCCAAAGCTTATTATCAGGAAGTGCAAGCAAAAAGCATAATAGATGCGTATACAAGGGCAGGAGGATTACAGTTATGAACCCACCCTTTTGCCCAAACCCAAAGTGCAGCTTCCACCACTCCACCCCGGAAGCATACAGGCCATTCTGGTTCCACTTCGGCTACCACTACACAAAGGTTGTTGGTATGGTTCCCCGCTTTAAGTGCATAGCATG
>JAKPMS010000201.1 GCA_029548805.1 Spirochaetota bacterium | reverse complement strand
AAGGTCGGGTTTTTCTTTTTCCTGGATGATGGGAACCCATTTTTTTGCAGTTTCCACCATGTCTTTTACATCCATGCCTGACCAGAAAGCCTTGGGGAGCTGCTCTGTAATTTTTGGCTCAAGCATGCCGAGTACGGCAATTTTTACGCCCTGGCGCTCAATTACGGTATAAGGCTCAAAGTAAGGCTTTCCGGTGCCTTCTATTTCTATGTTGGCACAGATCATGGGGGCGTTTACTTCCTTTACCAGGCGGTCATAAACAGGGTGTCCCGTCTCCACATCGTGGTTCCCCAGTGCAATTACATCATACTTCAAGTAGTTGAGCACTTCTGCCAGAATATGGGTTACGTCTGTCTTCTGGAAGTTGTAATAATATACCGTTGGCTGCCCCTGAAGGGAGTCGCCGTTATCCATAAGCACCAGTTCTGCTCCGTCTGCACGCTTATTGCCAATATAGCTTGCTATATGAGCCATGGATGTAGACAGACTCTTCCCAGTTATAAAATCGTATGGGAAGATGGCGCCATGGATGTCGCTTGTCTCTATAAAGGTAATTACAAGCGGCTTTTCTGCGAATTTGTCAAACTTGTGGGCACAAGAACCAAATACTAGAATTATTGCAAAAACTGCCATGCAGTAAAAGCAAATTTTTGAATACTTTTTCATGACTGCCTCCTTAAAATTACTCCTGGCCAAGCAGGAGAGGAAATATATTATAGTACAAATTTTGGTATTTTGAAAGAAGAATTTGCATTCCCGAAGCTTGGCGCCACCTAGCTTCGGGAAAGCAATGTTTTTTAAACGGACAGGCTTTTGACTATGTTGTCTGCTTCCAGCTTTTCATCTTCAAGGCCAAGTTCGGCAAAGGTATCCCTCAAGTTGAACCATGCATCGTAATAATCCGGCCTGCTTTTAATGGCTGCCTTAAAAAAGTCTATTGCAAGGGAGTACTGTTCTTGCCCAAAACAGATGACGCCCATATTGTTGTTGGCCTCAGGGTGGGCCGGATCCATGGAAAGGGCAGCCTGATAGGAAGCCATGGCTTCTTTGGTTTTTCCTGTTTCAAAAAGGGCCAGACCAAGATTGCTCCTTAGGTCCGCATTGTCTCCGCCTAGGCTTAGGGATTCCTCAAAGTGATTTATAGCCGACTTGGCCCTGCCGGCTTTTAGCTTTGCAAGGCCAAGGTTAAAGAACAATTCGGGAGACAGTGGGTCAAGTTTTAAAGCAGAAGCAAAATCCTGGGCAGCTTTTTCATATTGCGCCGACTCAAGATGGGCAATTCCTGATTCTGCCAGTCGTTCTGCTTCATGCATGTCTGTCTTTCCTTTTTAAAAGCCTAGCAGGCTGGGCAGAAAAATACCGGCAGCTGTCAGTGCTCCCAGGGGCAGTATGCATAGCAAAAATATGTCCAAAACCCAGTATGTTTTTTTGATTGTGGACAGCGCATTTGCAAGAAAAATGATTATGGCACCGGTCACAAGGAACATTGCATTTATAATGGTTTTGTCTCCAAAAATTGGAATTTTATGAATAAGATTGGCAAAAAAGGACATAAAAGTTAGGTCCAGAGAAACAGAAAAGCATAAAAAACTTAAAAAATAACCAATGAGTATGGGTGTATAACGCTGATCCGAGCCAAAAAATACGCGTAAAAAGAGCAGTACATAAAAATACCCCACAAGTGCTGCTCCGCTGCTCCATTGTCCAAATTGGCTTTTAAGAAAATCCAGCAATTCTGGCCGTCCGAACATGGCTATAATGGGCGGCAAAAGCAATATAAAAGCAATCCATCCTATTATGTTGAAAACCCTCTGCCTTAAGCCGCCAGGTTTTTGTCTGGCTGTTGATCCATGGTTTGTTGGATCAGTTTCTGTGCTCATAAATATCCTTTCAGCTATTAAAGCCCGGTTTGCCGCGGCAAGCCGGGCAGGCCAAGCTTATGAGGCTTGTTGGAAATTACACCATCACAGCCAATTTTAAGCACTCTTTCGGCTTCTGCCGGGTCATCTATGGTCCATGGCAGGACCCGTCGCCCATTAAAGAAGCGCCCTATGGCCAGGCCAAAACTTGTAGCTTGGGTATATTTGGGTTTCAGGAAGTCGGCATTGCCTATCCAGCGTCCTTCTCCGCGTTGCAGGTATTTGGGTACTTCGTCGTCTATAAAATAAATAATGCCTGTGGGGATGTCCGGACAAAAGGCCTTGAAGCGTTTAATGGCTATAGGGTTAAAACTGGATACCACAATTCGCTCCGGCCCGTATGAAAAAGCTTTAAGCAGTTTTGCCAGGGTTTCTTCCAAGCCCCTGTCGGCACTCTTGTCGCTTTTTATCTCTATGTCAAAATACAGGTCTTTTCCAAGCTCCTCAAAAAGTTCAGACAAAAGTGGGAGCCTTTCCCCTGCAAAAGCCGGGTCAAACCAGGAGCCAATGTCCACTTGTGCAAGTTCTGCCGAACTGGAACTGTCTACAATAAATTCCGTACCCGGAGAAATGCGCTTTGTGGTTTTGTCATGAATTATTACAAGCTTGTTGTCGTTTGTAAGATGAATATCCAGCTCTACTCCTGGCAAGCCCTTTTCTTTGGCCAGTTTGAAGGCTGCCATGCTGTTTTCCGGAGCTTCTGAAGAAAGCCCCCGGTGTGCAAAAACTAGAGGTCTGTCATGTTCGGGTAAAGGTATAAGTTTTAGCATGATTTTGTATCAAGTCCCTTCGGAAATTTTTTTCTTTAACGCTTCCAGCGCATCATCTGCTCTTAAGGCAGCAATATCCTTTTCCAGCTGATAGCCTTCCGGTTTTGGGGCACTAATCTGGCCGTCTTTCTGTACTTCTGCCCTGTCGTCGGGGTCCAGGCCGGCGGCCATTCTTAGCTGGGCAAGGAGCAGGTCAGGGTCAATACTCAGTTCTGACATGCCTGCCATGGTAAGCTGCTCTTTAAGGCGGACAATTTTGCTTTTCAGTTCCGTTTGTTCTTCTTTTAGTGCTGTCTGTTTTGCTTCATATTCGGACAGCTTTGCCCGGGCTGCGCTCTCAAGCTCGGCGGCTCCCTTGGATGCAGCCAGCTCAATGCGCACTGCCCAGGCGTTTATTTCTGCGGCAACGGACGACAGTTCTTTTTCTAAAAGCTTTAATGCCGTCAAAAATTCCATTACATAGGCTTTTGCATCCTCTTTGGACAAGCCCCTTATATTGCTGTCGTCCATGTCTGCCCTTACATTTTAAAGCTTACGCCAAGGCCTATCTGGTAGCCGCCATAGTTGTTGAATGCAGCGCCCAAGCCAAGGCCGTTGGCAATCCCCAGCATGTAGTCTGCCTGGACTTCTGCAAAAATCTTAAGGTCTCTGCCAAAAAGGTAGGATACATAAGCGCCCGCAGAAGCGCCGTAATGGGTTAACCACGGGTCGTCATCGCTGGAAAACTGCTCTTCTATTAGTCTGATTATAAAGTTGGATGATCCGGCAAAGCCTGCCCTGCCGCCCAGTTCCAGTCTGCGCAGATACATATTGAACTGAGCTCCTATTATGGCATTGATCGGAACCCAGCGCTCTGTATCAATAATAAGCTGTACGGCAGCATAAGGCTTTATACCATAAAAACCGCGGGTCATTTCCGCCCGGAAGCCGGCAACTACGGTTGTATTTGGATCTAAACCACTGTCTTTATCAGCAAAGTAGGAATAAGTATGCAGATAAGGAGCAAAATCCATTCCAAGGCGGGGTATTTCTCTTAGCTGCACATCTTTTACTACAGGAATGCTTGAGTAAAGAATAGTGGCTTTGGATCTTTTGCTTCCAACTTCTTTTACAACAAGCAGTCCTACTTCCCTTTCGTCTTCAAAGCCTTCCAGTGTGTCACTGACTATTACAGCATATTCGTCGCCTTTTTTGATTCCCATGTCCTGCCCAAGCTGCATGTCCACGCTGCTGAAGTCTGACGCCAATACCCTGGTTACATTCTGGAACTCACGGACACTGCGTATTTCGTACTGAAGCTGGGATGGTATGCCATCAATGGCGCTGGATATGGATTTGTACTGAGTTTCTTTGCTGCTGCCAAAGGTTTCTACATTGGCTATGCCCATCATGTTTCCGGTGGATACATCTATAAAAGTCACGTTTGTTTTTATATTGGTGCGCCATTCCTTGTTACTTACATACTCGCTGTTAAAGCTGGTAACTACCGGTATGGCTATAATAAAGGCTCCAACCAGCTTGTTGAAATCCGCTTCTGTCAGGAATTCTTCTCCAAACTGGTATTTTTCCGGAAGGACAAAGTTGGCCTCTTTTGTTTTTTTAAGGACGTTCATGAATTCTTCAACACTGCCTGCCGAGAAGCGTTTTTCCATGCCTAAAATGGTAAAGCGCCCAAGATCCAGAAATACCCGTTGTATATCCACATCGATGGTTCCAAGAGTTTCACTAGGAATGTTCCATCCATAGTAACCAAGGGCAAAAATGGCTATTTCCTTTTTTTGGCTTACTTCTGCTTGTGCAAAAGCTAGAGAACCGACTATACAAGCAATAGCAAGCAAAATAGTTAGCCTTTTTAAAGAGCTTTTCATGTTTCCTCCAAAAATCAAGCTGATAAGAACCAATAATAAGGTATCGACAGGTTAAATTCCATAGTTACAGCTTAAATATATTGCTGTTTGATGGCGGCTTCAAGCAAAGAAAGGCTTATGGGCAACTGTAAAAACTTGTTTAATTTTTCGAGGTCCTCTTATGTGAAAGCCGCTATGCTTGTTACACAGGGCTGCCTTTATGCAAAAATGATAACTGCCAAATGCCCATTGTCTGCCGGAAAAACCCTGTTTCTGCGCCCTGTTCAAGTCAGTGCTCCAAATAAAAAGGGCGCCTGGTTCGTGGGGGAGAAAAGCAACCGGGCGCCCTAAGGAGTAGCAAAAGCGCTAAAAATAATCGATATAAAATTAACGATAAAATCAAGACTGGTCAAGTGCTATGCGCTTTGGCTGGGTATTGCTGTTTTTGCCATTGAAGGTATATCGTTAGCATAATGAGCAGTTCGTATCTGGATATAGATTCAGACATAGTTGCGCTTGCCAGTGCCAGGGGGCATGGAGCCATTGCGCTGGTGCGCATAGCCGGCCCTTCGTCAATCAGGCGCCTGTCAGCCATTTTTTCCAAACCCAAATCCCTGTTAAAACTTAATGGCTATCAGGCTGTGCATGGCGAAGTTTTGGGACAGGACAAAAGTCCGGCAGACGAGGTTGTAGCCCTGGTGTTCAAAGCGCCGAACAGCTACACCGGGCAGGACGGAGCCGATATTATGTGTCATGGCGGAAGCGCCACCATAGAAGCGGTTTTAAGCGCCCTGGATTTTGGAGGCTTTAGGCCCGCTCTGCCGGGAGAGTTTACTTTTAGGGCTTTTTATAATGGCAAAATGGATCTTGCAAGGGCAGAAGCGGTAAACGAGCTCATTGTAGCCAGAACTTCTGCAGCAAGGGCCGATGCCTATGCAAGGCTGTCAGGAGCCTTGTCCAAAGAATTGTCCGTTTTAAAGGAAGGCCTTGTGGATACTGCCGCCACCCTTGCCCTTGGTATGGATTATGGCGAAGAAGAAGCAGGCGAAGACATGAAAGCCGAGCTGGAGCTTCTGGAAAAAACGCGGAGCGCCTGTTTAAAGCTTGCATCCAGCTATAAAGTGGGCAAGGCTTTTAAAGACGGCGTTATGGTGGCTTTGGCAGGCAAGACAAATGCCGGCAAGTCTTCCATCTTTAACCGCCTCTTAAAAGAAGAAAGGGCTATTGTATCGCCCGTAGCCGGAACAACCCGGGACTATATAGAAGCAGCCCTGGACCTTGGCGGCATACCCGTAAGCATAGTAGATACAGCCGGAGTAAGGGAAAGCGAAGACCAGGTAGAAGCCGAGGGCGTAAGACGCTCGTGGCTCCTGGCGGACAGCGCGGATATAGTGCTTTATGTTGTGGATGCCGGCCTTGGGCTGGATGCGGGTGACAAGGAGTTTTTGGCCGCGCACCCGGATGCCATTAAAGTATGGAACAAAGTTGACAAGGAAGGAGCCCGCAAGGCTCCCGGGTCCTGGCTGGAGTTTTCTGCAAAGCAGGGTTACGGAGAAGAAACCCTTGTAAATGCAATACAAAGCGCTGCCTTGGGCGGCGGGCAGGCAGCACTCTTGTCCGGCCGGGAAGTCAGGATAGGCTCCGCCAGGCACAAGGCGGCACTAGAAAAGGCCGCTGCCAGCCTTGAAAGCGCCATAGCTTTGCTGAATAGCGGAGGCCCGCTGGATATGGCTGCGGTGGACCTGGCTGCTGCCCTGGATGCGCTTGCAGAAATAAGCGGAGAAGTAAGCAGCGAAGACATACTGGACAGGCTTTTTTCAAGTTTTTGTGTAGGTAAATAAGTGGATTACGATGTTATTGTAATAGGCGGCGGACACGCCGGAATAGAAGCCAGCCTGGCTTCTGCCAGGCTGGGCGCTTCCACCCTTCTGATAACCCAAAACCCGGATACCATAGGCAAATTGTCATGCAACCCGTCCATTGGAGGTTTGTCCAAGGCCAATCTTGCCAGAGAAATTGATGCCCTTGGCGGAGAAATGGCCCTTATTACCGACCAAACTTCCATACAATACCGCCTGCTTAACAGGTCCAGGGGCCCAGCAGTGCAGGCTGCCAGGGTACAGTCGGACAAATCAGCCTATTCCATACTTGCCAGAAAGGCTCTGGAAGCCCAGCCCGGCCTGCATATTTTTATGGATACTGTGGATGGCCTTTTGTGCTCCCAGACTGTTCCTCCGCGGGTTTTGGGAGTAAGCACCGTGCGGGGCAACAAAATAAGCGCAAAAAAGGTAATAATAGCCTCCGGCACTTTTATGGATGGCCGCATATTTATAGGAGAATACCATGCATGGGAAGGCAGGCTGGGGGAGCCTACAGCCCTTGGGCTTGGTTCCTGGCTTAGAAAAGCCGGTTTTCCTGTAGGTAGAATGAAGACAGGCACCCCTGCCAGGATAAAAGCAAGCAGCGTGGACCTTGACTCTCTTGAAAAGCAAGCGGGAGACCCAGACAGAATGCCGTTTTCTTTCTTGAATGAAGAACTCCCAGGGCCGGATATTCCTTGCCATATAACTTTTACAAACGAAAGAACCCATGAAATAATAAGGGCCAACATTGGCCGTTCTCCGCTTTTTTCCGGAGAAATAACAGGCAAGGGACCGCGTTATTGTCCCAGTATAGAAGACAAGGTTGTCAAGTTTCCGCACAGGGACAAGCACCAGATATTTGTGGAGCCGGAAGGCCAATACACCGACGAGCTGTACCTGAATGGCATGTCTTCTTCCCTGCCGGAAGAAGTGCAGCGAGAATTTGTTAAAACCCTGCCCGGTTTTGAGGAAGCCTTTATGGTTAGGCCGGGTTATGCAGTGGAATACGACTATGTGGACCCGATAGACTTGCATCCCAGCCTGGAATCCAGGCGCATGACAAGCTTGTATCTGGCCGGCCAGACCAACGGCAGCTCCGGTTATGAAGAAGCGGCAGCCCAGGGGCTTATGGCCGGCATTAACGCTGTTTTGTCCATGCGGGGAGAAGAGCCCATCATACTATCCCGCTCCGAGGCATATATTGGCGTACTAATTGACGACCTTGTTACCCTTGGCGCCAAAGAACCTTACAGGATGTTTACAAGCCGTGCAGAGCGCCGCCTGTCTTTGAGGCATGATACGGCAGACCGCCGCCTTAGCCCTTATGCAATAAAAATAGGCTTGGCTTCGCCCGAAAGGGCGGAGCGCTTTGCAAAAAAAACCGAAGGCATGTCGGTAATACGGGAGCTTCTGGAACAACGAAAAATAACTGACGCGGACAGCAAGGAAAACGCATGCTTTGCTCCACATATTGGAGAAAGCCTGGCTTTTGCGCTGAAGGATCCCAAAATTGCGGGGCTTAACTTGCTTGAACTGGAGCCGGCGTTGAGCCAATGGCCCCTGTCCCTGGTAGAAGGGCTGGTTCTGGATATCAGATATGAGGGCTATATAGCCAAAGAAGCCAGGCTGTCCGCCCGGCTTGAAAAACTGGATGGGGCCAAATTGGCGCAGGATTTTGATTACCGCCAGGTAGCGGGCTTGTCTTCGGAGTCCATAGAGAAGCTTTTGGCAGTTCAGCCCCTGTCCCTGGGTCAGGCTTCGCGCATACCCGGAGTAAGGCCCAGTGATATAGCCTTGCTTGCAATCAGGTTAAATAAAAAGCATGATTCCTAAAGCAGTTCTCTTTAATTAAGTCGCTTTTATCAAGCTTGCTTTTGTAAAAGTCGCTTTTGGCAAGTTGCTTTAAAAAAACCAGCTTTTAGTCTTCCTTTTTGATGCCGCACATTGAGGCCAGCTCGGCTTTTGCCTTGTCCAAAGCCGTCTGGTACTGCTTGCGCATCTGTCCAACATTCTGTTTGTAAAAGCTAGCAAATTCGGGATCATCCATTGGGTTTATCCGGACAGCCCTGCCAAGCCTGGCTGACATTTCCTGCTCCTTTGCCTTAAGCCTTGGAGCATATTGCTTGTTTATGCTTTCTTCTATGTGCTTTGCATCTTCAAGGTAGCGGCCAAGAAAGCTGCCAAGCTGGGAAAAAACTTCCTGTATGCGTTTCTCTCCAAAAGGCAGGGCAGAAAGGGCCTTGATGCCTTGCTCAATGGGCTCAAGCTCCGCTTTTAAATCGTTTGGAATGCTGGAAGGCAGTTGTATCCTTGAAGCAAATACTTCAAAAGCTCCCTCTTTTGCTTTTTCTTTTTTTTCTTTTGGAATAGCGGCAAAACTTTTGCCAAAATTTGTGCCTTGCGTGTCGTTAAGGAAGTCACCCGCCAGTTTTTTGCCTTCCTGCTTTGCTTCTGCAGCTGCAAGGGAGCGCGGGTCAGCTTTAAGGTCCCTGGTTCTTTCCAATGCAATTTCCAAAGCACTCTTGATCATTGCCATTTATATCTCCGTATTTCGGGTTTTAAGCCTGCCAGCTTCCTTTTCTTCCGGCAAAGCCGCCCTTAAGTCTTTTATCATAATAAAGAATTTATCCAGTACAGACAAAGCTACAATCACTCCGGCGCAATATTCCAGTATATGGTAAACCTGCATTGGAATAGCGATGAACAATTTTAAAAGCTCAAACGCATAAAGAACCATTGTTGACGCCACAGCCGCTTTGCCCATAAAGGATGTTCTTAATATCAACTGCTTTTTTGCAAGCAAAACAATAACAAGCATTACAAATTGGGCAGACAGCCTGAACAGAAAAAGCCACATATACCAGCTTGGTATAATTCTAAAATAATAAAATACCAGGCTTATGACAAATAAAAGCGCATAATCACCGGAAGAATCCATCATTTTTCCCGCTCTAGTGGTTTCCTTGTAGCGGCGGGAAATATAGCCGTCAGCAAAATCACTGGCAAAAATAACTGTGACCAGTATTAATATGGGATATCCTATAGCCCTTGTACGGCTTGCAAGCAGGATATAAAGCAGTGTCGGCAAGCTGCTAAGCCTGAAAAGCGTGATAGCATTGGCCAGGTTTATTTTTGCAAGCCTCTTTCCGTCCAAGTCATTTATAAAATCGGACCTGAATACAAAAAGCAGCAAAAATAAAAATATATGAAAGGAAACAGTTGTAACAGAAAAAGCCAAAAACCATTCATTTAAAAAACTGAAAAGAAGGGCATAAGAGACAAAAATGGCAAATTGCAAGCATTGGTATAAAAAAATCGTTTTTACAAAGCTAAAAACCAGGCTGTCCGGTTCGGATAATTTATTTGGTTTTGTTTTGGCAATCATACTGTTCCTTGGTACCCATCTATGGAACCTCAAGATTGTAAACCCAAGTTCGGAACAATCCTTAAGGCATGATACAACTTGACAGTGTGCATGTCAAACTAGATACTCATGCATCATGAGTACAGCAGACAAACTGACAGCCAGCCGCATGCTATTGTCTCCGGTATTTTTTGTTCTTTTTGTGTGGGGAGCTAAGCTTGGATTGGAAGCACGGATACTTGTAGCGCTTTTGTGGTTGCTTTTTGGATTAATGGAAGTATCGGACCTGTTTGACGGGATGGTAGCCAGAAAGCAGGGCATGGTAAGCTCTTTTGGCAAGTTGTTTGACCCCTTTGCCGATGTTTTTGCAAGGCTTAGCTATTTTTTGTGCTTTGTTTCCGCGTCCATCATGCCAATATGGATTTTCCTCATTATTATGTACAGGGAATTTTCGCAGCTTTTTTTAAGGCAATTGGCAGCAGAAAAGGGTGTGGCCATGGCAGCCAGAAAGGGCGGCAAGGCAAAAGCCGTTTTTTATATGCTTTCCGGCCTTGCATCCCTGGCATACTGGAGCATGAACAGCCTTGGGCTTTTTAAAAGCTTTTATAAAAGCGCCAAGATGATTGTTTTGTTCATATATCTTGTTGCCCTTGTTTTGTCCCTGGCTTCCTTTTTGGACTATATTATCCAGTTCAGAAAGATTAGCATGACAACAAAAACGGAATGACATGAAAAACATAAAAGCTTTGCCAAAAAAATATGCTGCGGGCGTTTTGTATGTTCTTTTTGATATTGATGACACCATTACAAAAGATGGGCAGCTTTTGCTGGAAGCCTACGAGGCTATATGGGCCATTCATAATGCCGGTTTAAAAGCCGTACCCGTTACCGGGCGACCTGCCGGTTGGTGTGACCTTATTGCTAGACAATGGCCGGTAGCCGGGGTGGTTGGAGAAAACGGAGCCTTTGCTTTTTACATGAAAAACAACAAACTTGAAAGGATTTATCATCCGGAGGCTCCGGAGCCGGAAGCCACAGAACTAAAACTGAAGGAGCTTGGCAATTCCGCCTTAAGGGCCTTTCCCGGGCTGCGTATAGCCAAAGACCAGCCATACAGGATTTTTGATGTAGCCCTCGATTTTGCGGAAGAGGAGCCAAACTTGGGACTGGATTTGGCGGTAAGGGTAAAAGGATTTTGCGAATCCCGAGGGGCAGTTGCAAAAGTGAGCTCCATCCATGTAAATGCATGGTTTGGAAATTACGACAAGTTGTCCATGGCAGAGTACTTTTTGTCCGAATGTTTTGCTTACAATTCAGAAAAAGATTTGGAGAAGGTTTTATTTTTTGGAGACTCGCCCAATGATGAACCCATGTTCAAGCATTTTCCGCTGTCCTGTGCTGTTTCCAATATACAGCAATATACGGAAATAATTAATTATAAGCCGCAATATGTTACATCCAGCCCTTTTGGCTACGGTTTTAAAGAAGGTATTGAGGTTTTATTGCAGCTAAAAGAAAAAAAATGAAATTTTTTGCAAATTATTGTGTTTGACTGTTGACAAAGAGCGAAGCTTTAATGTAAGTTCTCGCTCGCTGCATATAAGCCAGCGGGCAAGGCAGCCCGGGCTGGGGATATTTTTAAAAAGTTTTTTTTTAAAAATTAGCAAAACAGCACTTGACAAGCAGCAAAGAAAGGCGCTATAAAGTGCGCCGCTGTCAAAAAGAATTTGGCAGTTTATAAAAAGCAGGGTTTTGGCATGCATATTGCATAATAGACCCGGGCAGCGATCTAGGACAGAAATTAGGGATAGGGGAAGCAGGATAAGGGGAACTTTTTTGGCCCGACAGGGTCTTAAAGGGTTACCAAAGAAACAAAAGAAGAACAAATGCCACAATTAGTTTAAGCTTTATGCAAATGAAGCAAAACGAACCCGTAAACCTTTTTATGAGTGTGAAGGTTTGCGACGCAGCGC
>JAKPMS010000181.1 GCA_029548805.1 Spirochaetota bacterium | reverse complement strand
AGCCCGGCGCTTAGAATAAAAATAAATATAAGAAGCCATGCCAACCTGAACCAGGCAAAACTGCTCCAGTTGATGAAACAGTTACCGGAAGTGATGGTCGAAAAAATTTATTAGTTAATAGTTTTTAATTTCCGGCAGGAGGCTTCCCCTCTAACTGCTAGCCGTCCGGCCCGCAGCAATCAGGTTACCTGCGAACGGGCTTTGAATTTTTCGTTGTCCCATTCGCGGGAACCCAGCACCGTTTTTAGATGCTGCACCGCGTTCCATATATCCTCATGGGACAGGTAAAGAGGCGCCACACCAAAGCGCATTATTTGCGGCTCCCTGTAATCTCCCACTACTCCCCTGGCAATAAGGGCCTGCACTATGGCGTAGCCTTCCGGGTGCGTAAAGCTTACATGGCTGCCCCTGTTCTTGTGCTCCCTTGGAGTGGCAAGGCCTAGCGGATGGCCGGCGCATTCCTGCTCCACCAAAGCTATAAACAAGTCTGTAAGGGAAAGGGATTTGGCCCGCAGCTTTTGCATATCGGTCTTAAGGAAAATGTCCAGGCTGCTATGAACAAGCGCCATGGAAACTATGGGCTGGGTTCCGCACAAGAACCGCCGTATATCCTTTGCCCCTTCAAAACTGCTTTTCATCCTGAATGGCTCGGAGTGCCCCCACCAGCCGGACAGGGGCTGCCAAAAATCGTTTTTGTGCCTGGGATTGGCCCATAGCATGGCCGGTGAGCCGGGGCCGCCGTTCAGGTACTTGTAAGTACAGCCAACAGCAAAGTCGGCATCTGCAGTTTTAAGATCTATTGGCAGCGCCCCTATTGAATGGCACAGATCCCACACTACAAGGGCTCCAAGGCTGTGCACCAGCCTGGTAGTTTCTGCAAGCTCATACAAATAGCCGCTTCTGTAATTGACCTGGGCAAGCAGGGCAACAGCAGTGTTCTGGTTTAGCTTTTGTTCCAGCTCTTCCGGATTATCAATAAGCACCAGCTCGTAGCCTTCGTTAATCAGTTCTATAAAGCCTTCTATCATGTACAGGTCTGACGGGAAGTTTTCACGCTCAGCCAGAATCACCTTTTTGGCAGGGTAATTTTTCTTCTGTATACGTATGGCATTTGAAAGTACCTTGTACAGGTTTACGGATGTGCTGTCAGTAACAACAGTCTCGCCCCGGGCAGCGCCTATAAGCGGAGCCATTTTGTCACCAAGAATTACTGGCAGGTCCCACCAGGACGCGCTGTTCCAGCTGCCAATAAGGTCTTTGCCCCACTCCCGCCTAATAACATCGTCCGCCTTTTTTGCGCTGCCTTGGGCATGGCACCCAGAGAATTGCCGTCAAGGTAAATAATGCCAGCTGGCAGGTCAAAACAGTCCCTTAATGAGGCCAGTTCGTCTGCTCTGTCCATTGCCCTGCAATCTTCAATTTTTATCATGACCTACCCTCCAAACGGCATTATAAACCAGGGACACAGAATTTGTAAAACAAAAGTATAGTTCCTTGAAGCTTAGTGACCTTTTAGCTCGATACTATATATTGTATGAGGCGCTAGGGCATATACATTTCAGGGTATGGTTTATGGGAACATTGCCTTTGTCACTAATCTTCAAGGAACTAAAAAAACATTGTAATCCGGATTTATGAAACAAAATGAGCCGCCAAGATAACTCCGGGCGATTCATTTTGCTGTTGACCAGAAAAGACCATCAACCTATGGGCAAAACCTTTATAATTTTAAGAAAGAAGGTGGCGTCAGTGGCTCTTTTATCCTTGTTTTCCTCAACCAGCTTTTTTTGCATAGCAGGATCGTTTACATATTCCGCAATGATTCTGGCGCCGCTGTATACCATTTTCTGATCCCCATTTTGAGGAGTAAAGCCAATGGCAGTCAGCACAATGAGCTTGCGCTCCTTCATGTTAATGCCGGTCTGGTTGGCTGCCAGTCCAAAAAAAAGGTGCTTTCTGTCTTTGGTTATACCAGGAATGACAACAGCCACATTGGGGCTGCCATCAGCGTTTACCGTGGCAATGGATACAGACAGCTGGTAAGTTTCTATACCTTTCCACAGAGTTTCGCCACTCAGTGATGTCTGGGTATAATAATTGTTGGTAGAAGCTTTTGAAATCGAGTCAACACTCTGGGCACTGATGCTTGCAGTAAATAAAACAGCAACAGCAAGAAGAACAAGCAATCTTTTCATGAACATCCTTTCAATTTGACAAGTATAAGTTACAGGCATATTTTTATCGATAATTTTATATATTGTCAATTCCGTTTAGTTATTTTCTATCAAGCTTTGCTGTTTTCATCTTCCATAGTCAGGATTAAACAGGGAACAAAAGCTTCATTTTGACAATAAACTGCTCTGGTGATACAGTTTCTGTATGCAATTTATTGAACTTGTATAACAGTATGACAATCCGCATTATACAGAAGGGCCAGCATGTTCAATTGGTTTAATTTTATAAGCTATGTAGTAATTACTGCCGGAACGCCCGGCCCCAACAACATCATGTCCATGACAAATGCAGGCAGGCTGGGCTTTAAAAAATCCTTTCCGTTTAACCTTGGGATATGGAGCGGTTTTTCTGTTGTAATGATTATATGCACTGTATTGAGCAATACCCTTCATACATTATTACCCGCCATAAAGCAGCCCATGCTGCTTATCGGGGCTGCATACATGCTTTATTTGGCATGGAAAATATTCAAGTCATCCGGAGAAATAAAAGAAGGGCAAGCAAAAAGCGGATTCTTTTCCGGAATGTTTTTGCAATTTATAAACCCAAAAGGTTATATTTATGGAATAGTATCTATGGAAGCCTATATACTGCCAGTTTTTCAGGGCAAAACCATGGTTTTGTTTAGTTTTGCAATAATGCTTTCTACAACAGCCTTTGTTTTTACACTTTTATGGGCTGTGTTTGGCTCAGTTTTTAAAGCACTTTTCTCTAAGTACGCCAAAGTTACCAACAGCATAATGGCATTATTGCTGGTATACTGTGCCGTGTCGCTGTTTTTGTAGTTTCCCAAAGCTTAGTGGCATTTTTTTTTAGTACTATATATTGTGCCAAGCTCTTTAGGCATATACAATACAGAGTAGCTTTTTGGTACAAACTTGGCTTAGCACTAAGCTTTGGGGAACTAACATTTGTCTAAGGAATTTTTATGGAAGCTTTGTTCATCGGCTTTACTTCTTTGAGCTGGCAGATGCTTGTCATGTATGCTGTCGGCCTGCTTCTTATTTACCTGGCCATTGGCAAGGAATACGAGCCCATGCTGCTTTTGCCAATAGGTTTTGGCGCCATTTTGGTAAACCTGCCGCTTTCTGTTGTTTGGGGATACGAAGGAGCTTCAGGTTTTTTAAAAATACTATACGAAGGCGGAATTGCAAACGAGCTATTCCCCATCCTTATTTTTATAGCGGTGGGCGCAATGATAGATTTTGGCCCCCTCTTTAAAAACCCTTCTATGATATTCTTTGGAGCAGCAGCGCAGTTTGGCATTTTTGCCACCATTATTCTTGCAAGCCTTTTGGGCTTTGACCTCAAAACAGCTGCTAGCATAGGCATTATAGGAGCGGCAGACGGACCTACGGCAATTTATGTTGCCAACAAGTTTGCAAAGGACTATCTAGGCCCCATTTCTGTTGCCGCCTACTCTTATATGGCCCTTGTGCCTTTAATACAGCCGCCTGTAATAAAAGCGCTTACTAGCAAAGCTGAGCGCAAAATAAAAATGAGCTACCACGAGGCCGGCGTCCCAAAATGGCTAAAAGTAGTTTTTCCCATTGCCGTTACCATGATATCCGGCATTGTGGCTCCCATTTCTGTCCCGCTTGTAGGCTCCCTAATGTTTGGCAACCTGATACGGGAATCAGGCGTACTGGAGCGGCTATCCCAGACAGCGCAAAACGAACTGGCCTATCTGGTAACGCTTTTACTGGGCATTGCCATAGGCTCAAGCATGAAGGCTGACAAGTTCTTGGATTATCATACCCTTTTGATATTGGGTATGGGCCTTTTGGCCTTTGTATTTGATACAGCGGGGGGTGTCCTTTTTGCAAAGCTTATAAACATGTTTTTGCCAAAGGACAAAAAAATCAACCCTATGATCGGGGCATGCGGTATTTCTGCCTTTCCCATGTCTGCAAGGGTAATACAAAAAATGGCTGCAGAAGAAGAAAGGGGCAATATAATTTTGATGCACGCTGTTGGAGCCAATGTTTCCGGGCAGCTTGGCTCCATAATTGCCGGCGGCATGGTGCTTGCCCTGGTGCCGCTTTTTCTTTCTTAAAATGGAGGCTGGCAATATATGAACGCATTTATTGAACAAATAAAATGCTCTTCCACCCTGCTCAAAGCACTGGCAGTTACAGCCGGTGGCCTGCTTGGAGTTTTTTTGACACTAACCATATTTTTTATAATCATACGCGTTTCTGTAAAAGTGAATAAAAGCTGATGTGATGGCAGCCGGCAATGACAGTGTATTGTTATTGGCGGCTGCTGCAAAACTGATCAGCCCGCAGTCGCAAAATTAGAATAACAAATTAGTATATAGTTCCTTGAACCTTAGTGATAA
>JAKPMS010000174.1 GCA_029548805.1 Spirochaetota bacterium | reverse complement strand
AAAAATACGATGCATGGCGTAATCGGGACCAAAAATCCCGTTCCGTATATAATCATTATATTAGGATTGCCGAATTGGGCCACACATTTTGCAAAACACTTGGACTTGATGCGGACTCTGCTGCAAGGGGAGCGCTGCTTTCGGCTTACCAGTCAACAAGCAATTTAAAAGCCGTAAAGCTGGTAGATTTTTTGTTCCAGCAATGGCGCATTGTGTTTGCAATATATAAAGATTTAGGCATTATGAATAGAAAAGAACTGGACATTGTGTTAAGATATAAGTGGCCGCTCAACTTTGGCCCTCCTAGGACAAAAGAAGGCTTGTTGGTTTCTTTTGCCGAGAAACTAGTCCAGTCAAAAGAGTTTAGAATGGAAATAAAAACTCTTTATAATATGGAAATAGAGGTTGTAAAGCATGCTGGACCAATACCTCAAAGACCCTGATTTTTTGGATAAAACCAGGGACATAAGAAGGTCAACATATTTTCTTAAGCTCAAAGAAGCGCAACACCATAATGACAGCGTTTACAATCATACTTTAAGGGTGGCATACACAGCTTTCAAACTTGGCAGACGGTACAGGGTAAACATGGAAGCCCTTCTAAGGGGAGCTCTTTTCCATGACCTTTATTTTCATGATTGGCGTGATAAAAACCATCTTTTTAACCATGGCTGGACGCACCCCTATATAGCCCTTGAAAATGCAAAAAAATATTTCAGCCCCATTACCGAACTGGAAGCCAATATCATTTCCAGCCATATGTGGCCGTTTAATTTCAAAAATCCTCCCAGATCAAAAGAGGCATTGATTGTTGCACTTTCAGACAAGATGGTTGCCACGACTGAAATTGTAATAATGTTTTATAACTTTGTTACCAGACCACTTAGGACATACAAAAACCAAAAGCCCGATATATAGGAGCAGCACAGCAAATGCGCAAAAGCGATTGGAAAGAAGACAGGCAGCGGTTTGCCAGCATATACAAGTTCAGCTCTGTTTCAGTTATTAAACGTGTTGCCATCAACCCTTCACTGCTTTATGTAGCATTAAAGCTGAGCGCTACCATAACCAGGAAGTTTTTTGTTGACCAGTTTTTATTCTGGGCCAGCATAAAAATGTCAGAACTTAGCGGCAAAGAGCTGACTCCTGCAGTTACCAATATAGAACACGAGATGGATACCCTTATTCCTGTAAGATATGAAGCAGTAAAATTGTATCTGGCTTTTGTAAAGCTGTGGGTTTCTGCTCTAAGCTATTTTTCAAACGAGTTTGGCAAGGATTTTGACAGCCATATAAGGGATTTTCTGGAAGGAATGCAAAGATGTTACAGCGATGCCGCGAGCATATATGACCGTTGCCTTTCCACCACCAGAAGGCCTGCAAAAGCTCCCAACCCGGGCCTTGCTTTGGTATACGCGGTGGACCCCCATCTTTTCTGTGTTCCCAGTCTGCACGTAATCATTGTTTGTTACACGTTCAAAAAAATCGAGGATGTTTTGCTTGAGATGAGCATGCAAAGCTTATATAGTTTTCAGCTTGCAGAGCTTAGAAAGCAGGCCCTGGCCATAAGTGAATCCGTCTTGTATGTACGCCAGCACAGCATAAACTGTATACCCACAGCCCTGGCCATGCTGACTGTAATTTTGCCAGCCTTTACAACAAAAGAGGCCAAAGAGTTTATGAATGAGCTGTGGCAAGGGGTTGTAGCCGAAGAAAACAGGGCAGCTCTGCTGGAATACATGTCTTCTCTTTATGACCACTTGTTAAGCAAAGGGCATAGCAAGGTTTACGAAGAGATATGCAATT
>JAKPMS010000169.1 GCA_029548805.1 Spirochaetota bacterium | reverse complement strand
AAGAGAGCTTTACGAAAAGTTCAAAATTCGGAGATACGGCTTTCATGGCACCAGCCACCGTTATGTTGCCAGGAGAGCCCTGGAAATACTGGGCCGCAGGGAGGATAACACCAACCTGATCACCTGCCATCTTGGCAACGGAGCGTCCATTACGGCCATTGAAGCAGGCCGCTCTATAGATACATCCATGGGCTTTACTCCGCTTGAAGGGCTTGTTATGGGCACCCGCTCCGGAGACTTTGACCCTGCCATCCTTTGTTACCTTGCTGAGCGGGGCTATGATGCAAAAGAACTTGGCAATATGATAAACAAAAAAAGCGGCCTTCTTGGCTTGTCAGGCATTTCAAATGACTTGAGGGATCTGGAAAGCGCTGCAGAAGCCGGCAATAAAAACGCAACAGAAGCTCTGGAAGTTTATGCCCACAGGGTAAGAAAGTATATTGGCGCATATATGGCAGAGCTTACCAAGGGAGACGCCATCGTATTTACCGGAGGCATAGGGCAGCATGGAGCAAAAATGCGGGCAAGAATTTGCCAGCGGCTGGAAGGCATAGGCATAATGATGGATTATGAAGCCAACAGAAACAACGGTTCCAAAGAGGCCCTTGTGTCCCATCCCTATTCGCCTACAGCTATACTTGTAATACCAACTAATGAGGAATTGCAAATAGCCATGGATACTTACGAAATCGTTTTTTAAATTTTATTGTGTATATAGTTCTTCGAACCTTTGAGGCAAGGCCTGTTTAGCCAAAAACGATACCATATATAGTATATAGCTGTTTTGTTCATACTGTATGCTGTGTAAAAAGTAATTGCCTCAAAGGTTCGAAGAACTAGTAAAGCTATAGAGCGGCCTCTATTCTGGCCGCTTTTCTTTTATTTATAAATATTTCAAAGCGCTCCACAGAAGCATTTATTACCTGTTCTTCTTTTATGCCGGCTTTTTTTGCCAAATTGATGGCATCGTCAAAGCTCCCTACATCCAGCCAATAATGGGCATCACTGCCAATTACCACAAGTACGCCAAGCTCGCCGCAATACCGGGCAATTTCCAGACAGTTTATTTCCGAGCCCGGCCTGACCCTAAAAGAGCTGTTGTTTATTTCCAGGGCTTTTCCATAAGCAGCTGCTGCTTTTACTACAGCCTTTTTGTCAATTGGAAAAGCTGGATTGCCCGGATGTGATATGGCGTCAGTAAAAGGGTTGGCAATAGCCGCAATCATGGCTTCCGTGTTGGCAGACAGGCTCCCGGGGTCATAGCTTAACTCATGAAGCCCGGCCATTACAAAATCCAGTTTGGCCAAAGACTTGCCAGCCAAATCAAGCGACCCTTCTTGATCCAGGATATTGGCTTCTATACCGGTATAAAAACGTGTGCCATTTATGGATTTGGGAACAACTTTAAGGTTGGAAAAATGGTATTTTTGGGTTGTGCCCGGCAAGGATGGCCCGTGATCACTTAAAACAAAGCCGTATAATTCCTTCATGGCACTGCCTTTGGCCAGCTCATCTATTGTGGAATAAGCGTGACCGGAGGCAATGGAATGGGTATGGGTGTCAATTAGTATTTTCATATTTATACATCATCCACAGATGTAGCGATAGTGTCAAATGTTGGGAAATAAATTGTAGTTCCTTGAACCTTTGAGAAAAAGCCAGTTTTGCCAAAAACGGTACCATATAGAGTATGCAGCATTTCGTTTCATCCTATGTATAGTACCAAAAGCAACTGTATCAAAGGTTCAAGGAACTAAATAAAGTTTCCAGAACTCGGTCTTTAAGTCTTTGTTTTTTTTGGTTATAATGCAACAGATGAAACATGTATGCAAAATCACTGTACGTACTTATGAATGCGACATGAACAATCATGTCAACAATGCCAACTACCTTAATTATCTGGAATATGCCAGGCACGAATACCTGAAGGCTGTTGGTTTTGATTACAAGACTTCTATAAGCATGGGTTATGGCCTTTTTGTAACAAGAATAGAAATTGATTACAAAAAACCTGCTGTACTGGACGATGATCTTGTTATAGAGTCGGAAGCGGTAAAAAAGGGAGCAGCTTCAGGTGCTATGCTCCAGACTATAAAAAATGGTCAGGACACGGTAGCGCTTGCAAAGGTTTTTTGGGCATTTGTTGACTCAAACGGAAAACCATGCAGAATTCCAGCTGAACTGGACGTGGACGGATTAAAACCGTCTGTATAATGACTTAGGAAAAATAAAGGAGCTTACAATGACCTATCAGGAAGTAAAAGAAAAAGCCAAAGCAAATATGGGGCCTTATTGCAAGGTTTGTTCAGAATGCAACGGAATAGTGTGCAAGGGCATGATTCCGGGCCCCGGGGGCAAAGGCTCCGGACTTGGTTTTATACGCAATTACCAGGATGTAAAAAATATAAAACTGAGACTGGATACTGTTTATGAAGCCGGGCAAGTATCCACAAAAACAATTTTATTTGGCAAAGAATTTGACTTGCCAGTGTTTGCTGCTCCTGTTGGGGCTGTCGGACTTCATTATAGCAATGCTTATAATGATCTGTCCTATTCTGAAGCCGTACTGGAGGGCTGCAAACTAACGGGCAGCGCAGCTTTTACCGGAGATGGTGTAAATGATGATATATACAAAGGTACAATAAAAGCCATAAACGCCCTTGCGGGTCATGGTATTCCTACCATCAAGCCATGGAGCGTTCCGGAAGTTATAGTAAAGGCCAAAATGGCAGAAGAAGCTGGCGCTTTTGCCTATGCCATGGATATAGATGCCGCCGGCCTGGCTATTCTTGCCATGCAGGGTAAACCAGTGGCTCCCATGTCAGTATCTTCTATAGGTAAAATTGTAGCTTCAACCAGGCTGCCTTTCATTCTAAAAGGTATTATGACCGCAGAGGGAGCTAAAAAAGCCCTGGATGCTGGAGCAAAAGGAATTGTGGTTTCCAATCATGGGGGAAGAGTTCTGGATGAAACCCAGTCAACTATTTCAGTGCTTCCAGAAATCGTAAAAGCTGTAAAAAGCAAGCTGGTAATATTTATAGATGGAGGTTTCAGGACAGGGCTGGATGTTTTCAAAGCCATGGCCCTGGGAGCTGATGCGGTTCTTATAGGAAGGCCTTTTACCTGGTCTGTTTATGGAGCCGGTGTTGAAGGCGTCAAAATATACCTTAATATGGTTAAAGCGGAATTGGCGGAGGCCATGCTTATGACCGGAGCAACTTCGCTTAAAGAAATAGGCAAGGACAAAATTGCGTAAAATAGACCTCGGATTGTATTGTTTACTATAAAACCCTAACAAAGCGGCATCGGCTTGTATACAAAGCTGTAATTTTTACACGGTTTTGATGCAAGTTTTAGCCATTTTTGAACACCAGCTCTGCTCATTGCTGCATTTACTTTAAAAATTCAAAAAAATTATTTTTAGCTTGACCTATGGCATTAGTGGTCTCATAATATTAAAAGGTGTTACGTCACACCTAAATTACCGTTTCTGTTTAAAACCAAGGAGGTTAAAGATGAAGAAAACGTTTTTTCGCTTTGCCGTAGTTGGAACTGCGCTAATTTTAGTTTTAGCGATTAGCGGATGTACCAAAAAACCCGAGCAAGCCAAAAATGTTGAAGTAACCATGTTCCAGCTTAAGGTGGAAATCAAGGATGCCATTGATGCCTATGCCGCCTCGTATTCGGCAGCTCATCCCGGTGTTACAGTAAAAGTGGAATCCCTTGGCGGCGGAGGCGATTACGGAGGAGCTCTTAAAGCCAAAGCCCAAGCCGGACAAATGCCGGACATCATACAAATAGAAGGTCTTGGCGGTTATAAAATTTGGCAGGAGTATATTGCGGATTTGAGCAACCAGCCATGGGTTAAAGACACAGACCTAGCCCTGAAGGTTGATGGCAAGGTTGTCGGATTCCCGGTAGCCATTGAAGGTTATGGATTGGCTTATAATGCGGAAATATTGGCTAAAGCCGGTATTGATCCCGCTAGCTTGACCACCAGAGCCGCTTACGAAAAAGCCCTGTCCACCCTGAATGCCAAAAAGAAAGAGCTTGGAATTAATGCGCCCGTTGCAATGGCGGCATCTGTTGCCGGAGGAATGTGGTGGGTAGCAGCCCAGCACAACCTGGCTTGTTATTGGGGCGGCGGACTGGCTTTTGATGATACATCCATAATTGAAAAAGCTCTCAAAGGCGAACTGGATGATGCACGCTTTCAGCAATACGCCAAGTACCTCCAGCTTTTGTTTAAATATGCCGATCAAAACATTCTTTTGAACGGCAGTTATGATGACCAGGTTGGCTCCTTTGCGCAGGGCAAAACAGCTTTTCTTCATCAGGGCAACTGGGTCGACCCGAATTTGCAGCAGCTGGGTGTAAGCTTTAAAATTGGCTATGCGCCGCATGCCTTCCTGGATACCGAAGAAAAAGGCCTGTATTTGTTTGCTCCAAGCTGGTATTGCGTCAATGCTAAAAGCCCGAATGCCGAAGCAGCCAAAGCCTTCCTGGCTTCCATGGCCGGTACTCAGGAGGGTCATGACTATATGGTCAACAAGGCTGGCATGATACCCGCTTTCAAGTCTGTCACTTTGAAGCCCGCAGGGCAGCTTAGCCAGGCCCTTATGGCTGCCAATGCCAGGGGCGGGAACTACGGCGTGTTTTTTGGAATGCTTCCTGACGGAGCAGGACAGAATTTGTTTGGCCCGATTTTTGACCTTTTTGCACAAAACCAGAATGATCTGCCCCGCTTTATTAACGATATGAAGAAAGCGGTAGCCGATCTGCCCAAAATGTAATAATAATGCATAAGCGGTATCCGTTAAAATCCGGATACCGCTATTTTGTAAACAGCGGAGCTGGCCATGAAACGAAGCACTTTGGTTAATATTCTTTTTCTGGCGCCCTGCGTCTTTGCTTTTATAATGAATATCATAATTCCCTTTGGCTTTGGTTTGTACTATTCCATGACCGACTGGAACGGAGTTAAAACAAGCGCCAATTTTGTGGGCATGCGCAATTTTGCAGGGCTTTTTTCCTCTCCCGATTTTATTTATTCATTTTTAATTACCATTTTTTATACAGCCATAAACATTGTGCTGGTAAACGCGGTAAGTTTTGCCCTTTCTCTTATAGTAACTAGTAAATTCCGTTTCCGGAATTTTTTGCGCGCCGGGTTTTTTATTCCATATCTTATAGGCGGTATTGTGCTTGGATATATATGGCAGTTTATTTTAAACAACGCCATTGTAGCCATTGGGAACAGCCTGTCCATAGGCTTTCTTAAATCATCTTTACTGGGCAAGCCCAACACAGTCATATGGATAATGTCCCTTGTAAACACCTGGCAGTATTCCGGTTATATTATGCTTATTTATGTGGCAGCCATCCAGGGCATTCCTGCTTCGCTTATGGAAGCTGCAGAAGTGGACGGCGCCGGCTACTTTAGCAGAACTTTTAAAATTCTTGTACCCATGATGGCCAATGCATTTACTATTTCTCTTTTTTTGACGCTTACTACTTCTTTTAAACAGTTTGACATGAACTTTACCCTAACAAACGGCGGGCCCGCTACCAGGTTTATGGATACGCCCATTAAGGCGAGCCAGCTTCTGGCCATGAACATATTTAACACTGCCACGGCCAACAGAATGGCGGAGGCTCAGGCCAAGGCCGTTGTCCTTTTTGTGGCGCTTGTGCTAGTAGCTCTTTTCCAGGTTGCTTACAACAAAAAAAAGGAGGTTGAACTATGAGTGCATCTAATAGTTTTTCCGCCTCCAAATTGCTTAAAAGCCTGATGATTGTTCTGGTAATGCTGATTTTTGCGTTTTTTATGGTGCCCTTTGTCATGGTTGTCATCAACTCGGCCAAAACATCAAAGGAAATCATTTTTAATGCCATAGCTCTTCCGCAAAGCTGGGGGCAGCTTTTTACAAACATAAAACTGATTTTTACAAACTCTACTGTTGACTACATAGGAGCCTTCTGGGACAGCCTTGTTATTACATTTTTTTCACTTCTTGTTATTGTTGTTTTTTCTTCCATGGCCGCCTGGGTACTGGTGCGAAACAAGACCCGCTGGTCTGCCCTTCTTTTTATGGCATTTGTGGCTGCTATGGTTATTCCGTTCCAGGTGCTTATGTATCCGCTGGTACGCTGGATGCGCGTAATAGGGGACAGTATAGGATTCAAGCTTTTGGGCACCGTTCCTGGCATTGTATTTGCGTACCTGGGTTTTGGCTGCCCCTTGTCAATTTTTATTTTTCATGGGTTCATAAAAAATATTCCATATGAACTGGAGGAATCGGCTACCATAGACGGCTGTTCAAAAAGCAGAACCTTTTTTTCAATAGTATTTCCGCTTTTGAAACCCATCATGGTTACCGTTCTAATTCTTAATGGCATATGGATATGGAATGACTATCTGTTACCATTGCTGGTCCTTGGTTCAAGCGGTCCAGTACAGACAATTCCAATTGCGGTGACCGCATTTGCCGGGGCATATCTAAAACAGTGGGATTTGATCCTTACATCAACCCTGATAGCTATGTTGCCAATAATTGTACTGTATCTGTTTGCCCAGCGTTATATCATAAAAGGTATGGTCGAAGGGGCCATAAAATAATCGGAGGAAACATGAAAATTGTGCTTGTTGGCGCGGGCAGCGCCCAGTTTGGTTGCGGAACCCTTGGCGACATATTTATGAGCCGTACGCTTAAAGGCTCGGAAGTAGTGTTGCATGACATAAACGAGGAGGCCCTGGACTCTACCCTGAAAGTTGCGCTTGCAGCAGTCAAGGAACATTCACTTGATTACAGGCTTAGCGGAACAGTCAACAGGAGAGAGGCTTTCAGGGGAGCCGACTTTATAATTTCATCAATAGAAGTTGGCAACCGCTTTTTGCTGTGGGACGAAGACTGGAAGGTTCCTCTGCAGTACGGAATCCATCAGGTATACGGGGAAAACGGCGGCCCTGGCGGAATATTCCATTCTCTCAGAATAATTCCCCATGTTTTGGACATAGTGCGGGATGCAATGGAACTTTGCCCCAAAGCATATATTTTTAATTATTCCAATCCCATGACAGCCATCTGCACCGCGGTTAAAAGGGCCTTTCCGGGTGCAAGGTTCATAGGCTTGTGCCATGAGATAGGCTGGCTGTACAGATGGCTGCCCCGCCTTTTGTCCAAAAAGGCAGAAGACTTCCATTTCAGGGCTGCCGGTTTGAACCATTTCAGCTGCATGCTGGAAATCCACGACAAAAAAACCGGAAAAGACCTGTACCCAGAGGTAAAGGCAAAAGCGGAGGCCTTTTTCAGCAGGGAGCCCGGTTACAGCGATCTCCTGGATTCATTCAGAGAAACCGGCACCATGGAAGAGGCTGAAAAATACGAAAAGTCTGGGCCAAGCAAAGCAGGTAATTACTACTGGGCAGACAAGCGTATAGCAAAGTTTATGCTGGAAAATTACGGCCTTTTGCCCATAACCACAGACAGTCATTTTGGTGAATATATAGCATGGGCAGCAGATATAGCCGATCACCGTGGTATCCTGGATTTTTATGATATTTACAAAGTCATGATGGCTGTGGCCCATGACAGGCATATAAAGCTGGAAACCAAGGAACGCGTTGTTCCCATTATCGACGGAATTTTGGGTAACGAAGGCTTTGAGGAAGCTGCTGTGAACATTCAGAACAATGGCATAATCAAGAACCTGCCGGACTGGATATGTGTAGAGGTACCGGCCATTGTTGACGCAAAGGGAGTAAACGGTTTGGATATGGGTGAACTGCCCAGGGGTTACGCAGCCCTTTTGCGCTCTTACTGCGGGGTTTATGACATGACAGCAGAAGCGGCCATCCATAAACGCAAGGATTATGCAATACAGGCGTTGTTGGCCAACCCGGTTGTAAACAAGGCATCTCATGTAAAAGAGCTGATGCAGCGCATGATAGACCAGCAAAATAAATGGCTTGGGTATTTGAAGTAGAAAAAACTTTTTAGCAAAGAAGCCTATGTCCACAATAAAACAAATAGCAGAACTGGCTGGAGTTAGTCCAACGACCGTAGCCAATGTAATTCATGGCAAAACGGAAAAAGTATCCGAAGCGCTAAGAAAAAAAATTGTAAAAATTCTGAAGGAAGAGAAATACGCTCCAAACCAGGGAGCGCTTATGTTAAAGCGTTCGCGCTCCCATATAGTCGGCATAATCCTTTTTATGGAACCAAGAAGCGGCAGCTCCAGCATTGAGGACCCTTTTGTATCACGAATCATAGGCACGCTTGAAACAGAAATTCGTGAAGCCGGGTATTTTATGATGCTGCGCTGCACTTCCGACAAGGATGAAGTCCTGCATTTTGCTGCCACATGGAAACTTGCGGGACTTGTTATCCTTTGCATGCCAAGCGAAATATCCAGTGCAGTGGCAAAAAGTGTAGCTTCTCCCGTCGTTTTTGTGGACTGCTATTTTGAGGAACCCGGATCCAAATACTACTCCGTTAAGCTGGACGACGAAAAGGGCGGCTTTGAAATGACCCGCTATCTTCTGGATAAGGGACACAGAGATATAGCTTTTTTGGCAAACGCCGCAGACTTTCCCAGTGTTGACAGCGCCAGATATGACGGATACAGAAACGCATTCAAAGCAGCCGGCCTTGCCATTCCCAGAGACAAGCTTTTTATCCTTTCCAAAAATGAAAAAGAAAGGCTTAGGCTTTATTTGTGGTTTGCCAAACATCCCGGCTTTTGTACGGCACTTTTTTTCTCTGCCGATTATTATGCTGCAGAAGCTATAGACTGCCTTGCACAGCTGGGCCTTAAAATTCCCGACCAATTATCCATTGCCGGTTTTGATGACAACCTTCTTTCACGCCTTCAGAACCCCAAAATTACTACAGTACATCAGGACGTTGTCCAAAAAGGCCGCTTGGCTGCAAAAATGCTGTTCACGCTTGTAAAAAAAGAAATTCCGCCCCAACAGGAACTTGTATTGCCTATACGCATCGTGGCAAGGGAATCCGTGTCAAACAGAATTGTTTCTTCCTGACAAACTCGCATGCCGTTTATAAATCAGGACTTTTTTACAGGACCCTCAAATCCAGGCGCTCGGAGAGGCGGCTCATAACTTCCAGTCCGGCCTTTGAGTTGCCCTTTTCGTCAAGTGCGGGGCCATATACTCCAATGCCCATCCTGTCACGCACAGCAGCCATAATACCACCGCCCACCCCGCTTTTGGCAGGAATTCCCACATCAACAGCAAACTCGCCCGAGCCGTCATACATGCCGCAGGTAACCATCAGGCTTTTGCATACATGAGCTATTCTGGGCTTTAAAATTTGCTCTTTTCGTATCGGATCAAAACCATCCATGGCAAGAATAATAGCCACCTTGGCCAGATCCAGCGCATCAAGAGAAAAAGCGCATTGGCTGAAATATACATCCAGAGTTTCTTCTACCTCACCCGGCAGTATGTCCATCTCTTTAAGAAACCATGCTATGGAACGATTGCGGGCTGCTGTATCCTTTTCGGAATGATATACTTCGTTATTTCTGGTTACACTGCCTCTGCCAACCAGTTTTTCTACAAATTTTGCAAACAGGGCAATTTTTTCTTCCGGTTTATTGCCCCTCATAAGGCCTGAAACAACAATGGCTCCAGCATTGATAAGGGGGTTGAAAGGTTTATGGCTTGCACTTGTTTCCAGTCTTACCAGGGAGTTGAACGGGTCCCCTGTGGGCTCCTTCCCCACCCTTGAAAAAATTACGGATTCTCCCTGATCATCCATTACATAGGCCAGAGCAAGAACCTTGGAAATGCTTTGTATAGAAAATCTTTTGTCAAACAAGCCTGTTTTAAATACTTGTCCTTCTTTGTCAACTATGGCTATACCCAAGTCGTTTTGGTCTGCCAACGCCAAAGCAGGTATATAAGTGGCTATTTTGCCCATATTGCAGGCAAAAAGGGACTGTTCGTATACTTCTTCAAGCAGCTTTTGCATACCAGCATTGTATGTCCAGTCCGTATACCAGGCAAGTCTATTATGCAAAGCTACTTGCTTATCCATGATATTTGAATGTATAAAAGCACAAACAAGGAGTCGGATATGAGCGATAAATGCCCCTGCGGTTCAGGGCTTTTTTATAATGATTGCTGCAAAGCTGTAATTAAGGGAACCAAAAAGGCTGGCAATCCGAAAATCCTGATGCGTGCCAGATACAGCGCCTATGTCAAATCAGAGATAGATTTTATTGTAAATTCTTGCGCTTCCAGCGACGGAATTGACAGGGAAGCCACAAAGCAATGGAGCGAAAAAGCGGAATGGAAAGGACTTAAAATTCTTGGCACAGAAAAAGGCGCTGCATCTGATTCAGAAGGGACGGTGGAATTTATTGCCGCTTACGTTCTGAACGGTCTTAAAGATGAGCATCATGAAATCGCCCGCTTTGTAAAAAGTAATGAAGCCTGGCTATACGACTCCGGTGTAATAAAAACTGCGACCATTATGCGTGACAAACCAAAGCTGGGCAGGAACGAAGCCTGTCCATGCGGATCCGGAAAAAAGTACAAACAATGCTGCGGAAAATAAGCTTAGCCGTAACTGTGCAAACCGGGTAAAAGATAATTAACACCAAAGAAGGTAAAAACTGTGCATAAAAAGCCGATTACAGACAGCCACGCCGGAAGTTTGCCGCCTTTTTTGGCAATCAGGCGCAGGTGTAGATATGCAGTATAAACCAGCCATGTGACAAGGGCCCAGGTTTCTTTTGGGTCCCAGCTCCACCAGCGCCCCCAGGCCTGTTCAGCCCATATTGCCCCAAAGGCAAGGGCTCCGGCAGTAAAAAACGGATAGCCTATGGCTATGGCAGTATAAGCAATGCGGTCAAATTCCCCGAGTTTGGCATCATTCTTGCTAAAAAGGAACAAAACAGAAGCAACAAAGCCCAGAACAAAAAAGGCTTCTCCTATAAACGAAAAACTGACATGCAAAAGAAGCCAGGCCGAGCGCAGCGCCGGTATTGGCGGCAGGGCTTCCTTTGGTATCAATGGAGAGCTTGCCACAGCCAGTAAAACTATAATTACCATAGTAGCGCCAAAAACCAAAACTGGCTTGTATGGCAATTTTTTTTGGATTTTATAAATAAAAGCAACAATTGCTATTAAAGCGGAATAAAAAGCCAAGGATTCGTAACTGCTGGTAAGTGCGACAAAACCTATAGTAAAGCTTCTTAATACCAAACTTATAAGCAGTAAAACAGCACCAAAAACCGGCAAGGCGGAAGCAATAAGCGATACTTTAAGATTATTTTTAATCAGTTCAACAGCCTGCACCAAGGCAGCAGTAATAAAGCTTACAAATGCAATG
>JAKPMS010000158.1 GCA_029548805.1 Spirochaetota bacterium | reverse complement strand
TCTCCTTAACGGTCTCGAAGACCAAAAAAAATGGCGAGCTATAGCCTTCCCCTGCCGGTTTCCCAAACAGGATAACCCGATTTACCGACTCCCGGTTGTCTTTTTATCATCCCTCCTTATAATAAAGTTGGAGTCATATTTTTGTATTTCCTGTGATGGTTGGTTCCGTAAGGATAGGAAACAGTATAAACCTTAGCGGATGGCAAAAGAAGGATGTTAATATATTTTATCCCATCCAGCAAAAACTTGCCATGCTTGTTCTTTTTTTCCTCGCTGCCATGACCAAAAAGACCGTAATCCGCTTCTTTTGGCAGGTTTTCAAAATAATGGGATACTGCAATGCGTTTGCCATGTATCTCCAGTATGCTTCCGTTTTCCAGAATGCAAAAATGGTTGCCCAGGGTTTTTAAAAAAGCATGGGAATCATGATTGCCAATGCTTATATACAGCCTTTTGCTGTTTTTTGCCAAGTTTTTTAAAAAAGGTTCTGTGACAGCAGCGTATTGATCCAGTCGGTATGGTGATAACTCCAGCTTAATGTCATCCGCAAGGTCTCCGCTGTGAATTAAAACATCTGGTTTGATTTTTGCAAGCATTTCGTAAATGGCCGGATAAATGGCTGTGGGAGTATCGCTAAGATGCAATACTTTAAATTCCGTACTGGATAACAGCTCCGGGGGCAGGCTTACTTTGTTAAACAGGATGTCGCTGAAACTTTTCATTGTGCTAAAAGTTATTTGTATTGCCAGTAACTGTCAAGCATGGAATCCGGCTTGACGCAGCTCTGTTAAAAAAATAATATCCAGTATGGTTTTAAAAACCGTAACTGCAAGGAAGATATTAGCGACTCACGCAAAAAGGTTTTTAAGACTTAATATTGGCCTTTTTTTATACGCTTTGGGTATAGCTCTTACCATAAGAGCCAATATAGGCTATGGCCCCTGGGACTCTTTTCATGCCGGTTTGGGAAAAACCTTTGGTATAAGCATAGGACAGGCAAGCATAATTGTGGGTTTTATAATTATTGGCGCAACCATGTTTATGGGCGAAAAAATAGGCCTTGGGACAATTCTTAATATTGTGTTGATAGGCATTTTTCTGGATTTGATTCTATGGAGCGGAGTGATTCCCCTGCTGCATAACTGGCTTGCCGGCATTCTGCTTCTAGTAAGCGGACTTTTTATTATTTCTGTTGCCATGGTTGTTTATATGGGGGCAGCTTATGGAGCTGGCCCAAGAGACGGCCTTATGGTAGCCCTTTCCAAGCGCATTAAGTTGCCCATAGGTGTCATAAGAGGCATGATAGAGCTGACTGTAACAATTGCCGGCTGGCGTCTTGGCGGCATGATAGGGCTTGGCACTCTGCTTTCTGCCATGCTTTTGGGTGTATTTGTACAGCTTACTTTTCGTATGTGCAAATTTGACCCAAAAGCAATTGTTCATTCCAGTCTGTCCGGCCTGATCAAGCCAAAATAACAAATATTCAAATAAGCATTGCGTTTTTATAATAAAGCCTTTAAAGCATCATAAAACAGTTCAGATATTGTTGGATGCGGGAATATAATATTTAAAAGCTCATGTATGCGGGCTTTGTTCATTACGGCATATTGCATGCCCCAAATAATTTCGCTTGCATAAGGGGCCAGCAAATGGGCTCCAAGCAGCGTCCCCTCATTTTTGTCCGCCACAAGTTTTACCAGCCCCTGCCCGCTTATACCTTTTTCTGCCATAAAGCGGCCGTTTGCCCTTGACGGTATGGATACCTTTTTTATGTCATAGCCGGCATTTATGGCCTCTTTTTCTGTCATTCCCACGCCTGCAGCTTCGGGGTCTCCGTATACAACCCAGGGCATGGCATGCCAAGCTATACTGGCTTTTTTTCCTGCTAACATGTCGGCTATTGCTACACCCATTGCGCTGGCAGAATGCGCCAAGAAGGATTTGCCGGTGACATCACCTATGGCCCAAATACCAGGTATATTGGTTTTGCAGCATTCGTCCGTCAAAATGCCTTTTGGACCAGTGCTTATACCAATTTTTTCAAGACCAAAACCTGTTATTGCCGGTTTCCTGCCCGTAGCCACCAGTATTATTTCACCCTCTGCGCTGGACAAGCTGCCTTCTTTTATATAATTTACAATTCCGCCTTCTATGCTTGTAACCGAAGCATTAGTGATGACAGACAGGGCTTTAAGAGTTCTGCGGTATATTCCGGTCATCTCTGCGTCCATAAAGGGCAGAATTTCCGGAAGCATTTCTATTAAGCTTACTTTTACGCCTAAAGAAGAAAAGTAGGAAGCAAACTCGACCCCTATTACTCCGCCTCCAATGATCACTATGCTTTTTGGAAGTTCCTTTAGGCATAAAAGGTCTTGGCTGCTAAGTACCAAGTCGTTTTTTTCTATTCCGGGTATTGCCACTCTGGAAGGCTCGGAGCCGCTGGCTATTATTATGTTTTTTGCATGAACAAGGCTGTCCGTTTCCAGAATTTTTATGCTTTTTGGGGATTCCAGAAAAGCGCTGCCGCGGATTACTTCCACTCCAGCTTTTTTCATGTTGAATTCTACACCTTGGACCAGGCGGCTTACGGTCTGGTCTTTCCAATGCATGGCCGCGGCAAGATCATACTTTACATCGTTGCCTGTTATTCCCAAGGCTGCGGAATCAAGACTGTGTCTGTATACTTTTGCACCAGCCAGCAAGCTCTTGGTAGGAATGCAACCCCTGTTCAGGCAGGTCCCTCCTAGCGCATCCTTTTCTATCAAAACAGTTTTAAGACCATTGATGGCTGCTCTTTCGGCAGCTACATAACCGCCAGGGCCGGCGCCTATAATTGCCAAATCATACATGGTTGCTACTCCTATTGGTGTAAAGCAGGCTTGTTTACTGAAAATTCAAGAAATAATGTTACAGCTTGTGATTTTTGTCAACAAAGGATCTTTCAAGTTCCAAAAGGGCTTTTTTTCTGTCTATGCCGCCAGCATAACCATTAAGAGAGCCATCGGCACTGACCACCCTATGGCATGGTATTATAATGGCTATGCGGTTGACCGCATTTGCCCTGCCTACTGCCCTGGAAGCTTTGGGCTTGCCAATCAGCTTTGCCAGATCGCTGTAGCTCATGGTTGTTCCGTAAGCTATGCTCTTTAATGCTTTCCATGTCTTTTCCTGAAAAATGGTGCCGGGAAATTGCAATGGCAGGGTAAACTCCTTCAGTTTACCTGTAAAATAAGCGCTTAGTTCTTTTTCAAGTATATCCAGAAGGGGGTTGCTTCCAACTGACAATGCCAATTTGTTGCTTGCCCGCAACATGGCTATTTGACCCTCTATGCCCTGTCTGTCATAAAATTCCAGAAATCTGACAGCTCTTTCATCTGCACCAGCTATCATTGGACCCAAGCTTGTGTTAATCCAGCCTATACGTATGTAGTTTCCAGTGTTTTTGTGTTTATCAAAGAGTCCCTCGTATTTATGCAAAAACATGTCAAAACTTGGTTGATTACTATATTCCATACTGTGTTTTCCTTATTTTGTTTATCTTTAAAATGATAGCTTGCTTTTTGGTCAAATTCCATCTTTATTTAAACGCTTAAGAAAAATACTATGCCTTGCTTGGCCGCTTGAGCTTTACCTATGCAGCTTGCAGAGGTTATACTGCATTGCATGTCCTTTGTTCACCTTCATGTTCACAGTGATTATTCCCTTTTGGACGGATCCGCAACTATTGCTGCTCTTGTAGGAACAGCCAGCAGCTTTGGCATGCCGGGCTTGGCATTGACCGACCACGGAAATATGTTCGGTGCCTTGAAGTTTTACAATGAATGCAAGAAGCTGGGCATAAACCCGATAATTGGCAGCGAGTTTTATGTTGCCGGAGCTACACGTTTTGAAAAAACCGGAACAGAAGGCGGCAACAAGTATTACCATCTGGTTTTGCTTGCCAAAAATTCTGTTGGCTACAGGAACTTGTCCATACTTTCCACCCTGTCTTTTACAGAAGGCTTTTATTACAAACCCAGAATTGACTGGGAACTTCTAGAGAAGTATCACGAAGGCCTTATTTGTTCTACAGCCTGCATAGCAGGAGAAATTCCCCAATATATTTTGCTAGGAAAACCAAAAGAAGCAGAAGCAATAGCCTCCAGGTATATGGATTTGTTTGGCAAGGAAAACTACTACCTTGAGCTGCAAAACCATTCACTAAATGAAGAAACCAGGGTCAATGCCGAGCTTGTCAAAATGTCGGGCAGGCTTGGCCTTAAACTTATTGCCACCAACGATGTGCATTATATAGCACATAGCGATGCTCTTGCTCATGATGCACTGCTATGTGTGGGTACCAACAAAAAGTTGTCCGAACAGAATCGCATGCGTTTTTCAGGTCCAGACTATTTTTTAAAAAGCCAGGCTGAGATGACCGAACTTTTCAGAGAAGTTCCGTCTGCCATTGAAAACACCCTTTTAATAAACGAAATGGTAAACTTGACCATAGATTTGCCCGGCCCGCAGCTTCCCAAATACGACATTCCCCAAAGTTTCAGCACTGAACAGGATAAAGAAGCAGAACCGGAGATGGCCAATGTCAAAGCTTTTTTGGACAACATGCAGGATAAGGATATTTGCAAGCCCAACCATGATTACGGTAAAATTCCTGTAGAGCAGCTGGCGCCCATTGTAAGGCACAGTCTTGAGCAGCGTTTGGCCATGCCTGTTACCAGATACTTTGTTTGGGCCAGCTACAAAGGGCTGGAAAAGCGCTATCCCAATTATGACAAAAACAAACAGCTGCGTCTGGATTACGAACTTGCAACCATAATACTAATGGATTTTGTGGGATATTTTTTGATAGTTGCCGATTTTATAAACTGGGCACTTGACCATGGCATTCCTGTAGGCCCTGGCAGAGGTTCCGGAGCCGGCTCCATTGTTGCATATTCACTAAGAATTACCGATATCGATCCGCTAAAATACGGGTTGCTTTTTGAACGCTTTCTTAACCCGGAACGTATTTCCATGCCCGATTTTGATGTGGATTTCTGCTATGAGGGACGGGCTCAGGTAATCAATTATGTAAATGAAAAATATGGTACAGACAGGGTAGGGCAGATTATAACCTTTGGAACGCTCAAAGCCAGAGCTGTAATCAAGGATGTAGCCAGGGCCCTTGATTTGAGTGTGGAAGAATCCAACCAGATTACTAAACTTGTACCGGACGACCCGAAAATTACCATAGACAAGGCAATGCAGCTGGAACCCAAGCTTAAAGAGCTGGAGGACCAGCCGCGATACCAGGAGCTATTTGAAATAGCCAGAAAACTGGAGAACAAAAACCGTCACACCAGCCTTCATGCTGCCGGCATTGTAATAGGCAAAACCCCATTGGTGGATTACGTTCCTCTCTATAGGGATTCAAAAAGCGGCAGCATAGCTACACAGTATACAATGGAATTGCTGGAAGCCTGCGGCTTGGTAAAAATGGATTTTTTGGGCTTAAAAACCCTTACAATCATAAAAAATACCATCCAGCTGATCAACAAGAATGGCATAAACTTTACAGAAAACGATATTCAGGATAATGATGCCAAAACCTTTGCCATGCTTGGAGAAGGCAGAAGCATAGGAATTTTCCAGTTTGAATCTCCCGGCATGCAGACTGTATTAAGGCAGGCCAAACCCAACAAAATAGAAGACCTTATAGCCCTGAACGCTCTTTACAGGCCCGGTCCCATGGACAATATTCCTCAGTATGTGGATGCAAAAAGGGGTTATAAAGCTATCAGCTATCCACACCCGTCGCTAGAAAAATACCTGAAAGAAACATACGGGGTTATTGTGTACCAAGAACAGGTAATGCAGGTTGCTAGGGAAATAGCAGGCTATTCCTTGGGCAAAGCTGACCTGTTGCGCAGGGCTATGGGCAAAAAGAAAAAGGAAATAATTGACAAGGAACGCGAGCCTTTTATAAACGGGGCTGTACAGCGGGGCATAAGTGCAGCAAAAGCCAATGAAATATTTGATATACTGGAACCATTTGCTGACTATGGCTTCAATAAAAGCCATGCTGCTGCATACTCGGTTCTGGCTTATAAAACTGCCTGGCTTAAAGCCAATTATCCTGCCGAATATATGTCAGCCAACCTTACAAACGAAATTTCCGACAGCGAAAAGCTTGCTATGTATATTTCCGAGACCCGCAGGATGGGAATTGAGCTGTTGGCCCCTGATATTAACAGTTCTGACAATAATTTCAGTGTAAAAGATGGTAAAATAGTTTATGGGCTGATAGGCGTCAAAGGTATAGGAGACGCTGTTGTAGAAGCCATAATAAAAGAGCGGGAAGCCAAAGGGGCATATAAAGACTTTGTTGATTTTCTGTACAGGGTTGGAGTCAAGGCCATGAACAAAAGAGCCCTGGAAATTCTTGTTCACGCCGGCTGCTTTGACAATTTGGGCAGGGGGCGGGCCGAACTGGCCATGAATCTGGAGCGCGCCTTTGATTATGTACAGAAAAAGCTGGATGCCGAGGCATATGGCCAAATCAGCCTGTTTGATACCAGCAACGAGGAAGAATTCCCCCCGTTTCGTTATGAGTTCTGCCCGGAATTGCCCAAAAAGGAACAATTAAAAAACGAAAAAGCACTGCTTGGTTTTTATTTTTCGGGGCACCCGCTGGATAGCCATAAAGACCTGTACGAGAAGTGCTGTGATATAGATTTTTCCAGGCTTGATCAGCTCAATCCCAAGAAGGATTATACGCTTATAGGAGAACTGGTGGAGTGGCGGGAAACCATGACCAAACGAGGGGACAGAATGGCCAGCGGAAAGGTGGATACTTACGATGGCAGTCTGGATGTTGTCATGTTTTCAAAAGTCCTGGAAAGCCATGCAGGGCAATTTTCAACAAATTCAATAGTTTTTTTCAGGGGAAAAATTAATACCAACAGGGACAAACCCGGTTTCAGGGTAGAATCAGTACTTCAGGCGTCAGATTTGAGAGAGAAAAACTTTCAGACTATACATATTGCGCTTAATCTCGTACAAGAAGAAAAAGACCTTGATGAACTGCGAGACATCCTTTTTGAAGGGAGCGGACAGTGCGGAGTAGTATTCCATGTCCATAACGGCAGCAAAATAAGCACTGTAAAAGCGCATTCCGGAATTAGCTGTTCTCCGGCCATGGCAGAACGCATAAGGAATACTCCTATTGTTGCAGAATTATGGATGGATTAGCCGGCAGCTTGGTACGGCCAGGCCAGGCCTGCACAAGGCTTATGGGCATATCTAAAAACTGAAGTGTTTAGAGGTCCTCTTATATATAAGGCGTCATTTTTTGGACAATAATCCTTCCAGATATCTGAGCAGCTCGGCATAGTCCGAGAATACAAATTCTGCTGCGCTTGGCCCGGATTTTTTTGAAATTTTTGCAGCCCTCATGCCAGCACCAATAGAGCCTGCTACGTCATAGCGTTCAGAATTGCCCACAAACAAAATTTTGCCGGGATCAACTCCCATTCGCTTTGCAAACAAGACAAAAGAAGCCGGGTCGGGCTTTACAAAGCCTGTTTCTTCACTGGTCATGACTACATCAAAAATGCCGTCCAGGCCCATAAGTTCAATTTTTTCTTCACAAGGGAAATCGGACAAAGCTCCAAGCAACAAGCCCCTGTTTTTCATGTTGACAAGCAGCTCTTTTACACCTTTGTACAAAGGTATGTCAGAAAATGGTTCAAGAGCAGCTTTATAAAAAAAACTTTCTATTTCTTTGTGAACCAGTTCCTGGTCTTTGCCGACACGCTTTGCAACCAGTCCTGCCTGAAAATGGTGAAAATCCTCTATACTGTTTATGTTTTTGGACCGGTATTCTTCACTTTTTAGCAAATTTCTTATGTCGTGACGAACAGAATTGAAAGCATAAAGCAGTTTAAGCCTTGGAATGGCCTTGAAAAAAAGTTTCCGGTAAAGCTTGGATTCGGCATATAGAGTGCCATCTATATCAAAGCCCAGTGCTAGTATTGGCATAATTATTTATAGCAGGCATTTTTGCCGCTGTCTATGCCGCTACTACTTTATGTTTGCTGCTATAGCTGGTGTTTTGCCCGGCTTTGCATTCTTTAATTGCATGAGCTCAAAAACTGCAATAGACTGTGTATATGGCAAACAAGAAAATCAGCCTTTCTAGAATAAAACAAGATCAAGCAGAGGTTGAAAAAAGTGAAACACAAATATTTTCCGAATTGATAAGCAAAACCATCAGCAAGACCGAGGAGGTTTTTGGCAGGCTGGATGCATATTCGTTCATCAGCGAAATAGACAAAGGCGAGTTTACATATTATCGCAGCTTTTACAGAGAGGCCCTTTATAAAATTGACAAAAAAATCCAAAACGGAAAGCTATTCCCTCAAAACCTTGCGGATTTTCCGGAAATAATACGTTTCCCTGATTACATTATAAATGCGGCCCTTTTTATAGGGTCGTTTGATCCTTTTCAAATGACCCATATTGCCAGCGCTTTGCATTATCTGGCGTCGGCGCATGCAAAGGCTTCTATCGTATTTGTGGTTCCGGAAGGGCATATAAACCCTGCAAAGCCGACAAAAAGTGATTACAGATACAGGTATGAACTCTTATCCATGCAACTTAAGGGTATTTTTGAACCCTTCATTGTGCCGCTGGATATAGGAGAAAACGCTGATACTATTGAAATTGTAAAAAGGTTTATAGGGCTATTTCCTGGAGCAAGGGTGGAAGTATGTCATTTATTGGGTTCTGATTCTTTGGATATCTTGAGCAGAATGCTGCCTGAAGACCTGCGTATCTGGAACAAGGAAGCCCAAAAAATGGGGAGCAATTTCCGGTACGAAGCATTTATTATAGAGCGAGACGGCTACGCTTTACAAAAAAGCCAGATGGAAGCTGTAATTGCCGCTGGTGCAAAAGTTCATGCGGATAATGGATCCATTGGAACTCCATCCAGTTCTGATTTCAGGGAAAAACAGGCTTTTTCCATAGTTTTTCCTACCAGTTCTGTAATAAACCATGTAGAAGTGCTGTTTAGGTATAATTTGAACAAGCCATGGAGCGTATGCGGTTTGGCTGACAACCCCAATGGCTATCTGAGATAAACAAGGAAGGACAGGTGCTTTCAGTCAATTGTGTTTTTTAGGCAACAATTTTTATAACAGAGGTTGACATGAAACTTGTATTTTTTGGGGCGCCCGGAGCAGGCAAAGGTACTATGGCCGCACGGGCTTCTGCTGATTTTTCCATTCCCCATATATCTACCGGGGATATTTTCCGTAATGCCATGCGCGCGGGTACGGACTTGGGCAAAAAGGTTAAAAGCATTATAGAAGCGGGTGATCTGGTATCAGATGAACTGACCATCAGTCTTGTCAAAGACAGATTGAAAAATGAAGACTGCCAAAAAGGCTGGATACTGGACGGTTTCCCAAGAACCATTCCGCAAGCGGAGGCTTTGGCGTTATTTTGCCCTCCGGATTTGGTAATAGATCTGGAGGTTGATGATGAAACTGTGCTTAAAAGATTGTCTGGCAGGAGAATGTGCAAAGTTTGCGGGCAAATATACCATATAACAAACATGCCTCCAAAAAAAGAAGGCATATGCGACAAATGCGGCTCTCCCTTGTACATCCGGGATGATGACAAAGAAGAAGCTGTTCTTGTCCGGCTGGAAAACTACAGAAACCAAAGCCTTCCGCTTGTGGAATACTATAAAAACAGGAAAATTCTTTTTGCAGTGGATAGCCGAGGAAATGCGGATCTAGTGTGGGATGGATTAAAAAAGGCATTGTCCGGCATGAAAGGATGGTAAACTTGCGTCTTTTTAATAAATGCAATTGCTCTTTTGTACCAACAAAAAGGTTTAATATAAAGAGCGTTTTAGCTGCACTGGTTTTTATGGTATTGGCTTTGATATCATGCAGCAAAGAAAATATAAAAGCTTACAGCTTGCCGGACCCAGCCTATGTAGTAGCCCATAGCAATGGAATTGTATCCCGCTATTCTGAAATAAGTGTAGTATTTAGCGATGGGCGGGATATAGCAAAGCTGTCCGGAAAAAATCCTTTCAGCTTTTATCCGGACATCAAGGGCCAAGTAGTATGGAGCCCAGAAGGTGACAGAATAGATTTTGCCCCGGAAAAGCCTCTTAAAGCCGGCCAAAGTTATAAATGCGTATTTGATTTTTCCGGCATCGGAGAAGCCCAAAAAGGCTGGTTCAGCTTTAATATAAAGACCAAAGAAGCCGGTATAGTTGTAAAACCAGGCAAACTTTTTATAGCCCGGGATGGCAGCCTAGCATTGTCCGGAACGCTGGAATCGGAAGAGCTTCCGGAAAATGCCGCATTTAAAGATATAGTCAAAGCCGTGTCAGGCAAAAAGAAACTGGATGTTTCCTGGAAGCATGATGCTTTGTCCTTTCATGAATTTACCGTGCACAATATTCCAAGAAGCATGGAAGAGGGGAGCCTGCTTGTTTCCTGGGATGGAAAGCCTCTTGGCTCAAAAAACTCTGGCAAAGCCGAATACCGCATCCCGAAAGACGGATCCTTTGAAGTTTTGGCAATAAACCCTCCGGGTGAAGACGGCAATTCCGGCATCAGTATAGCATTTTCAGAAATTCTGGACCCAAACCAGGACCTGCGCGGATTGGTACGCAGCAACAGTCCCGGAGCTTTGCGCTTTGAAACTGATGGCAGCATATTAAAGCTTTATTCTTCGCTGCGCTGGCCCGAAGAACTGGAACTTAGTGTTGAGCGGGGTGTAAAAAGCATCACGGGCGCAATGGTTGTTCCGGTACAGGCTGTAATCCAGGTGGCCTGGGACAAGCCCGAAGTGCGTTTTCAGCCTGGCGGAGTAATCGTTCCTACCAGCCAGGGTACCAAAGTAATACTGGAAACAAAAAACCTTGCAAAAATATATCTGGAAGCCTTGCAGGTTTATAAGTCCAATATGCTTCAATTTCTTCAGACCAATGATCTGGACGGCAAAAGCGAACTGAAACGGGTCGGAGACGTTGTTTGGCGGGCAGAAATAGATTTGGACTGGTCAGAAGACAAAAAAAACCAATGGACAAGCCATGCCCTGGATTTGTCAGCCCTTACAGAAAAATACGGAGCCGGACTTTTCCAGCTCAGGGTAGCTTTTGGCAGGGAGCATATACGCTATGTAAGTCCCAACAACTTTACCAGTTTTGGAAAATGGAAGTTCCCGCCCGTATCCATAAGTGATAACGATGACGAATACTCTTATTGGGACTATGCTGAAGAATGGTTTGACTGGACTGAATATTACCGATACAGGAATGATCCGGCCCATCCCGCTTTTTATATACAGCGCTTTGGAAACGACAGAAGCGCCAGGCGAAACATTCTGGTTTCTGATATTGCCTTGTCCGCAAAACAGGACAGCCTGGGTACCTGGCATGTTGCTTTAAGCAACATGAAAA
>JAKPMS010000107.1 GCA_029548805.1 Spirochaetota bacterium | reverse complement strand
TTTGCCTTCTACCAGTACGGGCTCAAAGGCCTGGATGCCCAGCCGGTGCAGGGTCGGGGCACGGTTTAGCATAACAGGGTGCTCCCTGACCACTTCGTCAAGAACGGCAAAAACTTCCGGCGTTTCCTGCTCCACAAGCATTTTGGCCTTTTTTACATTGTACACAACATCTTTTTCTACAAGCTTTTTCATTATAAAAGGCTTGAACAGCTCAAGAGCCATTTTGGTGGGCAGTCCGCACTGGTGCAATTTGAGCTCGGGCCCAACCACAATTACGGAGCGGCCGGAATAGTCAACACGCTTGCCAAGCAGGTTCTGCCTGAAACGCCCCTGCTTGCCCTTTAGCATATCAGACAGGGATTTTAGCGGCCTGTTGGATGCGCCTTTTACTACCCTTTTCTTTTTGGAATTGTCAAAAAGGGCATCCACCGCTTCCTGAAGCATGCGCTTTTCGTTGCGTATAATAATGTCAGGGGCGTTCAGGTTCTGTAGGCGCTTAAGGCGGTTGTTTCTGTTAATAACCCTTCGGTACAAGTCGTTCAGGTCGCTGGTGGCAAAACGGCCGCCGTCCAGCTGCACCATGGGCCTTAGCTCCGGCGGAATAACAGGAATAACGTCCATTATCATCCATTGAGGTTTGTTTGGAGAAGTTCTAAAGTTTTCTATTATTTCTATTCTTTTAAGAAGGCGCTTTTCGCTTTTTGCGCCCTTCTCTATCATTTTTGCCCTTAACTCGGCAGCGCTTTCATCCAGATCCAGCCCCTCCAACAGGGACCGAATGGCTTCTGCTCCCATGCTGGCAGTAAAAGCTCCGCCATACCTGTCCTGGGCTTCATAGTATTCTTCTTCTGTTAGGAGCTGCATTTTTTTAAGCTCCGTGTCGCCCGGATCTATCACTATGTATTTTTCAAAGTACAGAATGGATCTTAATGCAGCCACGGGAAGGTCCAGAAGCAGGCCCATGCGGCTGGGCACGGAGCGGTAAAACCATATATGGGACACCGGAGAAGCCAGCTCTATATGGCCCATGCGCTCCCTTCTTACCTTAAAGTGCGTTACTTCCACACCGCAGCGGTCGCATATTACACCTTTATAGCGAATGGACTTAAACTTGCCGCAATAACATTCCCACTCCTTGGTGGTGCCAAAAATGCGTTCACAAAAAAGACCGTCCTTTTCAGGCCTTAAAGTGCGGTAGTTTATGGTCTCCGGTTTTTTTACTTCTCCGTAACTCCAGTTCCGTATCATCTCCGGACTGGCGAGACGGACCATTATACTGTCAAAATCCTGAATATCTCTCATGGGCGGCTCCTAAAAATTCTGGCCTTGTTTGCTGATGATATCCTCATCCCGTTCTGTAAGGGCTATCTGTTTACCCTTGACATCAAAAATCCTCATATCCAGTCCAAGGCCCCTGAGCTCCTGGACCATTACATTGAATGCTTCCGGAATACCGGCAGCAGTGTGCGGCTCTCCCTTGACTATGGACTCGTATACCTTGGCCCTGCCTGTCATGTCGTCGGATTTTATGGTCAAAAGCTCCTGCAGGGTATTGGCTGCGCCGTAAGCCTCAAGGGCCCATACTTCCATTTCTCCAAGGCGCTGGCCGCCAAACTGGGCCTTGCCGCCAAGAGGCTGCTGGGTAACAAGAGAATAAGGACCCGTTGACCTGGCATGCATTTTGTCGTCCACAAGGTGATGCAGTTTCATGAAATAGATTACGCCCACTGTTACCGGATTCTGCAAAAACTCTCCGGAGCGGCCATCCCTTACCATGGTTTTGCAAGCGGCGGGCAGCCCTGCTTCTTTGAGTTTTTTTTCTATCATCTCCTGGTCGGGGGACTGGAATACCGGCGCGCTGAACCATTCGTTAAGAGTGGAGCCTATCCAGCCAAGCTCGGTTTCCATAAGCTGGCCTATATTCATTCGGCTTGGCACGCCAAGCGGGTTCAGGCATATATCCAGCGGAGTACCGTCATCCAGATATGGCATATCTTCAATTGGTAAAACTCTTGCAACTATACCCTTGTTGCCATGGCGCCCTGCCATTTTGTCGCCCTCTTTAAGCTTGCGCTTGGCGGCTATAAGCACCTTTACCACTTCTTCCACGCCGGGAGACAGGTCGTCGTTGGCGCTGCGCTTAAGGCGCTGAACATCTATAATGGTGCCTTCTATGCCATGAGGCGCCCTTAGCGATGTATCCCGTACGTCCTTGGCTTTCTCGCCAAATATGGAGTTTAACAGCTTGAACTCGGGGGTAGTTTCGGTTTCGCTTTTGGGGGTTACCTTGCCTACAAGAATGTCGCCGGCCTTTACCTTGGCGCCTACGCGGATAATGCCTTCTATATCCAGGTTGTCTAGGCTTTTTTCGCTGGTATTGGGTATGTCCCTGGTTATGCGCTCGGGACCAAGCTTGGTTTCCCTTATTTCTGTCTGGAATTCCTTAATGTGAACCGAAGTGAATAGGTCTTCTTTTACTACGCGTTCGGAAATAAGTATGGCGTCTTCGTAATTGTAGCCATTCCATGGCAGAAAGCCTGCCAGTATGTTTCTGCCAAGAGCCAGCTCCCCGTCCTTTGTGGCCGGTCCGTCGGCAATCACCTGGCCCTTTAGGACCTTTTCTCCGTGCTGGACTATGGGCCGCTGGTTGTAGCAAGTGTCCTGATTGGTTCTCTGGTATTTTATAAGAAGGTACTCGTCCCTTGCTGCGGAATCTTCATCGGGGGTGATAATTATTTTCATGGCGTCAACCCAGGACACTATACCTGAGCGCCTTGCTTTTATAAGTACGCCTGAATCAAAAGCGCATTTTCTTTCCATGCCGGTGCCCACCCTTGGCGGATCCGTAAACAATAATGGTACAGCCTGCCTCTGCATGTTGGAACCCATAAGGGCGCGGTTGGCGTCATCGTGTTCCAGAAATGGGATGAGTGATGCCGATACAGAGATAATCTGCTTTGGAGACACATCCATATATTGCAGGTCAGTTGGCCCCCTGGTTGTATAGTCACCCTGATGCCTGCAGGATATCTGGCTTTCCAAAAAATTGCCTTCTGCGTCTATTTTTGCACTGGCCTGGGCAACATAGTATTTGTCCTCATCCATGGCCGACAGATATTCTATTTCGTCACTGACTTTTCCGTTTATAACCCTGCGGTACGGAGTCTCCAGAAAGCCGTATTCGTTAACTGTGGAATAGGTGGAAAGGCTTACTATAAGGCCTATGTTGGGCCCTTCCGGAGTTTCAATGGGGCACATGCGGCCGTAATGGGTATAGTGGACATCACGAACTTCAAATCCAGCTCTCTCCCTGGAAAGTCCTCCCGGACCCAGAGCATTAAGCCTGCGCTTATGGGTAAGCTCCGCAAGGGGATTTACCTGGTCCATAAACTGGGACAGCTGGCTGGAACCAAAAAATTCCTTAATGGCTGCCACTATGGGCTTTATGGAAAGAAGGTCCTGCGGACGAATGGTATCTGTCTCTTTTAAGGACATTCTTTCTTTAGCTATCCGCTCCATACGGCTGAAAGCGCTCTTCATGACATTGGCAAGCAGCTCTCCTACAGACCTTACCCTGCGGTTTCCAAGATGATCTATGTCATCAAGGTTGTTTTCTCCATAATAGACAGACATGAGGTACTTCATGGTATGCACAATATCGTCTTTGGTCAGGGTAAACTGCTTTACTGGAACTTCGTAATCAAACTTTTTGTTAAGCTTGTAACGCCCTACCCTGCCAAGATCATAGCGCCTGGTGGAAAAAAACAGGGAGTTAAGGTCTTTTTCCGCATTTTCTACTGTTACGGGTTCTCCAGGCATAAGAGTTGCATAAACTGCTGCAAGAGCATCGGCCTTGTTGGGTTCATCCTGGTTTGGGTTTTCTTTTTCAAGGCGTATGTCTTCCCTCTCAAGGCAGTTCAGTATCATGTTCCAGTGAAGGCCGCCTTCGCCTTCAAAATCTATTACTTCAAGTTCGGATATGCCATAAGACACTATATCATCCACATCATGAAGATGCAGCTTCTCTCCGGCCCTGAATGCTTTTTTCCGTTCTCCGTCCTGCTCAATCCATATAGCCTTGGCAAGCACCCTGCCTACAGCCGCTTCCCTGCGGCTGCGCTCTTCGGTAAGCTGAAGTTTTTCTATTTTATAAAAATTGGCTATTATTTCTTCCCTTGAATCCAGTCCTATGGCCCTAAGGAACATGGTTCCAAGGATGCGTTTTTTTCTGTCTATTTTTGCATATATAAGTTCTTTTTTTTGGTCTATTTCAAATTCCAGCCAGGATCCCCTGTACGGAATTATTCTGGCACCATAAATGCTTTTCTCGTGGTTGAATATGACGCCGGGAGATCTGTGTATTTGTGATACAACCACTCTTTCAGCGCCATTTATTATAAAGGTTCCCCTGTCCGTCATAAGGGGTATGTCACCAAGGTAAATATCTTTTTGCCTTATCTCTCCGGTTTTCTGAAAAATAAGGTTTATGCGTGCCTTGAAAGGAACCGCATAGGTAAGGCCTTTCTGTTTGCATTCGTATTCCGAATACTTCATGGCGCTGGTATCCAACGAATAGTATTCATATTCCAGCAGCATGTCTCCATTGGGGCTTTCTATGGGAAAGGTAGCCCTGAAAACTTCTTCCAGGCCCTGTTCGTCCGGTTTGATGCCGTTTGCCACTTTTTTCTGCTGTAAAAAGCGCTCAAAACTGGACAGTTGAATATCTATAAGATCGGGAAGTTCAATAGCTTCCCTGTATTCTTTTCCGATGTAGGTTCTGGATATTTTTTTTGCGTTATAGGCCATCCTTACCCCCTATTGTGGTTCTGACTAGCTTTTTTAAATAAGAAAACCCTGCTGCGTCAAAAAGTACCGGACGCAACAGCGCCCGGTACTCTGTAAAAGTTTTGAGCAACGGAGTAAAACCGCATTGTATAAAACAAAAGTGCGAACTTTCAATCAAGTCCTTATTTGATTTCTACTGCACCACCGGCTTCGGTGATGGCTTTTTTGATTTTTTCGGCTTCATCCTTGGAAACAGCTTCTTTCAACGGCTTGTCACCAGCTTCAACCAGGTCCTTGGCTTCTTTGAGGCCAAGTCCGGTTATGGTACGAACTTCCTTGATTATTGCAATTTTCTTGTCTGCAGGAACATTGCCCTTGAGGATTACAGTAAATTCGGTCTGTTCTTCAACCGGAGCGGCTGCGGCTGCGGCACCACCGGCTACCATGGCTACGGGAGCCGCTGCTGTTACGCCAAACTTCTCTTCCATGGCTTTTACAAGCTCTGAAACTTCGAGGACTGTCATCGATGCGATGGCATCCAGGATCTGATCTGTTGTTAACGCTGCCATATTATCTTCTCCTTATGGCTATTTGATTATCCTGCCCAAATATCAGGCAGGTCGCCCCAAAAGGGCTAAGGCGGACAGGTACGGCAGCGAACCGAAGCCTGAACGCCGTTAGTTTTAGTTGCCTGCTTTTTGGTCTGCTACAGCCTGCAGGGTTCTTACCAGTTTTGTAGGAACCCCATTTATGGCGTAAACCAGGTTCTGCAGCGGAGCATTCATGGCGCTCATCAGCATGGACAAAAGCTGGTTCCTGCCGGGAAGTTTGGAATAGGCTTCCATCTGGGCTTTGTCATAGACTCCCCTGTCCACAAGGCCGCCTTTTATGGAAACCGGCGCTTCCTTTCCAAAGTCGACAATTATTTTTGCTACTTCGTTGGAATCTGTCTGGACAAACACAACTGCGGTGGGTCCCAGGAGCAGCTTTGAAACATCGGGAAACTGCTTGCGCTCAAAAGCAATACGCGCAAAATTGTTCTTGATGATGTGGTATTCGGCATTTTTTGCCCGCAACTGCGCGCGAAGTGCTGTTATTTGCTCCACCTTTAAGCCGCGATAATCCGTAAAAATAAAATCGTTGGCGGCCTCTATTTTTGCTCCGACAGCTTCTATGGCTTCCACTTTACTGGGCTGAATTTTTTTTGCTCGTAGGGCCATAACTTACCTCTCTGCCTTTGCCGATACAATTTTAACGCTTGGAGTCATGGTACCGGCAATAAAAATGGACTGCACAAATTCACCCTTTGCGTCTGACGGGCGTTTTCTGTTTATTTCTGACAGGATAGCCGCAACATTGGAAGCCAGTTTGTCGGCATCCATGGAAATTTTGCCAACTGCCAGATGCACAATATTGGTTTTGTCACTGCGGAATTCGGTACGGCCTTTTTTAAGTTCGGCTATGGCTGCAGCAATATCAAAGGTTACAGTACCGGTCTTGGGATTGGGCATAAGGCCCCTTCTTCCGAGTATCATACCCAACTTGCCTACATCCTTCATCATGTCGGGGGTAGCAACAGCTATATCAAAGTCCAGCCAGCCGCCCCTGATTTTTTCCACAAGTTCATCCGAGCCGGCATAAGCGGCTCCGGCATCCAAAGCCTCTTTTTCTTTTTCCGGCTTGCAGAATACCAGCACTTTTTTTTCTGCCTTGAACTGATACGGCAGGACAAGCGTATCCCTTACCGTCTGGCTCTTTTTAAGGTTCAGCCTTACGTGAATTTCTACAGTTTCATCAAACTTGGTTGTTTTTAGGTCTTTTACCAAAGCACAAGCCTCGGCTATTTCATAAGCCTTGAACTTATCAACCTTTTTAGCGGCTTCTATATACTTTTTACCGTGCTTCATGGCTCAGCCCTCCACTTCCACGCCCATTGCACGGGCAGTTCCGGCTATGATGCGTTCTGCTGCTTCCTGATCATTGGCTGACAAATCTTTGCTTTTAAGCTTTGCAATTTCTGCCAGCTTGGCCTTGGACAGCTTTGCAACCTTCTGTTTGTTGGGCAAGGACGAGCCCTTGTCAATGCCGCAAGCCTTTTTGATCAACACAGAAGCGGGAGGTGTTTTAAGGATAAAAGTAAAGGACTTATCCTTGAAAATTGTTATTACGCAGGGGATAACCAGCCCCTGCTCCATAGATTTTGTTCTGTCATTAAATTGCTGACAGAACTGCGGGGCGCTTACTCCATGCGGGCCAAGCGCCGGACCTACAGGCGGAGCAGGTGTTGCCTTGCCCGCAGGGCATTGCAGCTTTACTATTGCCGCAATTGCTTTTTTTGCCATAAAGACTCCTTTCGTGGTAAACCTGCGACAACTCAGTTGCACAGGTCCCGGTACTTATGCCGGGATTAGCGCTTTTTGGCTAACAAAAGGGGTATTTTAATACACCATTGCCAAAAAGCTCCCATCATGCGGAGCGGAAACCGATCCCATGTATAACGCCAGGACAGGGCCAGGCGTTTTTATATTTTTTCCACCTGAAGCATATCCACTTCTACAGGTGTAGCTCTGCCAAAAATTCCGACCATTACCCTAAGCTTGTTTTTGTCTGGGCTGATCTCTTCTATGGTTCCGGTAAATGAATCAAAGGGGCCCTCAATAATCCTGACCTGCTCACCAATGGAAAAGCTCTGCTTTGGTTTGACCAGCCTGTCACCCTTTATTTCTCCGGCCCTTTGCAGTATCTGCCTGGCTTCTTCTGCGGAAATGGGCACAGGCTTGTTGCGTGCTGTAGAGCCTACAAAACCGGTAACTCCGGATATCTTCTTTATACCGGAACAAATTGCCTTCCAGTTGTTTTCCGGCAGGTCCATTTCTACAAGAATATAGCCAGGAAGCATTTTTCTGGAGCTGGTTCTCTTTTTGCCATCTTTAATATCAACCACATCCTCACTAGGAACCTTGATGTCGCTTATAACACCGGAATCCAGCTCGCCGTTGGAAAGCAGCATACGTATGGTTTTCTCTATTTTTGCCTCGTAGCCTGAATAGACATGGAGTACATACCAGGATTTTGCCATCTTGAAGTCCGGATCAGAACAGCAAATCTATGCCGCGGACCAAAATAAAGTCCACAACACCAAGAAAGAAAGCCACAATAAGAGTAGAAACGAGAACAACCTTGGTAGAAGCAATAACACTATCCTTGGATGGCCAAACCACTTTTTTGAGTTCGCCATAACTGTCTTTAAAAAATTGGGTTATTTTTTTCATTTTGGCTCCTTAAACCCATTTTGGCTTATAATTACCAAGCCGCGAATATTCAGGCCAGGAAGGACTCGAACCCTCAACATCCGGTTTTGGAGACCGGCGCTCT
>JAKPMS010000072.1 GCA_029548805.1 Spirochaetota bacterium | reverse complement strand
AGGCCTTCTATGTGGCTCTGGCCGGTGGTGCGTATAACCATTAGATGGTCCGCCCCATGCCATGCCGCCATGCGCATTCGCCTTATGTCGTCTTCAAAGCGGCCTGATGCAATTTCTGATGTAATTACACAGGAGGGCTGGGGGTCTATGTGGTCAAAGTACTTTGAAGCCGGCAGGCCTATGCTTTTTTTAAGCGGCTCCGACATGTCGCGATAGTTGAATGGCCCCATTTTTAATGTGCCTTTGGGAAGCTTGCGCCAGGTCCAGCCTTTTCTTGGCGGATGGTAGTTTTCAAGGCCATCCATGATGGCTTCTATGTCTATTTTTTTGTTGGGATCAAGTTTGTTTGCCATTTTTACAGCTCCTTAAAAAAGCCCGGAAAGGACGGTCTTGTCATCAATTATGGATTGTGCTGCTGCGCGCAGGTCCTTGCCGCTTTTCTGGCTTAGCTTTAGCACAACATTGCCTGCGCCCTTGCCAAGAAGGCCGGCTTCCACTATGCGGCTTACCACAGCATGGGTTGACACGGAGTCTATGCCCATGCGCAGCAGTACCGAGCGTTCTATGGATGGCGAGGTATGGGTTTTTGCAAAATCCGCAATGGGCTTTACCAGCTCGTTGCACAGCTCCCAGAACCTGTCTTTGAGTTCGGCGTCGTTCAACTTTTCCAGTTCTGCCTGCCTTGTTTCAAAGCGGGCTATCCTGTCATTTATCATTTTTATCCTCCGTAATATTGGCAAGGGCGGCTTTTACCCAGGCCGTATCCTTTTTTATGTCATCAGCTATAAAACTGAAATCCCTGTCCGTCCATTCCGATGCAGGATGGGCTTTAGCCGCATTTCTTATATAAGAAAACCTTAATTTGTCCATGTCCTGAACCTTGCCGGCCAGCTGGGACAGCCTTTCCGGTATGACTATGGCCTTGCCAGGTACATTGTCTTCCGGCTTGCCCCTGCGCACTTCTATGCCGTTTTCTCTGGCAAAGGCCAACTGGCTGTTGTGATGCTTGCCGGCGCCCGTGTACTCGGTCTCCTGGACAACGACTATCTGTTCCTGCTCCATCTGCCTGGCCAGGGTTACTGCGGCAGTAAGGCTGGTATTGCCTGCCGGGCCGCGCTCAAGGCCTTCCAGCTTGCTTAGCAATTCGGTTACATAGAATACTTCTCCCTGGCTTACAAGCTGGTATTCGTCCATATAGCGCAGGGGGCGGGCGGCGTTTCTGGGTACATCCACCCTGTCGGGCCAGGTGGCAAAGGGTACTCCAAAGCCTGTGTGCCCGGTGGTAAAGGACTTGCGGTTAAAGTCCCTGTCGCTGGCCATGTGAAGGCCCCCTAGGTCCACGGAGCAGGCTACAATACGGGTGTCGGGGCAAGAGGCTGCCAAAAGCCCCCTTGCAGTGCCCGTAATATTGCCGCCGCCCGCATGTGTTATGCACACTGCGTCGGGGGCCTTGCCTGTAAGCGCCCTTGTCTGTTCGGCCAGCTCCATTCCAAGGCTCTCCACCCCGCGTATGCCAAAGGGCGTATAAAGGCTTGCGTTAAAATAGCCTGTTTCTTCCAGCGTGCGCAGGAGCACATAAAAAAGCTCAGGGCCAACAGACAAGCGCAGCACTTCCGCTCCGTATGCCTCGCAGGCGCGGCTTTTTTCTACAATTTCCGGCTGGCCTATTCCGCGGCTGTCAAAAACCTCCTGCACTATTATGCATTTTAGGCCGCGCTGGGCAGCATGGGATGCCACCGCTGCACCGTAATTACCGCTGGTGGCAGCTATCATGCCCTTGTAGCCCTTTTTTTTGGCTTCGTAAGCGCTGATGGATGCCCTGCGCGCCTTAAAAGAGCCGGAAGCATTGGCAGCTTCGTCTTTTACAAAAATCCTTGCACCTTTCCCGGGCTCGGAAATTCGCCTGACTGCTTCTGTAAGGTTTTTAAGCTCAAATAAAGGGGTGTTGCCGGCCTTTGTCTCGGCCTGGATGCGCTTTATGTCCTCGTGACTGTAGCCGGTGCCGGCCATCATCCTTTCGTAATCAAAGGCTATGGGACTGAACACAAAATCGTCATAGTCCATGCCCATGGATGCCTTCATTATTTCGTTTTTGCGCGCCATAAGCGCCTGGTAGCTCATGTCCTTCTGGTTCATGCTTCCGCCTCTGTGCCTATGCTTAGGAGTTCGGGAATGGTATTGCCAAAACTGTGTTTGTAAGCCGTGTCCAAAGAACGGAGAGTTCCGCCAAGCTCCCTGCCAATAATGGTTTTTACCTGCGCAAATTCTCCTATGGCGGCATCATGCAAAATAAAGCCGTGAACGCGCAGCAAGAGAGGAGTAGCCCTTGTGTCCACCGGAATGCCCGGGGCTCTTTCTTCCGGAGCAAGGATAAGCTGTTCTATCTCTACCCAATCGCCTTTTTTTGCCTTGGTCATGCTTTTAGCGCCTCTTTATTTGTTCGCGGAAGTCGCCCATTATGGCTCGTGGCACCGGCAGGTCTATCATGGTTTTAAGTCCGGGTTCCGCGTTTATAACATTGGGTATCATGTTGACGCACATGGCTATGGTGCCAAGCCCGCCGTCCACCTCCGGTTTGTTGGCCAGGTTAATGGGCGGAGTGCCTTTTATGGTAACATAGTCTCCGGTATGGGTGCCTTCCATTTCCGGCTCTATCTGCTGGGGGTGCAGCATGTCTATTTTTACCTTGCCGTCCACCCAGCCCTGGCCGCTCATGTTGACTCCGGCCACATCTCCGGCTTTTGCAAAGCCGTAGGGGCTTTTTCTGTCTATATTGGTGATGATGGGTTTCATTTGCTGCTCAAAGCGCTCTATCTTCCAGCCCAGGGCAGAGCCTATCATGGCTACGGATTCGTCAAAGCCTACGTGGCCGGCCATGCTGCCGTCCGCTACTGCCTTTTCAAATGCCGTTTTTGTAAAGCCAACACCCTGTTCTTCCATAACAGTGGGGCCAAAGGGGGACAAGCTGTTGACGCGCTTTGCCTCTATATGCTCCACATCCATCATGCAGCCGGTCATGACTATTACCAACAGGTCCATGATAAGCCCGGGGTTTATGCCGGTGCCCAAAACAGTTACGCCGTTGGCTTTGGCTATTTTGTCCAGCTCCGCAGCCAATTCCGGGTTTTTGGCTGCCGGAAATGACATTTCTTCTGCAGTGGAAATGACGTTAAGCTTGTTTTCAAGGCAAAACTTGAGCTTTGGAAAAGCGTTTTTGGTAAAAGAGTCCGTGGCGCACAGGGCTATATCCGCGCAACCCGGGCTTATTACATCTTCGGGCTTGTCCCTTATTATGACGGGTGGCCTGCCGGCACGCTCAATGCCCAGGACTTCATACATGTCCTTGCCCACTTTGTCGGGGTGCATGTCGCATACCCCTACAACTTCTATGCCCTTTTTGTTGAGTATCATCCTTGCCATGCCCGAACCCATGGCTCCAAAACCCCAGATTACTACCTTGACATTTTCCATGTACCTGTTCCTCCATGATTCAATACGGGCTTGGCCCTGTTAATAACCAAGCAAGTACTGTGCCAAGACAGGGTGTTTTTAATAATGAGCATAAGCATACAGCAAGCAGCTCAATAATCGCCGCTTATGCACTTTGCCATGTATATTCTAAAAGGAAAGGTTAAAAAAAATCGAAGGTTTTCTTAAAATATGCAAAATAACTTGCAGTAAAGCAAAAAATTTTGCATGCAAAAAGTATTTAATCCAATAAAATGGAATGGCGCTTAATTTTGTATTGCAGGTTTTGCCTAGATATGCCCGCTTTTCTGGCAGCCATGGATATATTGCCATTACACTGCTCCAAAAGTTCCATCAAAATGGCTTTTTCTGTGCTTTGCATATAGGCATCCAGGCCCTGTTCCAGTTTTGGCATAGTTTGAGAGGCCTCCGGCTGGCCAGGCCTGTGGTTTAAAAGGTCCACATGGGGAGGCAGGTGTTCTATACCCAAAACATGCTCATCGCTTACCATTACCATAGCGCTTTCTATTACGTTTTGGAGCTCCCTTACATTGCCGACCCAGCCATAATTTCCGAACATGGCATTCAGCTCGTCAGAAAGCATCCATACGTCTTTGCCCATTTTTTCGTTAAAGCGCCTTATAAAGTGCTCGGCAAAAAGGGGTATATCCTCTGGTCTGTCCCTTAGCGGAGGAATGGTCACATTTATTACATTTAGTCGGTAGTACAGGTCTTTCCTAAAGCTTCCTGCGCGCATAAGAGTAACCAGGGCTTCGTTGCTGGCCCCTATAATGCGCACATCTACCGATATGTCTTTAAGTCCGCCAAGCCGCCTTACCGATGATTCTTGAACTGCCCGCAGCAGCTTGGCCTGG
>JAKPMS010000033.1 GCA_029548805.1 Spirochaetota bacterium | reverse complement strand
TGTCTCCCGCCTTGACGTACATGTGGATCTCCTTGCCTTCCACCATGCCGCCCGGGCCGGAAAGCCTTATTGCGCCGGCCAAAGCTATTTGCTCCTGGGCGTCAAGACGGTTGGTGCCTGTTATGCGGTATATGTAACTGTGGTCGTATATACCGTCACCGTCTCTGTCGTAATTGCCGGCTATATTGTTTACACTGGGCAGCTCGGTAAAAAAGTTGATACCGGTTTTTCCGTTAAGGCCATAGGCAGAGCGATGGGTTTCGTTTACCAAGTCGGTAAAAGTCAAGGTCATGGTATTGAGGGATGCCAGTTCTTCTTTTATGTCTATGTCCCGCATGTCCAGCATGGCTCCAAGGCTGCCGCTTTTAATTACAGCCTCCGAGCCAGTGTCAGCCCATAAAACCCTTGGATAGCCTTCGTTTTCTGCCCCGTTGGACATTTCAAAGCCGCGAGCCAGCTTGCCCTGTACAAGAACGTGGCCATCTATATGGAGCATGTATTCGTCCGGATCCCTTCTGTCCACTTTTACCGGGATTATATTGCCCAGCTTTTCCGCTAGAAGGTCCCGCCTGTCGTAAAGATCGTTGGGATGGTCGCCCATGGCTTCCAATTTTACTATTTCTTCATTCAGGCTGGCTATCTGCCTGGCCAGGCTGTTTATTTGTGCAACACTTATCTCTATGTCTTCCTGAACCATGTCCTTGGTGCTTGTCAGCCTGGAATAGCGGCTGTGTATGGAATCCAGCAGCGTTTTGCCCCTTTGCACTACAGCCTCGCGAGGAGCCAGCTCCGATGGATGCAGGGACAGTTCCTGCCAAGCATCCCAAAAACGGTCCATCTGGCTGCGCGTGGATACTTCTGTGGGCTCGTTGTGGATTGCTTCAAGAAGGCGCATATACTTGTCCCTGGTATCCCAGTATCCGGAAGAACCAGCCTGGCTGACTATCTGTTTGTCCAATAGTTCATCTCTCATGCGCCTTATACTGGTGCTTATGACTCCCTGGCCTATCTGTCCCGGGGTTTCTTCCCTGTTAAGCTGGGGAGCATAAAGGGGTTCCATGGTGCCAAGCTCAACTCTTTGGCGCGAATAGCCTTCTGTTGCCGAGTTGGTAAGATTATGTCCAATGGTGGTAAGTCCCTGGCTGTGGCTTACTAGGCCCCTTTTGCCCAGTTCAATACCTGCAAAGGTGGATTGCATCAAATTCTCCTTAACTGCCTCTTCTGCCTTGTTTTTGGGCAGAATGGCTCACAATGCAGTATCCAGCACCATGGCAGAACTTCCTGCATGTGAAGTTTTGCCTGATTTGCCATAAATACGGCCCTTTCTCTCCGGAAAGACGGTTTCTATGGCCTTGTGCAGGGTCTCCGCGCTGCTGCCAACAAAGGCGGACAGGCTTTCGTTTTCAATTCTTGCCCTCATGGCTGACAGTCTTAAGGCCCTGTATGCATCGTTTAGGCTGGCGCGAAGCTCCAAAGGCAGGCTGAGTGATGCCCTGAAAACACTTGAATTGTCAGGCAGGCCTGATTCGCACAAAAAATCATACCAGGCTTCCAGCCTGTCTTTTTCTGCAGACTGGACAGCATCTGCCGCTGCTCCGGCTTTTTCCAGAGCAAGTTCAAGACATGGCCATGCCCTTTGCCTTACAGCCCTGCTTACTTCCCTTTGACATTCCAAAAAAATGTCCAGGGCAGCTGCCTGGCTGTTAGTTAAATCGACCAATGTAACAAGTCTATTAGTGTTCATGCTTACCCTCGCTTAATTATCGGTACTGGAAAAGGAGAGTTAACGCCGATATAGTAAAGGGAAAACAAAATGCATGCTTTATTGGCATTTTGGTGACAGCCGCATTAATTTGACGGCTTTCCCGGCTGTTTCCATGTTTTTTTATGATGGGGGCTTGATGCTCAAACGACTAAGAAGCCTGTTTTGGCTGCTCCGGGGGGTAAGAGTTTTTGCCCTTGTCGGAGAAAGCGGGACCGGCAAAAGCTTCAGGGCCAAACTGGTTGCCCAGAAGTTCGGCATAGACATGATTATAGATGACGGACTGCTCATAAAAGGCGATGCCATTATAGCCGGCAAATCTGCCAAAAGGGAAAAACTGTATATGGCAGCCGTAAAAGTGGCCCTTTTTCATGAAAAGGCACACAGGGACGAGCTTGCCAGATATCTGCAGAAGAGCAAGTGGAAAAAAATCCTTATTTTGGGCACTTCGGAAAAAATGGTCAAAAAAATAGCGGAGCGCCTCCAGCTGCCTTATCCTGCAAAAATAATAAAGATTGAAGACATAGCCAGCAGGGAAGAAATTGACGATGCCATTCGCTCGCGCAAGGTGGAAGGCAAGCACGTAATACCGGTTCCGGCCATAGAAATTAAACGCAGCTATCCAAGGATTTTTTATGACAGCGTAAGGGTGTTTTTGCAGAGGAGGGTGGCTCCAAGCGGAATAACTACGCCAAAATTGTACGAGAAATCTGTTGTAAAACCCGAATTTTCTAAGCGTGGAAGGGTAGCCATATCCGAATCCGCACTGTCCCAAATGGTAATACACTGCATTGACGAGTTTGACGATTCCATACGCATACAAAAAATAAGCATACGCTCGGACTCCCAGGGCTACAGCCTTACAGTGCTTATAGAAGTGCCCTTTGGCTCCCAGTTGTCAGGCAGAATACACGGGCTTCAGCAATATATAATAGACAACATAGAACGCTTTACAGGAATATTGATAGAAGAGGTAAACCTGGTAATAGACAGGTTTTCCAGATAAAAATGCAAGACAAGTCTATTTGACAACAGCCTTAATGGGGTTTAGGATTTATGGTAGCAAAAGCCCTTTTACGGCTTTTTGTCTCCCACAGTATATTTGGAGGTTCCATTATGAAAAAACGATTATTTGCCGTATTGCTTGTAATGGCTTTTGCCTTTTCATTACATGCCCAGGCCAAGAACAGTACCGTATCTGTTCCCGGCAGCTTTGCCAGTGCAAGCTCTGAGCGCTATGTAGTATGGTCAAATTCCGGAAGTGCGGATGCAGCCGGCATGGTTGTATTGCTTGACGGGCTTTTTGATGTATACAACGAGTATTTCCGTTTTGACGAAGCCGGTTTAAAAGGCCATTTAAGTGTAAGAAAGTTCTCCGACAAAAACGGCTTTGATGCTTATTTGCGCAAAATAATAGGGGAAACAAAAGATGATTTTGTATACCTGCATTATCCCACAATAGAACGCTCGGAACTTGTAATTTTTAACAAGGACAACGCTGATGATTTTAATGCATCGCTGGCGCATCAGGCCTTTGTACAGTTTTTAAAGGCTTTTGTTCCGGAACCCCCGCTTTGGATAAGGGAGGGTTTTGCGGTTTTCTTTGAAAAAACCAGGCTGGATCCAAATACCGGCAATGTGGTTTTTACAGAAAACCAGGCTTGGCTGGAAACAGTAAAACTTCTAAAATCCCAGAAAAGACTTTATCCCGTGGCGGAACTTATGGATATTTCATCTGAAGAGGCCAAGGATGGGCTGGATGTATTTTATCCCGAGTCATGGGCTGTGGTATCATTTTTTATAAACAGCCCTGACCGCCGTTACAATCGCGTAATTTGGGATGCCATGGCCAGGCTGAACTCCGATAACAGTTTTGAAAAAAACCAGAGTACTGTCAAAAACTTCATTTTCAAATGGCATAACCCTTCGGCCCTGGAATCGGATTTTGTAGCATACCTGGACAGCCAGAAAACCTTTGCGGAACTTGTAACATCAGGAGTCAGGTTCTATGGCGACAAGGACCTGGAAAGCGCCGCAAGGAACTTTTCCCAGGCCCAGTTAAAAAATCCTGACAACTACATTCCGTATTACTATCTTGGCCTTATAGCCTATGCCAGGGGGGACTATGCCCTTGCAGACAACTATTACACCAAGTCTCTGGAGCTGGGCAGTGATGCGCCTATAACAAATTACGCTCTTGGAATAAATGCCTATGCATCCCGCAGGTTTGATGAAGCCAGGTATTACCTAGAAATGGCCATGGCGGGGGATCCTGCCAAGTATGAAAGCAAGGCAGGAGAGCTGATAGCACGCATTGACAACGATTCGGAAAACTAAGCTATAGCTGCCAGCTTTGCTAAAGCTGGCAGTATTACAGCTTCTGCGGAATAAAGCTGCCGGAAGAAGGCATTTTTACAAGTTTTACAAACTCGTAGCTTCTTTTTAATACGGTTTCAAGCGAAGTTTCCTCCGCGCTTTCAAAAACAGTAACATGAAAAGTGCCGTCCTCCGCAAAGTAAGGAAAGAGTGCGGCTATATGAAAGTACCTGCGCAACCTGGGCGGAGCCTCGTCCCTGGCATTGAACTGGGCTAGGTAAAACCTGCCGGGCTCCCTGGATGCCAATAGGAACAACGCTGCTTTTAGGCCGCGTATGTCAAAACCGGCGTCCTCAAAGTTGTCTGCATAGGCTATATATTCAGGGTCGCTAGCAGATTGTTTTGCGTCGTTTAGCTGAAGGGCAAAAAGCGCTTCGTTAACATCGTTGGACAACAGCGACTCGTCCTTTAAGGACGGGTAAAAGCTGGACCAGGCAGCCTTGGCAAGAGCTCTGGACCAGTCCAAGCCAAAAAAGGGGTCAAGCTTCTCCTCAAAATTGATTGTCATGGAGGAACCACGCAGGCCTATCATTCTTTCTTTCATGCTGTTTACAGAAAGGTATGTTCCTGTAACTGGGTAAAGAATGCCGTCTGTTAGCCATTTTACAAAACCGGAACAATTGAGCCCGTAGGGCTCATGCTGCTCTTCCAGCGTGGATATAAGAACCTTTCTGCCGTCAAAATCTATTGCAGCGTCGTCTGCATAAGCCAATGAAGGCAGCTCTTTTCTGACTGCTGCCTCCAGCCTGCGCAGCTCCGCATACAGGGCAGGGTCCGGCGAGAACAATTGCCAGTCCACAACCGGGGCGCAAAGGCTTCTGATCCTGGAAAAAGGCGAGCGCAGCACTTCCTCAAACGGAAGGGCTATGGGCACCTCCTTGTACAGCACAGCTCCAAATACAATAATGTCCATTGTGGATCTGGATCCGTTGGGATAAATCCTGGCAAAAATTCCCGGGTCACTTTTTAAAAAAATTTTAGCCTGTATAAAAGCACCGTTGGCGGCAGAGCGCTTTATTATCCATGTGCCCTGACTGTAAGCCGAGAATTCCCTGTTTCTTTCCGGAACCAGCGATATATAGGCTGCATCCTTGTTGCGGGATACGGAAATTTCCCACAGGCCCCAGGAATTGTTGACCTGCCTTGAGCCGAACTTGTCGACTTGCACAATGGAAGCGTTTAGCAGGCTGTCAAAAAGGGCTTTTCTTATATCGTTGTTTTCCTGGATATCATGTATCGGGCGATCGCCGGGCAATGCCGGCCATAAATCCTGGGCAAAAATGCCATGGCAGCCGGGAGCCAAGCATAAAAATGCCAAAAAGCTCGCAAGCCGTGCAATATGAGTTCTGTGCCTGGTTTTGCAAAAATGCATATACAAAAAGTTGTCCTTGTGTTTCATCTATTTCTGTATCGGCTTTATTGAGCCAATCAAACAGCCGATTCAGGACCCGATACTGCAAACCAGAATTTGAGCTTTTGGCTGCAGGGGCCGATATAGAAAAAGGCAAGCTATTATTAACACTACTAAAGCAGGGATACTTGATGCCGGATAGCGCTCTTTTCAAACGCAGCATTGCTTTATTTGCAATTGCTTTTTCGGCCATTCTTATGGTCATGGGTTCTTCTGGGGAATTCTCATCTGCCGTCAGCAATACCGACGGCAGAGCCGACGGGTCAGGTCCGGAAAACTTGCAGGATAAAATGCCCATGGCAGAGACAGCCATATTGAGCAGCCATGCGCTTCCGTACAGGCTGTTTCCGGAAGCCTTTTCCGGAAAGACAACAAAACAGGACAATCAACGCATGCCGTTTGGTCCGGGTATTGCAGTCAGTAGAGGCATCAGTGACCAAGAAGACGGATTGCCAGCGCGGGTGCCTGTCCTGGCGGGGAGCCAGGTGCTTGCCTTCTATGGCAAACCGGGAGCTCCTTCCATGGGCATACTGGGTGAATACAGCAAGGAAACCCTTGCCCCCATTTTGGAGGCATATGCAAAGCTTTATGATGAAGCCAATGGCCCCATGGGAGTTGTTCCGGCCCTGTACCTTATTTATGGAACCTGCTGGCCCGAGGGCGAAATAGGAATACTTAAAAAGGATATTGTTGAAGCCTATATAGAATTTGCCGGACAAAAGGGCTGGCTTGTATTTCTGGACCACCAGCTTGGAAAGTACGGGGTGGAAGAGTCTGTAAAAGCCATGCTGCCCTTTTTAAAGTATCCCAATGTCCACCTGGCTATAGACCCGGAGTGGCGCACCCTCAAACCAATGCAGGAAATAGGTTCCATAAACGGAAGCGAACTTAACAATGCACAGAGCCTTATGGATGATTATTTGAACCAGAACGGCTTGCCTGGTATCAGGATGCTGGTAGTGCACCAGTTCAAGCCAAGCATGATACGGGAATCATCTGTTGTAAGGGCCGATTTTGACAGGGTAATTCCGGTTCATACGGCAGACGGCTTTGGCATACCCGAGGTAAAGCGCAATGCCTATGCCATAAACGTAAAAAGCAAAAACATGCCTGTCAAAGGCTTTAAGCTGTTTTTTGAATCAAAAGTACCGGGTGCCGGTTGGGACAAGCCTCTTATGTTGCCCTCAGAGGTAATTTCCCTTGAGCCCATGCCATTGCTTATAATTTATCAATAATTGCAATAGGAAAAACCCTGGCTTTGGAAAAATGCCAGACAAGACGCTTTGTATGTCATGTTTGCGGAACAGTTATAGCCAGTATTTATGGCCTGTAACTTGTGATGCAGTTGAAGTATTATGTAGATAGTTCCCCGAAGCTTGTTGGCTTTTTGCTTGGGTACTTTTCATTGTTAGAAGCTGGCTGTACGTATACACTACAGGGCAGTGTTTTGGCAAAATTGCTGCTGCCAACAAGCTTCGGGGAACAAGCTTAAGCGTATTCTGATAGCTGGCTGTAAACCAGCATTCACTTGGCAGATTAGGAGTCCTTATCATGAAAAGAACCAGACTTTCCGCTTTTGTTATTGCGGCGCTAATGTTTGCAGCCATAAATGCAGGCGCTTATGACCCGCCGGCAGGAGCTGAAACTGCCATTCAATTGGTATCTCCGGCAATGATGGCAGGGGGCTGGTCAGCAGCTTCCATTGAATCGCCAATGGCTGATTTGGCAAACCCGGCCGCTTCCGGTCTTCAGCAGCGGACTGCCCTGGATCTTTCCTATATAGCACTCGTAGGTATGGGAGAAGACAGGGGCTGGGGCCATGCGGCCAATTTTGGTATGGCCGTTCCAAAGCCCTACGGTGTATGGACAGGAGCTGTCAGCCTTTTGTCGTCTCCTTTTGAATCGGCACTTCCTCTTGGTACCGTTTTTACTGCCAGGGGCGGTATGGCCAAGGATTTGTATCCCAATTTCTTAGTAGGAGCTGCCATTGATGCGCAGTTGGGCGGCAATAACGGCTTTGGATGGGGCTTGGCTGCCGACATAGGCGTGCTGTCAATTCTGGGGAATTTGTCTTTTTTAAGAGATTTTGCCTGGGGTTTGTCACTCAGAAATATGGGCAAAGCCTTTTCCAGCACGGGTGCCTTGGGCATCTCCGGTGCTGCGGCCAGTTCTTATGATTCTCCCTTTACTTTGCAGGCTGGTGCTGCTGCCGAGCTGTTGCCATACAATGAGCTAGGCCTGTCGTTAAAAGCCAACAGCGATTTGTGGTTCCCTTCTTTCCAGAATGTGATTTTGGGTTTGGGCTTGCGCCTGTCTGTAAAAGAAAAGGCTTTTTTAAGGCTGGGCTGGGACTTCAACTTGAGGGAAGCCATAGCCGGGGTAGACCAGGGGCTTTTGCCAAGCATAGGCATAGGGGCTTTTTTTACCATAGATAAAAACAAGGATGATTCCATCATATCCAAAGCGGGGCTTAACCGTTCCGAGCTTAGGCCAAGCTTTGCCGCAGCCGAATTGCCCGGTAAGGTATGGGCCTTTGGCATGGGTGCAAATATACCTGTAGGTGTCCTGGACAGGAACCCTCCGCAGATAAAAATAAAATACCCTGACAGCGCTTATGATGCTTATTATATAAGCCCCAACAATGACGGAGTAAAAGACCAAGCGTTGCTTGCGCTAAGCATAACTGACCAGCGCTATATAAAAAGTTTCAGTATGAATGTGCTGGACGGTGGCGGCAACATGGTCAAAACCATTTCCAACAAGGAATCCAGGTCCGAAAATCTGGATTTTAAGGGACTACTGGACAGACTGCTTTATGTAAAAAAGGGAGTGGATGTACCTTCCGAACTGGTATGGAACGGGCTGGCTGATTCTGGAGACAGGGTGCCTGACGGTTCCTACAGCATTTTTGTAGAAGCTATGGATGATAATGGCAACAGGGCAGAAACTAAGGCCTGGCTGCTGGAGGTGGATACCCAGGCACCTGTTGCAGAAATTGTGCCTCCGGGTGCTGATGCCCTTATTTTTAGCCCGGACGGAGACGGCAACAAGGACAGCCTTGCAATAAACCAGAAGGGCAGCAAGGAAGACTTGTGGACTGCAGAAATTCTGGATGCCGGCGGAAGCGTGCAAAGAAGCTGGGCTTTTCAGAATTCGGAGCCGGTCAGCCTGGTATGGGATGGCAAAAACAATGACGGCCAGGTAGTGCCGGATGGCGTTTATGCTTACAGGGTTTACAGCGAGGACAGGGCCGGAAACAAGGGACAGGCCAGAATTGACAATATAATAGTCAACACCCAGCAAGCACCTGTAGGCTTGTCCATAGACATGGCTTTTTTCAGCCCCAATGGAGACGGAATAAAAGATGAACTTAAGCTAACCCCAAATGTCCCGGTAAAAACAGGGATGGAATCCTGGGCTCTTTCCGTCCTGGATGCTTCTACCAAGGAAGTATGGGCAAGAAGCGGAAACAGCCCGGAAAGCATGGAAGCCAGCTACAAGTTTGACGGAAAAAGCCCGGACGGAAGCCTTTTGCCGGAAGGAAGCTACAGGGCCAGACTTTCTGTAATATATATAAACGGCCACAGACCCGTAGCCTATTCTCCAAACTTTGTAATAGATATTAGCCCTCCTGTTGCCAAGGCGGAACTGGGCCGCAATGCATTTAATCCCCTGGGACTGGCAGACAGAAGCATAAACATCAGGCAGAGCGGAACAGAGGAAGACAGCTGGACGGGAGAAATGCTTGATGCAAACGGCAAGGCGGTAAAAAGCTGGAAGTTCCTGGGCAAGCCTGATCCCGAGCTGGGCTGGGACGGCTCCGATGATGCAGGCAAGGTGGTGGCTGACGGGCTGTACAGCTACAGGCTGTCTGCGCAGGACAAAGCCGGCAACCAGGGCTTTGCCGAAACAGGCACTGTGCTTGTGGATACCGGCAACAAGGCTGTGCGCCTGTCCCTGGACAAAAGGGCATTTAGCCCGAATGGAGACTCTGTCCTGGACACACTTGGGCTTTTGCCGGAAAGCCAGTCCAAAACCGCCATAAAAAGCTGGACCTTGGGCATTTTTGACAGCAAGGATCAAAAGGTCAAAACTTTTGCAGGCAGCGGAGCACTTCAGCAGAAAATTCTGTGGGATGGCAGGAATGATGCGGGAAGCCTAGCCAGGGACGGCAACTATTATGCCATGCTGGAAGTCAGCTATGTTACCGGAGAAGTGGAGAAGGCCCGGTCTGTGGAAATGGCCCTGGACACAGTATCCCCATCCATCGAGTTATCAATTGATTACAAGCTTTTTAGTCCGAACGGAGACGGCCGCAAGGACAGTGTAAACATCAAGCAGAGCAGCCTGCCGGGCGATAACTGGTACGGGCGTATTGAAGGCGGCGGCGGCCGCATTTACAGGGAATGGAGCTGGAAAAACAATGCGGAAAGCTTCAGCTGGGATGGCAATGACGGAGAAGGCAACAGGGTCCCGGACGGGGTATACAGCTATGTGGTAAAGTCGGAAGACCCGGCCGGAAACAGCACTACAAAGCGCCTGGACGGCATAACGGTGGATACCAGGGCTGTGCAGGCCTTCATAACCGCAGCTGCCACGGGCTTTAGCCCCAATGGTGACGGCAAGTTCGACGATATAGCCTTTGGCCTTGTGGTAAAACTGAATGAAGGCATCGAAGGATGGAGCCTGTCCATGCTGGACTCGGCAGGAAAAGCCAGACGCGTCTTTGGCGGCAAGGGCAACGGCAGTCTTCCATCCAGAATTGTATGGGACGGAAAAGCCGAAGACGGCAGCATAATCCAGGGGCAGTATAGTGCACTGTTTGCTGTTGATTACCTTAAAGGCGACAGGGCCGAAGCCAGAAGCCCGGCCTTTGTACTGGATTCCGAAGGGCCGAAGGTAGCACTCAAAACCTCTCCAAAATACTTCAGCCCGGACAATGACGGGGTGGACGATGAACTCCTTATAACCCTGGCTGTTTCCGACGCGTCGGACATAGACGCCTGGAACTTTGAAATAGGCGAGCAGTCAGTAGTGGAAGGCGGCGGCAAGCGCAGCGAGCGGGTATTCTTTACCTGGACCGGCCGCGGCAGCCCTGCAGAAAGGCTTGTCTGGGATGGCCGCTCCCAAAAGGGCGAACTGGTTGAATCGGCAACAGATTACCCGTACCGCTTTACCATAAGCGATGTTCTAGGAAATACAACGGTGGTTGAAGGCCTTATTGCTGTGGATGTGCTTGTGATAAAGGACGGGGACAGGCTCAAGATAAAGGTGCCGTCCATAGTGTTCAGGCCCAATTTTGCGGATTTCAAGGACCTGCCTGCCGATACCCTTGGCAGAAACGAGGAAGTGCTTAAGCGCATAGCCCAAATACTTAACCGCTTCAGGGACTACAAAATTCGTGTAGAAGGGCATGCCAATTCCATAGCCAAGATAAGCGGCGCAGGGCAGGCAGCCATTGACAAGGAAGAAAACGGAGAACTTCTGCCCCTGTCGCAGAACAGGGCACAGCTGGTAATGCAAAAACTTGTGGAGTTTGGGGTGGATGCCAAGCGTCTGAGTGTACGCGGGCTGGGTTCTTCCGAACCTGTGGTGGCCTTTACAGATGCCGAAAACCGCTGGAAAAACCGCAGGGTGGAATTTATTTTGTTAAAAGAATAACGCGGCAAGCAGCTTGGCTGCAAAGCGCGAGCTGGCCGGACTTTGATCATTGGGTGGCCTTGAGCTGCTAACTTCAGCTAAAGGCCACCCCTTGATTTGAAAAAGCTTCGTTGCTATTTTAAATATATGCAAATACCATTATTTCCAAAATTCGCTCCACTTACCCTTGAAATGCGCAGTGAGTTTTATCCGGCCTTGAACATGCTGTCAGACGGAGTATCCGAATTCACATTTTCCGGACTATATCTGTTCAGGGATAGCTACGATTACAAGGCTTCCCGCATTGACGGGCAAACATATCTTGTAAGCGGGGTAAAAAACGGCGAGCGCTTTTTCTTTTCGCCATGCTGTGTTCCATCCAATGAAGTTCTGGCCGAGTTGTTCAAGACCCATTCCTACCTAAAAAATATGGCCGAGTCCCAGTGCAACAAGGAAAGGTTAAGGCTGGAGGCTGCCGCTTACGAAGTGAGTGAAGACAGGGACAATTTTGACTACATTTACGAAAGAAAGGCTCTGGCAGAATTGTCCGGCAAGACTTATCACAAAAAGCGCAACCTTGTAAACGCGTTCATAAATTCCTATACCTATGAACAAAAACCGCTTAACAAGACAACTGTAGGCGATGCCATTGCGGTTCTTGAAGCATGGCACGAAGAAAAAGGCATTAAGGGCGACTATGCCGCGGCAAAAGAGGCGCTGGATCTGTATGACATTTTGGGCATGCGGGGGGCTGTGTACTATGTGGACGGCAGGGCAGCCGGCTATGCGCTGGGTGAACCCATAGCCAAAGCCAGGATGTTTGCCGTGCATTTTGAAAAAGCCATAGGAGAGTACAAGGGTATTTACCAGTTTATAAACCAGGCTTTTGCCCAAACCCTGCCTAACCATTTCAGGCATGTAAACAGGGAGCAGGATCTTGGAGACGAGGGCTTGAGGCAGGCCAAGATGACATACCGGCCATGCGGCTTTGTTAAAAAGTTTCGCGTAAAGCCCAAGAGCGGGCAGGCATAACATGGCCGGTTCCGGCCCTAAAGCCCGCTTTTATGGAAAGGCTGTCTTTAACTGGCGCCTGAAGCTGGCTGCGGGCCTGACTGGCTTGCCGGAGCTGACGGGCTCTCCGGGTTTGTCCGGCAATTATAGTAAAGATAAAATAACTTCCTCTGCATTGCGGCAAAACGCGCGGCGCTTGGCCGCAAGGACCAAAACAATTACCATGCTTGCAGGCTCCGGAACCAGATGGACCGAGTCCCTTATCCGGGCTGGCAGGCACAAAGGCGCGGAGCCGGCCGCTGCAGCCGCCATGGCCGCTTTGGCAGGCGAACCCAGGGGGCTTTATCCTGTACGCAATTTTATGGGCTTTGGACCCGACCCGGTTCCTATAGCCGGCTATGCCCTGGCTGCCGTAAAGGATTTGGGCAGCCACATAATAGTAGTAAGAGGCTGGCAGAAGGAAATCGTCCAAAGGGTGCTTATGCCCTTGGCCCTGGACAGTAAATGCTGGACTTTTGCAGAACAGGAGGCTCCTTCCGGTCTGGCGCGAGGTCACGGAGACGGGCTGTACCAGGCCATGGACAAGTGGGAAAACAGCGACTATTTGCTGGTAAACTTTGGAGGAGATGCTGCCAACCCTGTTACTGCTCTTGCAGCTCTATCTGTAATGGATGCCCTGTGCGCTGCCGATCCAAAATCCGCTCCAGACCTGATTTTGCCTGTATGCCTGACTGAAACCGCCCTTTACCCGGTAGAGCTAGGCAGCAATGGTCTGCCAGAGGCATTTGGACACAGCAAGCTAAAAGGCGCCGCAAGCCAAAATGGGGCAATGGCTTACAGCAATGTAGGCCTTAGAATTTACAGGACAGCAGCCATGAAAGAAGCCATGGCTCACATAAGAAGCAAATACTGGAAAGCAGACAGGGGATACAATATTCCCGGAAATGCATGCGCGCCTGACGACAATGGAGGAGAGTTTGCTCTTGACAATGCTGACAGCTATTTTGCAAAAAGAAAAAAGGCAAGGATCCTGCATGTAGCCAGGCCTGAAGAACAATCTCCGGTCAAAAAGCTGGAAGACATAGCAGCTTTTGAACGCAATATGGCCATTCTGTCCGGGGATTGGTCAAGCTATTATTCAAACAATGGCAGGGGTTTTGAGAAGTAATAACCCTGGCCGTAATCCACTTCCAATTCTTCCAGCTTGTTTTTAATGGCTTCTGAACCGACAAACTCCGCAATGGTGGCCAGCCCCATGACATGTCCAACGGAATTGATGGAGTCCACCATGGCATAGCTTATGTTGCTTTCAGCCACGTTTTGTACAAAGGAACCGTCTATTTTGACATAGTCCACAGGCAGGTTGCGCAAATAGCCAAAAGAAGAGAAGCCAGCGCCAAAATCGTCCAGCGCAAAAGTAAAACCCTTGCTCTTTAAGCTGTTGATGAACCTTGCGGCGTAGGCCAGGTTTTGTATGGCTGCAGTCTCCGTAATCTCAAAGCAGAAGTCGGAAGCATTGAGCGAATACTTGTGCAGATAATACAGAATTGTATCAACAAGCGTGTCATCAATAAGGGAAGGGCCAGACAGGTTGATAGAAAAAATTTTGTCCGTAAGCGCTGACTTTTTGTCCTTTAGAACACGGTATGACCTCATGGAATTTTCCAGCACCCAGCGATCCACCTGGGGCATAAGATTGTATCTTTCGGCTGCTGGAATGAAGTCTCCGGGGCCTGCTATGCTGCCGTCTTCTTTTACCAGTCTTAGCAGTATTTCCAGTTTTGGTCTTAGGGAACAGGACTCGTTAAGCGGTTCTATGGGTTGATAATACAGCAAAAAGCGCTGTTCTTCTATGGCACGGTTTATTTTGCCTATCCATTCCATATCACCGCGCCGGCGCGTGAACTTTGCATCATGCGCCCTGAAAACAGTTATACGATTGCCGCCTTCTTCCTTGGAAATATGGCAGGAATCATCAGCTGCGGCCAACACATTGTGTATATCGCTGGTGTTTTTGTCTATCTGCACTATACCCATGGAAAGGCTTACAGGAAAATTGTATGACTGCCACTGGAAGCTTTGGCGTTGAACCGCGTTCTGAAGGCGGTTTGCAACGTTTATGGTATCTTCGGCTTCGCAGTTCATAAGTATTATGGCAAACTCGTCTGCACCTATTCTGGCAGACATGTCGTTCCTCTGTATATTTGTCTGGATATGGCTTGCAACCTGGCGCAAAAGCTCATCGCCGGCCACAAGACCGCAAGTATCGTTTAATGCCTTGAAACGGTCTATATCCAGTATCATAAGGGAATGGATACCCCCTACCATTTTTACGTTTTTAAGAATTTCTCCAAGCTTGTAGCTGAACTCTTCCCTGTTGGACAGACCCGTAAGGCTGTCGTGGCTTATCTGGTATGTAAGAGTATCCGACAATTGCTTGAATTCTGTAATATCACGCAGTGTAAGAAGGTATCCATCAGTGGTATTGGCTTTTTTATGTATAAGTGTAATTGAGCCATCCAGAACCATGGTATGCCCGGCCATGTTTTTGAATGTTATGTCCTTAAAAGAGCTTGTTCTGTTTACGCTGTCGCGAATGCTGTTGATAACATCCTTTTTGGACACCGGGTCAATAAGGTTCAGGATGCTGCCTATATGCTTTGAGATAACTTCGTATTCATTGGTTCCTGTGATTTTTTCTGCTACCTGGTTCATAAACTGGATATTGAGGTCCAGGTCCAGAGCAATTATGCCGTCATTTATGGATTGCAGGATAGCATTAAAAAGCCTTTCCTGCTTGGTAAGTATACTGGTCATTTTGTGTTTGTACAGGGCAATATCTATGGTAGTATACAGTTCACGCTCCTTGAAAGGCTTTAAAATATAGCCGTATGGCTCCACTTTTTTTGCACGTTCAAGGTTTTTTTCATCTGTGTATGCTGTCAAAAAAATGATGGGTATATCCTGGGCTGTTCTTATGGCTTTGGCGGTTTCTATGCCATCCATGGGCCCCGACAGCATAATGTCCATAAGAATAATGTCCGGACTATGCTTTATGGACAGGTCTATGGCTTCATAACCCTCTCCTGCCATCCCTGCCACAATATAACCCAAGCGTTCAAGGCGTTTTTGTAAATCTATTGCAATAATTTTTTCGTCTTCTACAATAAGCACAGTCTCATTGCTCATGGGTTTTCTCCGGAGAAGTTTTTGGCATGTTTTTTCTAATCATTATAAATGCCATCCACCAATGCTGGTAAAGTCATAAACCAATTATATTGCACGGTTGGATTTATGCTAGCCTATTCAGCCAAAAATCATACTAAAGATGGATCCGGCAATGCCTGAGCCAAGAATAAGCCATAATGGGTTAAAGTTGGTAAAAGTTGCCATGGCAAAGCTTAAAATTGCCAGAACCAGGTTGAAAGGTGAAGAAATGGCGGAGGGAGCAAAAGCCCATACCGTCATTGTTATAAGAGCTATGGTTCCCGTTTTTAGCGCTTCTGTTATGTGCCTGGATGATTTGGAAAACTTTGCAAACAGCTTGCCAACCAGAAGGCCAATTATTACGGGAGCCATAACAACGGACAGGCTGGCCATGGCTGCGCCCAAAATACCATAAAGGCGATAACCCACCAGGGTTGCCGCGTTCAGCGCTACCGGGCCGGGTGTTATCTGTGCAATGGCTACAACTTGCTGAAACTCTTCCGGCAAAAGCCAGCCCTGGCCCAATACATCTGCCTTTATAATACCTACTATGGTCCAGCCACCGCCAAAGGATGCCAGGCCTATTTTAAAAAAGGTTAAAACAAGGCTTGTCATTTTCTTCTGCCCTCAAGAAAAAAAGCAAGAATGGCAAGGCAGAAAAACACCGGAACTGCCCATTTTCCTGATAGAATTAGGGCGATAACTGCCAAAACCGTACTTATGGCTCTTTTAAGCGTCCATTTTCTTTTTTTTACCATTTTGTAAGCAAGAGATGCGGTCAGGCCCGGGACCACGGCAAAGGCTCCATTAAGAAAGCCGGCAACAATCTTGTGGTTTTTGATGGAATCGTATACAAAAGCTATGAGGAGTACAGAAATGAATGGAGGCAAAAGTATTCCAAGAAACCCGGCCATGTAGCCCTGAAGGCCGGCCAGGCGGCGGCCTGTGAACAGGGCCGTATTCAATGCCAATGGGCCCGGAACGCTTTGAGTCAAAGCAAACAGATCGTAAAATTCATCTTCCTTCATCCAACCTTTTTTTTCCAGGGAACGCTGAATTATGGGCACCATCACATAACCACCGCCTATGGTCATAGCTGAAATGCCAAAAAAAAAGCTGAAAATCTCCCAAAAACCCGGTTTGTCATTTTTTTTGACTTGCATGGATGGTGTTAATCCCCTGTAAAATGCTGAAAAAAAGAAAGGCACGCTATAAGTAGTAAGTCTGACGCAGAACCCGTTGTAAAACTGTAGTTGCAAGCTGGCTAACGTGCCATTCTTTAATATGTCCAATATGACAAAAATTAAATACTTTGTCCAGTGCTGCAGGCTTCAGTCCAGCTGTAAAAGGACTGAAGCATTAAAAACTTTGTCCGCCGGGCTCAATGCTCCATGCCTTAGGTAAAATACAAAAGCTTCCACGGGTTTTTGGAACAGCTCCATGGCAGCCATGCGGTAAATAAAAAGCTGAAAATCGTGCTTTCCGGCTTCGATTTTTGCATCGCTTTTAAAATCTATTAGCTTAATTGTTTCTCCTGAGCCAAAAACAAGGTCCATGCTGCCGGATAATATTGGAAGCTCCGGGCCAGCCTGCCACACAAAGCTGTATTCCATCTCAAAAATGGCATCAGGCTTGCCGGATTTTTTGTCCATAAAGCATTTTTTTGCAGCTATGCCCATTTCGGAATCCATAAAATTGTTGGCCAGGAGTTCTGCATATAACAGGGCTTCTGTTTTTTGCGTTTTATTCAAGCCTCTTGTCAACTTTTCTATTTTGGGATGGCTGTCTGCCTTGGTGCCGGGCTGTAAAAAACTGATTTCTAGAAAAGCATGGCAAAGGCTTCCAAAGTCGGCTTCTGACAAAGCTGCCGTGCTTGCAGCTTCTTCCGGCAATTCGGCTTCTGCCTGGAAGGAAGGCCGGGCAAGGCCGGGAATGACCCTTGCAGCTGCAAGAAATGCCGAAGCTTCTGTTACAGCCCAGTGGCTTTTTACAGATAGCTCCTTGCTAGCTTGGGCGTTTGCGGATTTTTCTGCCCTTTCCTTGCCAAGAGCATCCGCTGCGCCTGACAATTTTGTGTACTCGCTTTTTTTGCGTGCTTTTATTTCCGTGACAAGCAGGTATGCTGGGCAGTCTACAGAAGCTTCTGTTGGAGCTTCCTTTTCCTGTTCCATGGCTGCTTCATTTGGAGCTGCCAGCCATGGCCAGGCTTGAAGCAAAAGCCCTCTGAAGCTTTGGCCGCGCTGGTCCCGATTTTTTGGTACTTTACCAACAAAATAAAGCCCGGAAATGGCCCGGGTGCAGGCTACATAAAACAGCCTGGCTATTTCTGCGCTGTTTTCGTCTGTTTCCCTGATATTGCTGCCATGTTCGTACTTGTCCAGGGCCCTGTCCAGGCTGTCCACGGGGTCATCAGCCAGTTGTGCTATGGACAGTGGTTTTGCATCATCTGAAAGCCGGTCAGGACCCTTCCACAGCTTGGCAGACAGGCCAAAGCGTTTTGTGTCGCTGATGGGGGGTCTGTCCCTTTCTTTTGTGCCGGCGTCCAGGTCCGGAATTATGACAAGCGGAAACTCCAGGCCTTTGCTGGCATGAATGGTCATTATGTTTACGCCTTTGGAACTTTCCTTGGGGCTGGGCTCCTCGTGGCGCTCCAGTTCTCCCATTATTTCTTCCAGTCGGCTAATAAAATCCACAAGGCGTTCGCCCTTGCTGTCGGAAGCAGCCGCGCTTGCCCATATATAGTCATAATGCTCCAGAAATGACGAAGCGGAAGAGTCCTTCAGAATATTCCATCTTAGCCCCCGCTCGTTCCATAGGTATTCCAGCAGCCTGGCTATGGGCTCCATGTCTGCCATGGAACACAGCCCCTGCCAGGTTTCAAAGAAAGCGTTAAAGCGGCCTTGGTCTTCTTCTTCCAGGCAATCCGGGCTAAGGCCAAAAAGTCCCTTTTCCGGGTCGAGTTTATTTTCTTCTTTTAACTGGTATATCAGTCTGAAAATGCCGTCGTCCGACAGCCTGGCAAAGGGGCCTCTTAAGGCTGACGCAAAGGCTAAGCTGTCATCAGGAAAAATGACCAGGCGCAGCATGGCATACAGGTCTGCGCTGATGGATTCCACATAAAGCCCGGCTGTGGCTACGGATGTATAGGGTATGCCAAAAAGCCTAAGGTAGCGCTCCAGCTTGTTCTGGTTTCTGGTGGAACGGAAAAGTACGGCTATGTCGTCGTAAGTACAGACTCTGGCTTCCTTTTTGCCAGAAGCTCCATGGCCGGAAACCAAGGTTTTGCTTTGTACCAGCTCTTGTATAAGCTCGGCTATATGCCAGGCTTCCGCCTCATCCGATGGCATGGATTCGTTGTCTTGCGTTTCTATAGCTTCGTGGTATTCCACAAAAGCCCTGACTCCTGGGCAGGCGGGGCCGGCTTCCAGCGGCTCAAAGCGGGCTTCGTAGTCTTTTGCATAGGGGTCATCTATTGAAGGAAGCACATGCACAAAGATTTTGTTAAAAAAGTCTATAAGCTCGGGCTCGGAGCGCCAGTTTTTTGCAAGCCTGTGCTCTCCAAAATTTTTTTGGTCTTTGCCCAGCTCCCTGGACAAGCCCCTGAATACGCTTACATCAGCACCCCTGAATGCGTAAATGCTCTGTTTTTCGTCCCCTACAAAAAACAATATGCCGGGTTCCAGCTCGTCCGGCCCAGGCCTGGCTTTTCTGCCGGCAGCTGTAATGCTTCTTTTTTCTGCAAGGCAATAAAGTATGCGTTTTTGAATTTCGTTATTGTCCTGGAACTCGTCTACCATGATGGCGTCATAGCGGGACTTGTACCAGTCTCTTAACTGAAAGTCGGTTTCAAGAACAGCCAGGGCAAGGCTGGCTGTGTCGCTAAAAGAAAGGCATTTGGAAGCGGCCCTTGCTTCCCTTGCCCTGGCCAGGAAGTCTGCCAAAAAGCCGTTGAACGGAGCGCGCTTTGTGTCAAACAGGGCTTCCATGGCAAGCATGCATATTTTGGCAAGCTCTTTTGCCTCCTTGCCGGCCTTGTTGTAATAAAGGGCAGCTTCAGCATTGCCTGTTGCCAATTTCAGGTTTGAGATTTTACTGTAAAGGCTGGCATGCTGGCTGTTTGGCCAGTCTGCGGGCAGCTTGGCAAGGGCTACGGCGGCATCCTGCCATGGCGGGGCGGATTTGCCAGTGCCAGGGTCCATGCTTATGCCGAGCTGCATTATGGAGCTGAGCCTTTCATGCTTTTCCTGCAGAACAGATAAAAGCAAGCTGTTTTGTTTTTCCGGCTCGTAGTTGTCCCTGTGGGCAAAAAGCCCGTAGCTGCCATTTGCAAACTTGCTTAGTGCCCTTATAGCCTGTTCAAAACCGGATGCGGCTATAAAAGCACTGACGGCCGGCTCAGGCCTTTTTTCCAGCAAAAAGTCCAGGGCAAGGGTTTTAAGGGCTTGCCCGTCAGGGTCCTTGTCTATGCTGAAGTCGGGGGCTATGCCCCAGCGGCTGCAGCCGGAGTGCGCCGCTTCTGCACAAAAGGAGTCCAGCGTGGATACCCGGGACGCAGGGAAGGCTTCCAGGGCGGAAACAAAGTCGTCATCCTCCCTGGCGCAGTCTGCCAGCATGGAATGTATCCTGTCGCTCATCTCCGCTGCCGCCTTGTTTGTAAAGGTCATGCAAAGTATGCGCTCCGGGCTTATATGCCTTTCTTTAACCAGGTTCAGATAGCGTACTGCCAGCACCCTGGTTTTGCCCGAGCCTGCCCCTGCCGACACCACTGTGGTCCTGGAGTCCATGACAGCCGGCAGCTGGCTATGCGGGTCAAGGCTGCCAAGAATATCTTGCCATTTACTCATATTACCTCATTGTGTAATGCACTCTGCACAAAGCCTTGTAATAACAGGATGCGCATATCTCTGCCCTGTCTTCCACTTTTGGCACAAATACCTTGCCATTGGATATTTCTATTGCTATAAGCCCGGCCTTTTCTTTAAGCGCATCATGCATCCTGTCTTTGTCTTTTAGATAAATGGCTGGCTCCTGCCAGCCCAGCTTGTCCTTGGCAAGAACAAGGCTGGCTTTGGCTCCCTTGTTGTCCTCTCCTTCTATAGAAAGAAGAAAAGCCTTTTCCAAACCAAGATTCATGCTTTCTGCAAGAAGGCTGTAAACAGGAATTTGCAGCTTTATGAGGCTTCCGTCCGGCTGAATGGCCTGCTGTTTTTTGCTTGGCAATTTCTTTTTTTTAAAATCGATTATAATGACTTTCTGTTGTCCCCCGCCAATTTCCTTTGTGCAAACAAGGTCCGGCCTGCCCCTTAACATTATACCGCTATTGTCTAGGTCAGTTTCCAGCCAGCGGTTGTCCGCAAATAGCACTTTATAGCCGTCCGCCTGTTCTCTTAAAGTAAAAACCGCATCTGTAAAGGAGTTTAACAGGAGGGGATAAAGGCCCTTTGCAAGGGCATGGGTCATCTGGCCTTCTTCATGCTCCAGATTGGCCATGGCTTTTTCCATGGCTTGGGCAGCAGCAGCAGCGTCCGGCCTGGATTTTTCTCCGGCTGCAGCAGCTGCTACAAAGCCAAGCTTTTTTTCTGCCATCGGCGCCAACAGGTAAAAAAAAGCATTATGGTATATGGCGCCTAAAAGGCGATTGTCTATAAAGGACAGGCCGGACTCTGTTTCTCTTATACCAAGGACCCTGCTGTATATGCGCCTGAAGGAGCAAGAGTCGTACTCCTCCATGGAGGTTGCGCTTAAAAGGGGTTTGGAATTCCTGTATTCATGCTCAATTACCGCGTCCTTGCTAAAAGCGGCAAGCTGCTGCGGCTTTGCAGGAAGACCCTTGCTCCAGTCGGGCTTGCTGCCGGGAAAAACTGTTTTAAGTGCCGTAGCGGCAGAAAGCTTTTGGACAGGAAAAACCGTGGACAATGTTTGTGCAGCTGCTTCCTGGTTGGGCAGCCATGCTTCTGTTCTGTAGTCTGCATCCGCGAGCTTTAATACATAGTGGGGAGGGCTTACTCCATCCGGCCCGTCCCTGGAATAGCTGAGTACAGTTGACTGCCCCGATTGGGCCAGAAGGCGGATAAGCCCGGCAGACATATCCCTGTCGCTTATACCGAGCCCGCTGCGTACATC
>JAKPMS010000209.1 GCA_029548805.1 Spirochaetota bacterium | reverse complement strand
AAGTAGCCACAAAATATGCCAGAAAGGCCGTTGAACTGGATCCAAGACATGGCAAAGCACACTTTACTCTTGGCATTATATTGTACAAAACCAAACACCCCCTGGAAGCCAGAGTCGAATTTGAAGCCAGCATAAAATTTGATCCATCCAATTATGACAGCTATTACTACCTGGGCAAGCTGATGAAGGAGTCCAATGACAATACTGGAGCCCTGCTGGCATTTGAACGGGCTCAAAAAAGCCCATCCCTTAAAATTAAAGCTCTTATAGAAAGAGGAGCTACTTACATGAATCAGGGCTCCTATGAAAATGCAGCCATAGAACTGGAAAGGGCCATTAAGCTTGCAAAAGACGAGAGCAGCACTGAATCACTTTATGGCCGCTACTTTTTGTCTTTATGCTATGAAAAACTTAAAAAAATGGATAAAGCCATAGAGCAATGGGAAAAGATTTACTCCAAAAAGCCCCAATTCAAGGATGTAGCAGAAAAACTTACCCACTATCAGGAGTACAGAACCGACGATTTAATAAAGGATTATCTGACCTCTGGTCATGATGAATTTGTAGAGCTGTGCAAAAGGATAATTAGCCAGGGTTTGAATCTGGCTATTCAGGACGTGATCCAAAATACCAGCGGAGCAGATTTTATTGCTGTGGAAAGTGAATCCGACAAATGGTTGGGAACAAAAAAAATGCCGCGCTTGCTGAAATTTTTCAGGGTATCTGATCCTATTGACGATTCAGTAATAAGATCTCTTCTGGATCACATGAAAAAATTGGGAGTAATACGCGGAGTTATTGTAACCAGTTCGGTTTTTACCAGAACAGCCGTCGAATTTGCAGAAAACCGCCCTGTTGAATTGTACAACAAGGAACAGCTTCAGGAACTATTGAAGCTTGCCCATAAATAATTTGGATAAAAGCCAGCAAGATTGACATTTATGCCTGTTTTAGGATATTTTAAGATATAGAAAGCTGTTTTGGATTTATTAAATTTCAGCTTTCTGATCATAGCATAAGCATGCTTTCAGATTTCCGGTTTTCCAGACATTATTGTTCTGAAATATAAAACAGTTTTCCTGGTGCCGGTTAATTCCCAAGGAGTTAAATATGGGACAAGTCAGCAAAAACTCTCGTTCTTCCAGCACTACTCATCATTTTTATTGCCCCTGCGGCGGTGAAGTAAAAATGAAAACCCTGTTTGAAGAAGGCCGAGTCAAAAATGTGGCCGAATGCGAAAAGTGCAAAAGAACAGAACGCAGACCCAGTGACTTTAATTGACAAACGTTTATAACAAGCTTGACAGAAGGGGATTTGCTGCTTTTTGTCAAGCTTGACAGTTTTATGCTATTCTGTTATTTTCGGTCACCGGTTTTGAGCCTTATTTTATTACAGCTTATTCCAATTGGAGGATAGATTGGCTACCAAGTATTCCAGTGCCGAAAAACGGCACAAGCAAGAAGAAAAACGCAGGTTAAGAAATAAAATGACCAAAAGCAGCGTGCGTACAGCTGCAAAAAAGGTGGTAATTGCAGTCCAAAACAAGGATTCCAACCTTGCTGCAAGCACTTTGCTGAATATGACCAAACAAATAGACAGCGCTGCCAGAAAAGGCATTATTCACAAAAATACCGCTGCCAGAAAAAAGTCCAGGATGCAACGCCTGGTAAACAACCTGAACGCATAGACCCGGCTACAGCTCAAGATTTTTGACTGCTCTTCTCCAAATATCAGGGACGGAGCCTTTCAAGGAGTTGATTTATGGCCAAGAAAGTTACCAAGGCCGAGTTGATTGATGCTTTGCACGAAAACTCGGAATTGGGTCGAAAGGACATTCATTTCCTCATAGACAGCCTTTTTGCAGAAATTAAAAGCGCTTTGCTTGACCAAAAGGTGGTTGAACTCAGGGGTTTTGGCACTTTTGAAATAAGAATAAGAAAAGGGCGCAAACGCGCCAGGAATCCAAAAACCGGAGAACCTGTTACTGTATCTGATCATGGAGTCGCTGTTTTCAGGGCAGGCAGGGAACTAAAACAGGAAGCCTGGAAGATTGGTGCAAACAGTGAGGCTAGCTCCAAAGCTGAACAAAAATAATCGTAAAAATCTTTTCAAACAGCTCTTTTTATTATTCTCAATCATTTTAATCCAGATTCTATCCTTTTTTAAAACAGACAGTTTTTTGTTTGTTTTTGCCTTTTTAAGCTTGCTGCCCGTTCTTTTCCTTGTAAAAAACAGCAAGCCAGTACGGGCTGCAATCTTTGGCCTTATTGCTGGAGCAATAAGCCTGAGCATTAACGCTTCCTGGCTAGGGTCCTATCATCCCATAGGAATAGTTATAGGCATGTTGCTGGGCGCATTCTGGTTTGGCTTTGCTTTTCTACTGTCATCCATAATTTTTAAAACCGGAAGCAAATATGCCGCAATGGCATCTGCCTTTGTTTGGGTCTTGTGCGAGTGGGGACGTTCCTACGGTTTTGTAGCATTTCCATATGAAGCCCTTGCATACTCCCAGTCGGAAAGAAAACTGGCATACAGCATTGCCGCTTTTGGCGGTACCAATTTGCTTGGCTTGCTAATCGCCCTTTCCGGAGCTTCTCTCTTTTATGCACTGAATTTTTATTTTAAAAAACCCGTCAACAAAATCAGGGGGACCTTATTCAGGGCAGCTTTTGCATTGCTGCTCATTGCCATGGCAATATTTTACGGCAAAATGCCGAGAGGCAATAGCGATGGCAGCATTCTTCTTGTAAACCCCGGAGATGAGCAGCGGCCAGGCTATTTTCGTGTTGCCCTGCTTCAGCCTTGCATTAAAAAGCAAAAAACTGTCGAGGCCTACAACAATGCATTTGACAAGCTTTCTGCCCTGAGCATAGAAGCTGTCAAATATAAGCCTAAGCTTGTAGTGTGGCATGAAACTGCCATTGTTCCTCCTATTGAGTGGCATTTCAGATATCGCCCCAACAGGGAAGTTTATGAATTGACAGCAAGGATAAAAAGCTTTTTAGATGAATATCCCATACCAATTTTAACCGGCAATGCTTATGTGCCGCCCGAGGATGACAGGCGGCAAAAAGAATATAATTCGGCTATACTTTATAAAAACGGAAAGCCCGAGCAGCACTATTCAAAAATAAAATTGGTGCCATTTTCCGAGTATTTGCCGTCTTTTTTAAATTTTGACTTTATATCCAGGCCAATAATTGCCCATCTTGGAGGTTTCTGGAACCCCGGATCTGACAAATTCATATTCAGGCTAGGTTCTGCCAGCTTTGCTTCTCCCATCTGTTTTGAAGACTCGTTTGGATCTTTTTTGGCTTCGTTTGACAACCCTGATTTTTTTGTCGTTCTAACCAACGATTCCTGGGCCAATTCAGAGTACATGCAACAGCAGCATTTGGCCATGTCCAGATTCAGGGCTGCAGAAACAGCTTCAATAATAATAAGGGCCGCAGATACCGGTTCAACTTCTGCTGTGAACGGCAAGGGCAGCGTTATTCATGAGCTAAAATCAATGGAACCTGGTATTTTGGCCCTGGACATAAAACTGGGTGTAACAAAAAAAACATTTTACGAGCAATATCATTTGTTTATTGATTTGCTTATAACAGCTTTTGCAATATTTTTTACAGTTTTGGCTATGGCTGACAAAAAAACCGCTGCTTAAAACTCTTTGCATTGACAATAAAAGCAGCCTATAGGACAATAACTTTATAGTTAGCGGCTTATCAGGGGATTGCTTGTCCAAAAAACGGGATTTTGCATAAATTACAACAAAGTGGATTGGAGTTCAAAATGCTTTCAAAAAAGCGTATTCTCTTAGTAGATGATGAACAGATCAATCTCGAGTTCTTTGAAGTAATGTTGGGCAAATTGGGCTTTGATGTATATAAAGCCGAAAATGGGCAAGAGGCTCTGCAAGCTATACGTAAAATTCATCCTGACTTGCTTCTTATGGACAATATGATGCCTGTACTTCCCGGTTGGGAAGTGGTAAAAATTCTAAAAAATTCGCCCGAATTTGCCAAATTTGCGGATATACCAATTATAATTTTTTCAGCCCTTGATGATGTCAAAGACAAAGTGGAGGCTCTTGAGCTGGGAGCAGATGACTATATAACAAAGCCCTATAATTTTGCGGAAGTGCTGGCCAGAATAAGAGCAGTATTGCGTTCCAGGGAGATCCTGCATCAGTTGGAAAACCGGGATAGGCGTATTGTTCTTTGTAATAAAATACTGGACGAGTTTTCGGTATCTGTTTCTAAAATAAGGGATATGGCAAATGCTGCCATGGAAGCGGCTGATATTCATTTAGCCAAGTTAAAAGTTCAGGGGATACTGGATATTTTGGAAATAATACAAAAAAACACAAATACCTTAATTAAAGAAAGCGACAGCCTGATTGACGAAAGCAGGGATATCACTGCTCTTAAAGGGGATTTCAGATAAAAGCTGCTTGATCCAGTGGAGGCATTATGTTAAGCGAAGAAAAAAAACAGGTATTGAGCCTATATGCAGAAGGCAGGAAGCTATACAAATTGATGGATTTTTCAAAAGCCATGGACCGTTTTGCCGCAGCCCTGGCAATAGACCCTGCGGACGGCCCATCAAAAGTATATCTTGAACGCTGTAAGCATTTTATTATAGACCCCCCGGATGAAGACTGGGACGGCGTATATGTAATGAATCATAAATAGAAAGCAGACTTTATGGCCAAACAAGCACCAAACAAGCATTCCTTGGAAATTACCACCACTCTTGGGCCCAACACCAGTTTCAACGGGGTTCTGAAATTTGATTCCAGTCTAATGATCAAGGGCAACTTTGAAGGCGATATAGATGCAAAAGGAATACTGTATATTGACGAAGGCGCTACAGTAAAAGCCGGCAGGATAAAAGCAATGAGCATTCTGGTTGCCGGAAACCTTAGCGGCAACATGGAAGCTGCCGATAAAGTGGAATTCCGTTCTACAGCGCAGGTAAGGGGCAATGTAAAAACAGCCAGACTTCGTATTGCTGATGGAGTCTTGTTTGAAGGACGCTGCGAAATGCTTCAAAACAGGGATTCCCTGGATCAGACAGACAAAGCTGAAAATCTGTAAGCATGACAATAAAAGAAGCTGCAAAAAAACTGACCACATTCCTAATAAACAGTCATAAAAATCTTTCCTGTTCCGAGTCATGTACCGGAGGCTGGGCAGCAAAGGCTATTACTGATATTCCTGGTGTTTCTGCCTGCTTTGTAGGGGCTGTGGTTGCCTATTCCAATTTTGCCAAAAGCAGCTTCCTGTCAGTGCCGGAAACTACTATACAGCAATACGGAGCCGTGTCGGAAGAAACAGCTGCTGCTATGGCTATTGGCAGTGCCATGGCTTTTGGCAGCAATTATGCCTTTTCCATTACCGGAATAGCCGGCCCCGACGGAGGAAGCAAAGAAAAGCCAGTAGGAACCGTATGCTTCGGCTTTTATGGGCAAGATAAAGTAATATCCAAAATGCAAATTTTCCGCGGCAACAGAAACAGCATACGTAAACAGGCTGTTCTGTATGCACTCAATGGCATGCTAGCTTTTTGCCAAAGCGCCATGGGGCAGGTTTTTTGATAATGCAAAGTGCCAATGCTTGTACACTTGACAACAAGCACACAGCACAGTATCGTTTGAATATATTTTCTTGCATATCGTCGCCAGACAATCATGCAATATTTATTTCAGGCAACTAATGGGAAGCTATAAAAAACCCATAGTTTTAAGCTTCCATTGCGTTTTAGGCCGAAAACGCTATGTTTTTAAATGTGACCTCTCAAAACTGAAGTTTTTAGAGGTCTCCTATTGTCAAACTTAAAAGGAAAATCATAACATCAATACTTAGATGACGGATACAGCATGCCTTTTTACAAGCATTTTACCTTATAAAGGCAAAATTTCTTGATTTTTTACAAACCCGTATTTATGGAGATTGCCTATGGCCAATCTGCGAAAAAATAAGATTGAAAAATTTTCTGAACAAACAGACCATAAACCACAAGGAGAGTTGGAACTCGAACTTATGCTGGAAGAGAAAAAAGAGCAATCTATCAGAAAACCAATAACAGCCTTTATGGCTTCCGACGAAAACCTTAGCGGCAGGGATACGTTTATGGAAAATGGTGCTTCAAAACAGCCTGCACGCAAAAGAGTCGTAAGAAAAGCGTCAAACAAGGCGGATGAAACCGAGCCTAGGTCATCAAATAATAACAGCCACAGCCGGTCTTCAGCTTCTCACATGCATAAAAATAATGCAAACACCAGTTTTCCCGGCATCAGCAATGAAGAAGAAGCCCAGGAAAGCAGGGTTGCTGCAAGTCCGGGTTTTACCAGAAAACAAGACGGCTTTGAAAAACCCCGCACAGATGCCCAAAAAAGCGAGCAAATGGAACAACGTTCCAGATTATCCATAAATGAACTAACAAGCATGGGTTTCAAGGAACTGCGGGAGTTGGGAGTCAACACCGGCCTGAACCATGAAGAAATGATGATACTCAAAAAACAGGAACTGATTTTTTTCATACTCAAAACCCACACGGAAAATGGCGGAATAATATATGCCTATGGTTCCCTGGAAATACTGCCGGACGGATACGGTTTTCTTAGATCACCCCAAAACAGCTATTTGCCTGGCTCAGATGACATATATATAAGCCCTTCACAGATAAGGCTGTTCAACCTGAAGACCGGCGATACCGTCTATGGCCAAATACGCAGCCCAAAGGAGGGCGAGCGCTTCTTTGCCATGCTAAGGGTGGAACAGGTCAACTTTGACGAACCGGCGGTAGCCCAAAATCGCATTCCATTCGAAAACCTGACTCCGCTGTATCCGGATGTACGTATAAATCTTGAAACCAAAAGCACGGAAATTTCTACCAGGATTATTAACCTTTTTTGCCCCATCGGCAAGGGACAGAGAGCACTTATTGTTTCTCCGCCAAAAACAGGAAAAACAATATTGTTGCAGAAAATAGCAAATGCCATAACTGCCAATCATCCAGAAATTTACCTTATTGTATTGCTGATTGATGAAAGGCCTGAAGAAGTAACCGACATGGAACGCACAGTCAAGGCGGAGGTTATATCTTCCACATTTGACGAGCAGGCCACACGGCATGTACAGGTGTCCGAAATGGTGCTGGACAAGGCAAAAAGGCTGGTGGAACACGGAAAAGATGTAGTCATCCTGCTGGATTCCATCACCCGCCTTGCCAGAGCCTATAACCAAACGGTACCTACCAGCGGCAAGATCCTGTCCGGAGGTGTCGATTCCAACGCCCTGCACAAACCCAAGCGCTTTTTTGGCGCAGCCAGAAATATAGAAGGCGGAGGTTCCCTTACCATTATTGCCACAGCTTTGGTGGATACGGGTTCAAGAATGGATGAGGTGATTTTTGAAGAATTCAAGGGCACAGGCAATATGGAAATAAACCTGGATCGCCGCATGTCCGACAGAAGGTTGTTCCCTGCAATAAATGTAAAAAAATCCAGCACCCGCAAAGAAGAACTGTTGCTTGCCAATGACGAGCTGCAGAAAATATGGCTTCTTAGAAAAGCGCTCAGCCCCATGGATGACCTGGAGGCTACGGAGCTGCTAATTGACAAGATGTCCAAAACCAAGAATAATGAGGCCTTCCTTAAATCCATGAATACTCCCGCGGGAGATTCCTGAAAATTTGGGGCTATTATGATAAGCGTCTTGATAACCAGTTATCTGGCAATTAAGACAGGCTGGCAAGGAGTTAGCAATGAAAAGTGGAATACACCCAAAGTATGAAGCAACAACCATAACTTGCGCCTGCGGAAATGTCATTGAGACCCGTTCAACGGTAAAAAATATTCAAGTGGAAATTTGTTCTGCCTGTCATCCCTTTTTTACCGGAAAACAGAAGCTTGTTGACACCGCTGGACGTATTGACAGGTTCAGAAAGAAGTACAACATTAAAGCATAAAAAAAAGCGCCGGAAACGGCGCTTTTTTTTAACTTAATATCCTTGTACAAAGCAATTTTTAAAAAATAACTTAACACAAACCGTTGGCAGTCTTAAAGGTCCCTATAATTTCGGCCATTTTTAATACAGCTTTGCCCCTGTGGGACAGTTTGTTTTTTTCAGCTGCTTCCAGCTCTGCCACGCTTTTTCCCAATTCTGGCAAAAATACAATCGGGTCATAGCCAAAGCCTCCCTTCCCTATTGGCTCATACAGCAATTGCCCTTCCAGTGTTTCCTGTATCACAAAAAACCTGTAAGGGCTTATAAGCAAGGATAGCGAACATACAAAACGGCAGCTCCGCAGGCTTTTGCCTTCCATTTCTTTAAGCAGCAGCCTGTTCCGCTCCGAGGATCCCAATGGAGTTTTGCCGTCCACCGAACCATAACGGGCGGAATATACCCCGGGCCTTCCGCCCAGGGCGTCCACACACAGCCCGGAATCATCGGCCAAAACCGGTTTCCCGATCAATTTCCACAAAGCCATGGCTTTGGCCAGTGAATTGGCTGTAAAGCTGTCCTCTGTTTCTTCAAACTCGAAGTTTATTCCAGCTTCTGCGGGAGAGCGGATTTCGCAATTTTGAAAAGCCAAGATCAATTCCGAAATTTTATGGGCATTGTTGCTGGCAGCATAAAGAAGCATGGATCCTCCGAATTATTGCAAATTTAAGCGATGCTTTCTGTTTTTCGGCTTATTTTAATCTTTTTTTTCTGTTTCTGCCATATCCCCAAGCATTTTACTGATGCGTGCGATTCCGCTGTCGATAGTACCTTTCGGCAGGCCAAGAAAGCCGGCCAAGTCCTTGTTAGAAATGGCTAATGAAGAACGGTACAAGCGCCTGGCCGCTTTGTAGTACAAGACCCTGTTTTTTTTGATTTTGTCTGTTAAAACCCTGCGAATATGCGGGTCAACTTCTTTTGCAAGCCTCTGTTCCATGTAGCACATTCTTAGCCATGCCGAATTCCTGCTTTTTTCATAAGCCCTACGGTCTGTTTTTAGAACCGGATGGTTTTTTCTTGCCTTTTCCAAAAGATGCAGCAGTATTTGCCCATCTATCCCGACTGTTTTTGCCATGGACATGGCCGTATCATCATTAAGCAATAATGCGTTTTTTAGGCAAATAAACAAAAACCGCCTTCTAAAAGCCTTTGCCTTAAGCCCTTGCTGGTTTTTATCGGGAAAAATCTTCAGCAATTTGTATTCGCTAAATCCGGAATCCGGATAGCCTGCAAAAGCCGAGTTTTTATAAAGTTCGTGTTTGCTGGCCCCTATATAGGCTTCTTCCCTGCAGCAAAACTCTGTTTGCTGTCTTCGAATGCTGATAGCCATATATTTTATTACAGTGACCAGGTAAGCCTTGAAGCTGCGGCCAACAAACTCATAGCGCTCAGGGAGCTTAAGCAGACGGTTCCAATACCTGGCAAATATATCCCCGGCTTCTTCAGCAGATTTCAGACCATAAAGCCTGGGCTGGGCATAAATGTCTCTTGCTATTGCTTCCATCAACAAACTTCTGGCTGTTTCATCCCCTGCTTTAACCCTTTTGACAAGCATTTCAAGGCTTTTTTCTTCTGCTCCGATGACTAGCTGTTTATTGCCTTTTGCATCGTTTTTTGTCATAAAAACATATATGCATAAATCGTGCCAAATATTTTTTTTATTTTTAAGGCAAATACTTGCAGGAAAACAAATTATAATGTAACAAAATGTAACAAATTTGTGCGGGTGTTTTTTGGCAAAAACTCTTTAAGCAGTTTGTTACATTTTGTTACAGCAGGTTTTTTCTAGCCATCCTGTTCTTTGGGACAGAAAACAGGTTCAAACACAGCTATGATTTTTTCCTTTATATCTTCCACCCGGCCCTGAATATATAGTCCCGCTGCCAGTTTGTGTCCGCCTCCCCCAAAGGCTGATGCAATTTTGGCTACATCTACTTTGTTTTTTGACCTAAAACCTACGCTGCAATTGTCCGCACTTTCCTGCCTTACAATAACTGCCACTTCCATACCTGCTACAGTCAACAAAAGCTGGTAAACCATGTCGGAATCCCTGCTGACCAGGCCATATTTCTCCATATCATCCAAGCCAACATAGCTAACCAGCAGCTGGCCGTCATAGTAAGCTTGTGTTCTGCTGAGTATTTCCGCAATAAGCTTTCTTGAAGAAAAAGGCTTTCCTCCGTTCATCATTTCAAAAGCCTTTTTGGGAGATGCCCCAGCCTTTACCAAGCGGCCTGCGGCATGAAAAACATCGGCAGCTTCCTCATTGAGATGCCTGAAATAGCCCGTATCTGTGCACAATCCAAAAAAAAGCAATTCAGCTTCTTCCTTAGTGGGCTCCTCTTGCATGCTCTCCATAATAAGCTGAATGATATAAGTAACAGCCGGCGCAGACGGATATACAAGACTCGTTTTGGGAGTTCTTTCTTCTTCTTTGTTGCCTATGGCATGATGGTCTATTACAGCTATATCCATGGAAGGAGGCAGTATTTTTTCTATGGACCCCGTTCTTGAAATGGAAGAACAATCCAGCACAATAATTGCACTGTTTTTTTCGTCAAACTCATGATTGTCCAGATTGCAGGAGAACCATTTTTCAAAGCCAGATATTTCTGTTCTGGAAAAAGGGCCAGCTGATAAAAGCACTGTTTTTTTGCCAAGCCTTTGCAA
>JAKPMS010000203.1 GCA_029548805.1 Spirochaetota bacterium | reverse complement strand
CCGGCCTATAGTCTTGCAGACTTAAGCTTCTGGAGCCCCAAGCTCCCCTTTACAGCTCTTTTTGGCAGGCTAAAGCTGTCAGGATCTTACATAATGGGGCAAGTTGCCAGGTAAAACCATGGATACTTCCACAAGGCCGGCAATTTTGCCTTCCTTGTCCTTCCAGTCGCTCTGGTAAATGAGTTTCTTTCTGCCTGCTTTTTCTATGGTATAAACATTAGTGCCGCCGTCTTTTATCAGGCGCTGAATTATGGCTTTGGAGTTTTCGTTGTGGCAGCCCAGCATTTTTTTGCCAAGCAGGGCTTTGCCGCCGTCTGCACTATAGTTGGCAATTGCCGCTTCATTCATATATACTATGCTAAGTTCCAGGTCGGATACGGTAACAGCAGCCGGAAAACTGCTTACCCAGTCAGGCAAATCGTACATGCTTCAAACTCTCCTTAATAATTACCTTAAAAGCATAACGGGAACCCTAAAATCCATAGGATTTTTAGAGCTTCCCATAATTAACTTTACCAATAAACTTCATTGTACTACAATAGTTCAACAAGTTTTTGGAGTATCAAAAAGGGGGAATCCAGGATAATTGGTAAGAAGAATAAAAGGGCAGACAATAAAACTGGAAGGTTTTAACAATCTGACCAAATCGCTCAGTTTTAACATTTATGATATCAGTTATGCCAGATCCAGAGAATCACAGATAGAATACCTAGAGTACATAGACGAAGAATACAACTCCAAACGGCTGGAAACCATAGTAGAAGAAGTAACAAAAATAATTAATGCAAAACTTGTGCATGTTTCGACCCAGGATTATGACCCCAGGGGTGCCAGTGTTGTTGCCCTTCTAAATGAGGACCATCCGCTTGCTGGAATTCATGGCTTGCCCAAAGCGGACCCGGCTCCATGTGTTTTGGGGCATCTGGACAAAAGCCATATAGCCATTCATACCTACCCGGAGTACAATGCCCTTTCCGGCATAGCCACTTTCCGGGTGGACGTGGACATATCCACCTGCGGCATGATAAGCCCGCTTTCAGCCCTGCATTTTCTTATAGAAGAGCTTGAGTCCGATGTTGTGCTTATAGATTACAGGGTGCGCGGCTTTACCCGCGACAACCATGGCGCCAAGCTGTTCATAGACCATGACATTTCATCCATCCAGGACTTTATAGCTGCCGATGTGCTGGATGAATATACCTCCTACGATGTAAATATTGTTTCTGACAACAACTTTCATACCAAAATGAAAAGAAAGGTATTGCGCCTTAAAGATTATTTATTTAATGATGATGACTCCAGCCTGTCTGCTACGGAGAGAAAGCGCATAAGAAAAGCTTTGGCGCTTGAGATACAGGAAATTTTTGAATGCAAAGCCCTGGGGCCAAAAATGGGGCCCAGGGCTTGAACAAAGGAAAGCAATGCAAAATAGAATACAGAAAGAAAACCTAAATTCCGGGCAGGGCTTTTTCTTTACCATAGAAGATAGCCTGGCCAAATCCAGGACTGCTTTCCAGGAAGCCGAGATAGTTAAAACAGGCATTTTTGGCAAAGCGCTGTTGCTGGACGGTTTTACCCAGCTAACAGAACGCTGGGAGGAACGCTATCACGAGCCTCTTGTGCATCCCGCTATGCTCGCACACCCTGAACCCAGGCGGGTACTGGTGCTTGGCGGCGGAGACGGCGGAACCCTAAGGGAAGTATTAAAGCACAAGACAGTGGAGCATGTGGACTTTGCCGAGCTGGATCCGGAAGTTGTTGCCTTTTGCAGGGAGTATTTGCCCAAAGTTCATAAAGGCTCTTTTGATGACAAAAGGGTAAGGCACTGTTACGGAGATGCCAGGGCCTTTCTGCTGGCAGCCAAAGCTGAATATGATGTTGTAATTATGGACATGACCGACCCGGAAGGTCCCGCCAGGTTTTTGTATACAAGGGAATTTTTTAAGCTGGTAAAAAAAGTGCTAAACAATAATAATGGAATTTTTGCCATGCACATGGAATCCCCGGCGGCAAGGCCGCTTGCTTTTGCATGCATAAAGGCCACATTGCTGTCTGTTTTTTCTGCAGTGGATACGGCTTTGGCATTTGTGCCAATGTACTCTTCTCTTTGGGCTTACGGTTTTGCATATGACAAGGCCGGGCCAACAGCCGAGCCCGCGGCCGGGCCAGCGGCCGGCCCTAGGGCCATGAATCCAGCCCTGCTGGAAGCCAGAATAGCGGAGCGGATGCTTTCCGCACCGTCCTTTGCCGGCAGCCAGATGTGGCCGGCCCTTTTTGCCCCAGATCCCATTACAGCAGAGGCGGAAAAAGGCCCTATGGTACGTATAATAAGCGATTCCGAACCGGACTTTCCGGATACATTTGAAGGCTAGCGGCTGGCTATCGCCATCCTTGGCTGGCCTTTGGCCGCTTTCAGAAAAGGTAGTTCCCCGAATATTGTTGTTAACGCCTATTTTTACAAAAACTCTGCTAGTAGTTGTATAGGCAAGGATGGAATTATACAATATATGGTAGCTAAAAGAGCTGTCAACAATCTTCCAGGAACTATAAAAAGAAAAGGTTATACTTATGAGCAATTCTGTCCATGACTGGGTTTTAAAATCCAAAAAAAAGCTTTACGATTATTCCATTTTTTCCGCAGCAGAGCTACGGAGCCTTGGCCCTCAGGGTAAGGAAGGCCGTTTTATTGTGCTGGATGCTCCCGACTGGGCAGTGGTTATACCGGTCATGGAAAAGAACGGACACAGGCAGATTGTAGCGGTACGCCAATATCGCCATGGGGCAGAGCAAGTAATGATGGAGTTCCCTGGCGGGGTGGTGGAAAAAGGCGAAGAAGCTGCCAAGGCCGCAGCGCGCGAGCTGGAAGAAGAAACAGGCTACAGGGCCGGAACGCTGGAAAAACTGGGAGAATGCTCCCCAAACCCGGCTTTTATGACCAACCGCTTCCATATATTTCTTGCTGGAGATTTGACCCGCAGCGGGCAGCAAAACCTGGACGAGTTCGAGTTTGTGGATGTGGAACTTGTGCCCGAAGAAGAGGTATTCTCAGCCATGGGCAAGGCTCCGTGGAATCATGCGCTGATGACCACAGCCCTTTGGTATTACCAGAACCGGGAAAGGAAATAAAGCATGGATACAGAAAGCATTAAAAAAAGAATAGTCAACAACGTTTACCATATAGATGCGGCAAAAAAGGTGGCCTTGCACAAGCATCCAAAGGCTGACGAGGTTTTTTACTGCCTGTCCGGGCATGGCTACGGAGTTTTAGAAAACAGCGAAGAAGAATTGCTGCACGGCCGGGCCTTTATAGTACCGGCTGGCGTAATGCATGCGCTCAGGACAGACAGCGAGCTTTTAGTGGCATCCTTTTTGTTGCCACTGGCAGACGCCTAGTCAGGCTTGCCAGTCTGGCGTTTGCCCAAGTGGCTTATGCATGTCATTTTTGCAAGGCCTCATAATAGTTGCCGCCATGGCTGTCCATAATTACCATGCAAGGCAGGCCAGACAGTTCCACAATGCGGACTGCCTCCATGCCCAGTTCCGGCCAGTCTATTATTGCGGAAGCTTTTACATAGCGCTCCGCTGCAATGGCTGCCGCTCCTCCTACTGTAGCCAGATAAGCGCCGCCATGCTTTTTGTAAACTTCCGCGCATTCTGCCGCCCGCTCGCCTTTGCCTATGGACACGGGAAACACCCCGTGCTGCGCAAAGTCCAAAAGGTAGCTGTCCATGCGCCTTGAAGTGGTGGGTCCCAGGGAGCCGCTTGCCCTGCCAGGCAGCGCTTCTGTAGGTGCCGCATAGAATACCGGCAGGTATGCCCAGTCAGGCAGCGGCTCGGCTTTTTTCAGCATGCTTAAAAGCCGTGCGTGGACAGCATCCCTTGCCAAAACTACCTGGCCCCACAGTTCTATCATGTTGCCCGCTTTAAGCCTGGCTATGGCTTTTTTAAGCTTGTCTCCGCCATAGCGGCCCAGCTCCAGTTTTATGCTTTCTGTTTTTGGACAGCTTTTTTGTCCCGCATTTTTTTGTGTGATGCTTTCCAGCTCCTGCTCGGAAGCCAGCTTTTCAAGAAAGCAGCCGTCTTTGGAAATATAGGCAAAGGCTTTGCGATGCGCAATGCAAGAAACGGCAATGGCTATGGGCAGGCTGGCTGCGTGGCGCGGCAGCATTATAACCCGGGCATCCCTGGCCATATAAATGCCGCCAAACTGGGCGCCCCAGCCCGAGTTGCGGGCTGCTTCAAGGCAAACGGCTTCCAGTTCCCGGTCCCTGTAAGGGCTGCCGCCGGGTTCTGCCCGAACCGGCAGGGCATCAAGGGCTCCGTATGATGCAAGGTTTGCCGCCATTACGCTTTCTTCCGGGCTCTGGCCTCCAATGGCCAAGGCAATTCTGTAAGGCGGGCATGCGGATACGCCAATGCTGTCAACAGCTTTTTTAATAAAGCTTGCCATGGCATCCGGCCTCAATACGGCCTTTGTTTCCTGGAACAGGCGTGTTTTGTTGGCGGAGCCGCCCCCCTTGGCACAAAAAAGAAACAGGTATTTGTCGCTGCCTTCAGAAAATATTTTTATGGACACGGGCAGGTTGTTTCCGCTGTTTTTTTCCTCCAACTTGCCAATGGGCAGGATTTGGCTGTTTCTGAACCTTCCCCTTTCCCATGCGCTTCTGGCTCCGTTTTCCATAGCGGCTTGCTCATCTCCCTTTACAAATATGTTGGAGCCCTTCCATGCATACACTATGGCTGTTCCGCTGTCCTGGCACATGGGGTATATGCCCCTTGCGGATATTTTTGCGTTTTCCAGAAGCTGTTCCAGCACCCGCTTTTCTGGGCTGCCGGCTGTACTTGCAGCAGCTGCATCTGCCAGCCATAACGCCAGCTCCGTATCCAGTTTGAACTGGATATCGTAAAATGCCCGGGCAGCCAGTTTTTCTATATCGGCCGACTCCACAAGCATAAGGTCCATGTCCATGAATTTATGCATGGCCGGTGCTTTTATATCCAGCTTCTCAAAAACCGGGGATTCCGGATGCGCCTTTTTTCTGCATATGGCGTCAAAGACAGCTTTGCTGAATGGTATCATGCCTTTTATCATAATCCATCAGGCTAAAGGTTTGCCACTACGCTGTTATTGGCCTATACTTGAATATTGTTTAGTACCGGAAAGGAGGCAACACTGGAAAAGGCAAACAATCTTTTGGGTAAAATAAGGGGCCTGGAAGCAAAAATAGCCGATATGAAGGAGCTTATCCTTGGCAATGCCATCATGCTTGGCGAGGTTCCTTCCTGTGCGGGTACCTGGCAAAGTGATGATGACATGGCCAATATCGACTATAATGTAAGAGCCAGATTTTTTGCAGATAGACTGTCTGAAATGGATGTTGACGAATGTACCATGGATCAACTGGGCAACCCTATTGGCATTATCAAGGGCAGCGATCCTTCCCGTCCGCCTATTTTGGTAACAGCAGAGCTGGATTCGCTATTCTCTCCGGCCAGCGACATTCATTATTCTGTAAGTAACGATTATATCACCGGCCCCGGGCTTCTTGACAACGCCCTTGGCGCGGCAGCTGTCCTGTCCATTCCCGATATCATAAAAAAGGCGGGGCTTTCCTT